>NZ_CP166251.2:600000-935000 GCF_041281685.2 Sulfitobacter rhodophyticola | reverse complement strand
GCCAGGATTGCCTGGAAAGGCCTGGCTTGACGCAGAAGCAGATGCGAAGAAGTTCGTGAAGCGATTTAATTCACTTGAGCCGGTTGAATGGTGCAAGGCTTCGCTTGATGCCTACAATGCGGTTTCATCTCATTCAGTTGTGGATGGTGGCATCGTTCGCGCCAGTTCAATCCGACTTGATCTGCGTACCACCTTGCCGGATTGGTTCAAATATTGCTGATTAGATCAGTAAGTGCGCTACCGCGCATTTACTCGTCCAATCGGACGCGATCGTGGTCTTCGGACGCACGGTTTTGACATCGTTTAGAGAGATACAGTTATTTTGAGAGCAATCTCAAAGTAACAATCAACACTGTTTGATCCCGCCGCGTTAGGCGATGATCTCAGTTTGGTGCTGACGGCCTTCGGGTCTGATGCAAGCGTTTTGGCGGCTGTTTCCTCGGCCAAGATCACGTATGCCTGCTGAAAAAGAACAGCGTTGTCCAAGTCAAGTACACTAACCCGAGACATGACGCTGCTTGCCCGCACGGCTGGCAGCTATATGCGTGTCTCAATTGTCCGCTTCACCGACATGAAGCGGGCGGGAAAGTATGCTTTTGAACCAGGATAAGGATCTACAGTTTCTTACCAGCTTCTGTGGATCGCGCGAGACGCAAGTCTTGCTTTTTCTGGATCAAATCAAGCGCGAAAAGGGCGTTTGGTGAATGCCTTGGCAGTAAGAGGCGATGAAAGACGTGATACTCTGCGATAAGCTATGGGGAGCCGAGAATAGGCTTTGATCCATAGATTTCTGAATGGGGCAACCCACCTGATACTGTGTTATTATTGATCTTCGGATCAGCTAATAATGCGGTAAAACAGGTATTTTTAACCTGAATACATAGGGTTAAAAAAGCAAACCCGGGGAACTGAAACATCTAAGTACCCGGAGGAAAGGAAATCAATTGATACTCCCCTAGTAGCGGCGAGCGAACGGGGACCAGCCGAGCCATGAGTGTGGTTAGAATGCGTTGGAATGCGCAACCAGAGTGGGTGATAGTCCCGTATAAGAAGCATGATTGGACGTATTAAGTAGGGCGGAACACGTGAAATTCTGTCTGAAGATCGGAGGACCACCTTCGAAGGCTAAGTACTCCTTACTGACCGATAGTGAACCAGTACCGTGAGGGAAAGGTGAAAAGCACCCCGACGAGGGGAGTGAAACAGTACCTGAAACCGAACGCCTACAATCAGTTGGAGGGGCCTTGCGCCCTGACAGCGTACCTTTTGTATAATGGGTCATCGACTTGGTCTCACGAGCAAGCTTAAGCCGTTAGGTGTAGGCGCAGCGAAAGCGAGTCTTAATAGGGCGTTGAGTTCGTGGGATCAGACCCGAAACCGAGTGATCTAGGCATGGCCAGGTTGAAGGTAAGGTAACACTTACTGGAGGACCGAACCCACATCCGTTGAAAAGGATCGGGATGAGCTGTGCCTAGGGGTGAAAGGCCAATCAAACTCGGAGATAGCTGGTTCTCTGCGAAATCTATTTAGGTAGAGCGTCATCCGAATACCCTCGGGGGTAGAGCACTGGATGGGTAATGGGGCCCCACAGGCTTACTGATCCTAACCAAACTCCGAATACCGAGGAGTACTAGATGGCAGACACACGGCGAATGCTAACGTCCGTCGTGAAGAGGGAAACAACCCTGACCTCCAGCTAAGGCCCCTAATTCATGGCTAAGTGGGAAAGCAGGTGAGACGACCAAAACAACCAGGAGGTTGGCTTAGAAGCAGCCATCCTTTAAAGATAGCGTAACAGCTCACTGGTCTAAATAAGTTGTCTTGCGGCGAAGATGTAACGGGGCTCAAGCCATGAGCCGAAGCTGAGGATGCATTTATTGCATGGTAGCAGAGCGTAGTGTGACATAATTCCATGTCTCCTTCACACCCTAGGGTGTATTGGAGACGCGGAGTTTTCTGTGAAGCTGGCGCGTGAGCGATCCGGTGGAGAGATCACTAGTGAGAATGATGACATGAGTAGCGACAAAGAGTGTGAGAGACACTCTCGCCGAAAGTCCAAGGGTTCCTGCTTAAAGCTAATCTGAGCAGGGTAAGCCGACCCCTAAGGCGAGGCCGAAAGGCGTAGTCGATGGGAACCAGGTTAATATTCCTGGGCCAGATGGAAGTGACGAATTCCGAGGGTAGTTCATCCTTATTGGATTGAATGGGCTGCTTAGGAGTTCCTGGAAATAGCTCCATCATTAGATCGTACCCTAAACCGACACAGGTGGACTGGTAGAGAATACCAAGGCGCTTGAGAGAACTATGTTGAAGGAACTCGGCAAAATACCTCCGTAAGTTCGCGAGAAGGAGGCCCGGTTCCTAGGCAACTAGGGGCTGGGGGCACAAACCAGGGGGTGGCGACTGTTTATTAAAAACACAGGGCTCTGCGAAGTCGCAAGACGACGTATAGGGTCTGACGCCTGCCCGGTGCCTGAAGGTTAAAAGGAGAGGTGAGAGCCTTGAATTGAAGCCCAGGTAAACGGCGGCCGTAACTATAACGGTCCTAAGGTAGCGAAATTCCTTGTCGGGTAAGTTCCGACCTGCACGAATGGCGTAACGACTTCCCCGCTGTCTCCAACATAGACTCAGCGAAATTGAATTACCTGTCAAGATGCAGGTTTCCCGCGGTTAGACGGAAAGACCCCGTGCACCTTTACTACAGCTTCACACTGGCATTAGGCCGAACATGTGCAGGATAGGTGGTGGGCTTTGAAACCGGAACGCCAGTTTCGGTGGAGCCACCCTTGAGATACCACCCTTGTTCTGCTTGATGTCTAACCGCGGTCCGTTATCCGGATCCGGGACCCTGTGTGGCGGGTAGTTTGACTGGGGCGGTCGCCTCCTAAATCGTAACGGAGGCGCGCGAAGGTTGGCTCAGAGCGGTCGGAAATCGCTCGTTGAGTGCAATGGCAGAAGCCAGCCTGACTGCGAGACTGACAAGTCGAGCAGAGTCGAAAGACGGCCATAGTGATCCGGTGGTCCCAAGTGGGAGGGCCATCGCTCAACGGATAAAAGGTACGCCGGGGATAACAGGCTGATACTGCCCAAGAGTCCATATCGACGGCAGTGTTTGGCACCTCGATGTCGGCTCATCTCATCCTGGGGCTGGAGCAGGTCCCAAGGGTACGGCTGTTCGCCGTTTAAAGAGGTACGTGAGCTGGGTTTAGAACGTCGTGAGACAGTTCGGTCCCTATCTTCCGTGGGTGTAGGATACTTGAGAGGAGTTGCCCCTAGTACGAGAGGACCGGGGTGAACGATCCACTGGTGGACCTGTTGTTGCGCCAGCAGCAGTGCAGGGTAGCTATGATCGGACAGGATAACCGCTGAAGGCATCTAAGCGGGAAGCCCCCCTCAAAACAAGGTATCCCTGAGAGCCGAGGTAGACCACCTCGTCGATAGGCCAGAGATGTAAGCGTGGTAACACGTTCAGTTGACTGGTACTAATTGCTCGATAGGCTTGATTTGATCCAGTAGAAGCAAGATTTTCTACATCTTATCAAAAGCATACACAGCACGTTATTGTGCTGACTTGGACAACCCGAAGGATTTACTTGGTTTGGTGATCATAGCGAGAGCAAAACACCTGGTCCCATCCCGAACCCAGCCGTTAAGTGCCTTAGCGCCGATGGTACTGCGTCTTAAGACGTGGGAGAGTAGGTCATCGCCAAACCTAGCAAGTCCTTCGGGCCGTATCTCTCTACCGATGTTCCATACCCCTATATGAAATCCTTCTACGGGCTAGCAGCTTTCTTTCTGTTCTGCGCCATTTGAGCGTCTGAATATCGTCGCTAAACTCTTGCTCAAGATGCGTTCAATGTTCTTCGCGACGCCTCTCAATAGCCTTCGTGACACCGCAATCTGGCTCGATGTTGTCATTGGGGACGACAACATGAGGATGGAAAATGGATACCATATATTTTGAGTTGACCGACGGGAGTGTGGAGATCGGGATCACCGTTTCGGAAACCGCCGACGGCCTGAGCTTCGAGGTCAACGTGCTGAATGACACAGGCGTGATTGGCGATCTGAACGGTTTGTTCTTCGACCTTGCGGATGATTCAATTCTTGGCGACCTTTCTGTGTCAGGGACCGACCTGACAGGTGAGGTGATGAAAGCCGACGGCGTGACGAAAGTCGACAGCTACAACAACGTCAATGGCGAAGTGGCGAAAGACGCAGGCAAGTTCGATATCGGGGTACAGTTTGGCACCCAGGGCATTGGCGAGGATGATATCCAATCCACGTCTTTCCAGCTGTCCACATCAAGCGATGCACCGCTGACGATCAATGACATCATGAACCAGGACTTCGCGGTCCGCCTGACTTCGGTCGGTGAAGCTGACGGCGATCGTGACGGGTCCGTCAAGATTGGCGGAACGTCGGAGCCTGAGGTTGTCGAACCTCCGGTCTCTCTCAACGTTGCCGTGGACGATTCCATGACCGTGTCCAACGAAGAAACCTTCAACGACTTCGGTTTCGGGGATCCGCTGGACAACTTCCAATTCGCGCTCATTGACAATGATACGACCGAAGATGGTCCTTATCAGGGTGATGTAATCGGTGTGAATGGATCCGAACTGGTCCTTGGTACTGTTTTCGTGGGGTCAAACGGCGGTTTGCTTATGGTGGATGCTGATGGTGTGGTGGACTTCTCGGCTAACGGGCAGTTCGATTTCTTGACAGATGATCAGACCGCCAATACACAATTCGAATACACCATTGAAGGTGGCTCTACCGCTGTTCTGGATGTTTTGATTTTTGCATCCGATGGCGACGGCGGCGGCGGCGGCGACTTCTTCCTCTAACGCTCTGAATAGCTAACCCCAAGGGTAGGCCGCCAGTGAATAAACTGCGTGTTCTTGCCTTTGGGGTATTGAACCTTGCTGATGCTGGGAGTAAGTAGACCGGACTTGGCGCGGGATGGAGCAGCCCGGTAGCTCGTCAGGCTCATAACCTGAAGGTCGTAGGTTCAAATCCTACTCCCGCAACCAAGTCAGACTGGACAGATGTGAATGCGTACTGGCACCCAGATGCGCTGATAACATCACAGATTGAGTATCCTAGTATACATATCGGTAGCACTGCGTACTGCATGATTTCAGTGCTGCGGACATCCGTTCCTATGTCAGCTCTCCGACATCACGATCAGGTGGCGCACTGCCTGACCGGATTCAGGTGCACTTCAACTCGCGATATTGCAGCGGGGAAGCGCGGCCTTCTGTCGGAGTTCAAGTTGATGCAATGAAGGCCAATCCGGAGGCATCATTTCCCACAAGCGGTTGGTTGTCGCTGAAGTGGTTGAAATTGATAAGTGCGAGCCGCGCATGTTCCCGGGTGATGGCCTCGGCGCGCGCACCCTCGCGGTTCTCTATGGCGTCTATCATGCCGCGGTGCTGATGTTGCGCGTGTCGCAACGAAGCAAGAAAGCCAGGCATCGCAGACTGTTCGCTCAAGAATGAAGAGGGCGACGCGAAAGGTAGAAGGATCATCCTCTCGATCTCTTTCTGTATCACGGGGCTGGCTGGAAGGCTTGCGAGTATTTCGTGAAAGCGTGCGTTGTGTCTAACGTAGGCGTCGAAATCCAAACCATCTGGATGCGCGATGGCGCTGTCTATCTTGTCCAGTTCGGCCTTTGCATGCGCAAGTTGTTCCGGCTTAACGCCGCGTTCAGCAGCAAGACGCGCTGCAGTGCCTTCAATCACTCCGCGCACTTCTATCGCATCGGCGATGTCTTCACGGGTAAACGTGGCCACGCGGCAGCCGCCTGTTTCGATCCGTTCCAGCAATCCTTCGGCAACCAAACGGTCCATCGCCTGACGCAGCGGTGTGCGCGATGTGCCGAGCTGTTTGGCAACCGTGACTTCGGATAACCGCTGGCCACCTTCAAATGCGCCGCTCATTACAAGCGATCTTAGCCCACGCAAGGCCCGGTCAAGTTGGCTGGGTTTTCTATCGGTCATGGTAACAAGCCCCACTTATCAAGCGCCCCGTTCACGTTCTGAGGGACTGCACTAAGGTGTATACAATTATGGCATGGGACAAGTGCGTCGATGCGGATTCGTATTGGTCTGGGCAAAGAATGCATTTCGACTACCCACATGAGGCAACAGAAACTGGGGAACTTCAGATATTTTCAAAATTTTTTTCTGCCTTCTTATTCGTCGCTACGCCGCAATAACGGGCGCCATCGCGATCTGGTGCTTTCGTGAGGCAAGCGGCCTAAACGCCAAAAAAATATGGATTTTGTCGACTATCTGGTCCTCTCTGGCCGCAGAGACGCTCACGGTCCAATCCGATCTTGTGGGTGCTACAACCCCATCACAAAGAAGCAGGATGACAGTCAGGTGCCCCAAGTAGCCCTTGTTTAGGGCCGCCTTTATTCTACAGTCTCCGTGGACCCCGGGGCGAGGGGTGACATAGTGCACTTTCAGAGCGATGGGCATTGTGTACAATAATGACCCCGAGGCTCACGACGTAGACGTGAACCGGCCCTTCAAAGAGGCGCGAGTCACATATTTCCTTGGGAGGAATCATGACAGATACTATTAACCGCAGAAAATTTCTGCGCGGTTCGGCGGTTGTCGGCGCCGCGGCATTGGCAACCCCTGCGATCGCGGACGGCCACGGCACGACGCTCAAGATGCAAGCGGCCTGGGGCGGCGGCATCTTTTTGGAGAACGCACAGTCCTTTGCCGCGCGTGTGAACGAAATGTCCGGCGGTTCGCTGACAATCGAAGTTCTTTCCGTCGACTCGGTTGTGAAGACGAGCCAGATGCAAGACGCCGTGCACCGCGGTGTGCTGGATGCGGCCCACTACGTGCCAGCGTATTGGTACGGCAAATCCAAGGCGGCATCCCTGTTCGGGACCGGCCCTTGCTTTGGCTGGTCAAGCCAGGAAGTCCTGGGCTGGGTCCACGCGGGCGGCGGTCAGGAGCTTTTCGAAGAGCTGATGGACACGCTGCGGCTTAATGTGGTGTCGTTCTTCAACTCGCCAATGCCGGCACAGCCCCTGGGTTGGTTCCAGGAGCAGATTACAGACGCAAGCCAGATGGACGGTCTGAAGTATCGCACAGTTGGTCTTGCCGCAGACGTCTTGCTTGAAATGGGAATGTCTGTTGTGCAGTTGCCGGGCGGTGAAATCCAGCCGGCAATGAAGTCCGGTCTGATCGACGCGGCCGAGTTCAACAACCCGACCTCAGACCGCGACTTTGGCATGCAGGACGTGTCCAAGCACTATCATCTGGCGTCCTATCACCAGAGCCAGGAATTCTTCGAGGTCACGATTAACAAGGACAAGTTCAACGCACTGTCGGCGGAACATCAGGCGATCATCAAGAACGCATCGATGGCGGAAAACTCCGGTTTCTATTGGGGGAACACCAAGCGTTACTCCGATGACCTGCTCAAGCTGCAGGAAGCCGATGGCGTTAATGTCTACCGCACACCTGACAGCGTCATGGCTGCCCAGCTGGAGGCATGGGACGTCGTGACGGCGCGCATCGCGGAAGACGATCCGTTCTTTGCCAAGGTGATGGAGTCGCAAAAGGCATACGCGAAGGATGTGATGAACTATCTCAACCTGAACCAGCCAGACTACAAGCTTGCTTACAACCACTACTTCGGTTGATCTAAGGCGATAGGAAGATGTCCGGGCGTCCATGCGATGCCCGGACGTCGTCGTGCGATACCAATTCGCCAAGACTTCGAAGTATCTGCTAGGGAGCGGCAGTCTCATGAAATTCGTTCACACCATCGAAGGCCTCAGCCTCTGGGTTGGGCGCGCCTTTGGCTGGTGCATCCTCATCCTGACGCTGTCGGTGTCCTATGAGGTCTTCGTGCGCTATGTTCTGAATGCCCCGACTGTCTGGGCCTTCGACATGATGATCCAGATGTATGGCGCGCTGTTCCTGATGTGCGGTGCCTATGCCTTGGCGCAAGACACACATGTGCGTGCTGACGTCTTGTACCGGCTGTTCCCGGTCAAGGTGCAGGCGATCATGGATTTCGTACTTTATTTTCTGTTCTTCTTCCCCGGCGTACTCGCACTGGCGTGGTACGGATACGAGATTGCGTCCGACAGCTGGCGCTACAAGGAAGTGAGCTTCAACAGCCCCGCCAGTATCCAGATCTACTTCTTCAAATCGCTTATCCCGCTTTCGGGTGCGCTGCTTGCCCTGCAGGGCGTGGCTGAACTGGTGCGCTGCGTGATGGCGATGAGGAACGGTGCCTGGCCCGAACGGCTTGCAGATGTCAAAGAGACCGAAGACCTGCTCACCGATGCTGACCTTGACGCAATAAATGCAATCCATCCGGCCCGAAAATAACTGCTCAAGCGCTTCTAGAAAGAAAAAAAGATGACAAACCCCGAAGTCGCCCTGTTGATGCTTGGGCTGTTTATTCTTCTTGTCCTGCTTGGTTTCCCGATTGCCTTTACCCTGCTCGCCATGGGTGTGGCCTTTGGATATTACGCCTACAATCAGGGCGGCCCGATTGAGACCTTCTCGGATATCTTTAACAACAACATCTTCTATCTGCTGAACCAGAACACCTATTCCGTGATGGAGAACCCGATCCTTGTCGCGATCCCGTTGTTCCTGTTCATGGGCTATGTCGTCGAACGTGCCAACATCGTTGATAAACTGTTTTTTTCGCTCTACATGGCCGCGCGCAATCTGCCGGGCAGCCTGGCTATTGCTGCCCTTTTGACATGCGCCGTCTTCTCGACGGCTTCGGGGATCGTGGGTGCGGTTGTAACGCTGATGGGGCTGCTCGCGTTTCCCGCGATGGCCAATGCAAACTACAACAAGAGCTTTGCGTCAGGGGTCATCTGTGCAGGTGGGACGCTGGGCATTCTGATCCCGCCGTCAATCATGCTGATTGTCTATGCAGCCATCGCCGACCTTTCGCCATTGCGCCTTTACGCAGCGGCGGTTTTCCCGGGCCTGTTGCTGGCGGGGCTTTATATTGTTTACGTGATGGTGCGGGTCTACTTCAATCCGGCCTTGGCCCCGAAACCGACGATGGAAGATCCGCCTCCCCCAAGGGAAATCTACAAGGATCTGTTGATCAGTTTTGTACCCCTCACGGTGCTGATTGCATTGGTGCTCGGTTCGATCCTCGGTGGTCTGGCAACACCCGCCGAAGCGGCGGCGATGGGGGCGCTCGGCGGGATGGTATTGGCCGTGCTCTACCGGTCAATGACATGGACAAAGCTGAAAGAAAGCGTCTTCCTGACGGCCAAGGCCACGGCAATGGTCTGCTGGCTCTTCGTGGGATCGTGGACGTTTGCATCCGTCTTCTCGTATCTTGGTGGTCACGACATCATCGCCGATTGGGTCGGCGGTATGGACCTTGCGCCGTGGGAATTCCTGATCCTGGCACAGATTATCATCTTCCTGCTCGGCTGGCCGCTGGAATGGTCGGAAATCCTGATCATCTTCGTTCCAATCTTCTTGCCGCTGCTCGATGTATTTGGCGTAAACCCCTATTTCTTTGCGATGTTGATTGCCCTGAACCTGCAGACCTCATTCCTGACCCCGCCCATGGCGATGTCCGCCTATTATCTGAAAGGGGTGCTCAAAAACCAGATCGAGCTGATGGAGATCTTCCGAGGTATCATGCCATACTTGGGTATCGTGATCTTGACCATGGTCCTGATGTACACATTCCCTGGCATCGCGCTTTGGTTCCCTGATTATCTGTTTGGTCCTTATATTCCGTGATCAAGGATAGCCATAAACTCACCGCGACCGAGGCGCAGCGCGCCATCGCCTCGGGCCGTCTCAGTTCTGTCGAACTCGTGAAATCCTGCCTTGCGCAGATCAAAGCGACAGATGAAGCGATCAAGGCATGGGTTTTCCTTGATCCGGACGCCGCGCTGGCACAGGCCGCCGAATGCGACCGTATTCGCAAGGCAGGCCTTGCGACAGGTCCGCTGCACGGCATACCGGTAGGGCTGAAAGACATCATCGACACGGCGAAAATGCCGACGCAGCGGGGCACGCCGATTTTTGCGAACCGTCAAACCGACCATGTCGCGCGGGTTGTCGAAAGGCTGCGCGAGGCGGGTGCGGTGATCATGGGCAAGACCGTGACGACCGAATTGGCATTCGTGCACGCTAACGAAACGCGCAATCCGCACAACACCGATCACAGCCCCGGCGGTTCATCCAGCGGATCGGCCGCTGCAGTTGCAGCCAACCATGTGCCCTTGGCGATCGGGACCCAGACAAACGGATCCGTCATCAGGCCCGCATCCTTTTGCGGCACGTTTGGCTTCAAACCCACGCGCGGCGTCATCTCGCGCAGCGGGATTTTGCAGACCTCTGTCTCGCTTGATCAGGTGGGTTGCTTTGGCCGTAGCCTCGCGGATGTGGCGCTTTTGACCGATGCGATTGGTGGCTACGATCAGCACGACCCGGCAAGTTTTGCGCGCCCTCGCCCTGACATGCGAGCCGGTGCCGCAGCCGATGTGCCGGTGACGCCGGAGTTTGTGTGGTTTGACCTGCCATTCAATGACCGCCTGTCGGCTGACGCGCGCGACGGGATGGAGGCGGTGCTTGAAATCCTTGGGCCACAAGTGACCCGGATGGAGCCTGCCGATACTCTTTCGAACCTCGTCGCCGTTCAGGCGCGGATCCATGAATATGAGATTGCGCAGCATCAGGCGGAGGTTTTTGACCGGTATTGGGATCAGATAAGCGAGACTTTGAAACCCGTCATCACCCGGGCGCGCCAGATCACCAAGGCCGAATACGAAGACGCGCTTGCCGTCAAATCTTCCGCCGAGGCCTTCTTTGCCAACTTCTTTCTCGACTATGATGCCATCATCGCGCCGTCAGCGGCGGGCGAGGCGCCGAAGTTCGGACATGGCACAGGCGATCCGATCTTCTGCACGCTTTGGACCTTGGCAGGACTGCCCTGTGTCAGCTTGCCACTGCTGATCGGTGGAAACGAGTTGCCGATCGGTGTTCAGCTGATCGGCCCCGCAGAAAAGGACGACCGGTTGTTGCGCACAGCGCGATGGCTGCAAAAGCATCTTGCTGAAACAGCTGACTAGAAAGGATCAACATGTCTTACACGACGAAACTTATTGTCGGACTGATCGGCACCGCGATCTTGTGCATTTTTGTCGGGGGATTGTCGCAGAGTATCTCAAGCGGCTTCGCGGGCTTCATGGGTGGATTGCCCTTCATGATCATCGCCATCTGCGTCTGCGGCATGGCGGTGTACGATTTCTGGGACGAATGTGTTCGCAAGAAAGATGACTAAGCCCCGTCTTTGGATCACCCGACGCCTGTCTGACGCGACGCTGGCGCGCGCGGCGCACGACTACGATGTCGTGATCAACCATGCCGACACGCCCGGAACCGCCGCCGAGTTGATCGCGGCCAGTGCCGAATTTGACGCGATCATTCCATGTCATTCGGAGCATTTCAGCGCCGACGTTGTGGCGCAATTTGCCGACCGGTTGCGGATCGTGGCAAACCATTCCGTTGGCGTCGATCATTGCGACCTGTCGGCGCTGAAGGCGCGCGGGATCGTCGTGACCAACACGCCCGACGTTCTGTCAGACGCAACGGCCGAATTGGCGATGCTGCTGATGCTGGGTGCGGCCCGCCACGCCGTGGCCGGGGACCGGATCGTGCGCACGGGCGCATGGGACAGTTGGTCGCCTGCCTTCATGGTGGGTAAGCAGGTCACCGGTGCACGGCTTGGGATCATCGGGATGGGACGGGTCGGTCGCGCCTTTGCCGCCAAGGCACGCGGCTTCGACATGGACGTACATTACTACAATCGCACCGCCCTGCCTGACGATCAGGCGCTGGGGGCAACGTATCACGATAGCGTGGAAAGCCTGCTGGCGGTCTCGGATTTCCTGTCATTGCACTGTCCCGCCACACCAGACACCACCAATTTGATGGATGCGGACCGTTTCGCGCTGCTGCCCAAGGGGGCCGTGATTGTGAATACGGCACGGGGTGCACTGGTGGACGAAGATGCGTTGATCGCGGCGCTGGATTCCGGCCATGTCGCGGCTGCAGGACTTGACTGTTTTCAGGTCGAACCGGGCGGAAACCCTGCATTTGCCAAGTATGACAATGTCTTCATGTTGCCGCACATCGGCAGCGCCACCCGCAAGACCCGGGATGCCATGGGCTTTCGCGCATTGGACAACCTTGACGCGTTCTTTGCGGGTAACACGCCGCAGGATACGCTTTGAGGATCACTTGCGACGGGGATCAAGCGGCTGCAAGCTTCTGCATGCTGGCAAAGGCCGGCATCGACAGTTCCTTGATGCGGGAATAGATGGCCTTCACCTCCGGATCATCACGGTCCACTTCGCGCGCGGCGCGGCCGAACCCGTCCAGACGACAACCGGCGATCCACGCTCTGATCTCGGGATGCTGGGACCATGCGACCTGGTTCAGCGTCCCTGCAAGCTGCGAAACGACCCATGTCTGAACCGTGTCGGTCATCGGCACGGGCGTCGCCAGCGCGTTCTTTTGCTTATCCGTGTCGAAGGTGGCTTCGATCTTGGCAATCAGGGACGCACTGAAGGTCGGCTGGTAAAGGCGGATCATCTGCAAGGCAATCCGATCCTCAGTAAAGATCGGCCAGGTCTTGGTGTGGCCCAAAGCGCGGGCGGTACAATCAACATACAACGTATCCGGATCAGCAGGACAGGTTCCGCCAACAAGCGTGAGCATGTCGGGTTCGATATTGACCACATGTCCCATGCGGACGATGTCCCGGACCTGCCGCATGCAGTGAAGTTCAGCCATGGAAACGGTCGGCCCATGGATGATGGCGGGACGTACAGCCGGATCAAGGCGCATCCAAAGATTTGCCGCCTCCATTCTGTCGGCAAGATCGTCGATGGAGGTTGCGTCTTTCATGGCTTCCATCTGGCGCATCGTGCCGCCATAGCTTTCGTGGTAAAATGCGCCGCTCGGCTGGGTAAAGGCGCGGTTGATCATCCACGGATCGCGCGGGACGATCCAACGGATCTGATCCGGGTTCGCCCCGTTTTCCAAAAGCCAGACCACGCTGTCCATCGCAGTCTTGCCTGCGCCGAGAATGGTAAAAGATCCATGTCGCTGGGCCTGTTGCGGCAGGAAATTCGGCGGGATGCAGGCGACACCGTCGGCCACATGGAACTTTCTTTCGTGGGTCAGCGGGATACCGTTTTCAAGAAGCCGTGCGTCGATCACCCGGCGTCGGACGTCGATCTGACTGCGCTCCCCCGACAGCACCTGACGGACCTCGCCGTTGCCCAGATGTTCGGACATTGGCAAGAAACGGACGCGGCCGGATTTCAACAACCGGTCCCGCATCACCGCGTGGAAATAGTTGGCCACCTCCGGCCCCGAGGCAAGCTCTTCGTACCCTTTGTTGAGACCTGATGCGTCGATGTTTGCACGACCCAGATTGAGCGAAGGTACACCGTAAAACGACGATGGCTGGTGCAGGCGTACGAAGGGATAGGCGTCGTTCCAGTGCCCGCCGGGTTTGTCCCGCCGATCGACCATTGTGATATGGGCGTCTGTTTCTTCCAGCAGGGTGTCCGCGAAGGCAAGACCCGATGCGCCCGCGCCTATGATCAAGTAATCCGTGTCAAACCTGTTCATATCAAATGACCTATTTGTTTGCGGGGTCTTCTTTCGTACCGGAGGTTGGGAAGAGCGGCGTTAGGCTTTGGGGATCAAGGCCGAACCATCCGCAATCAAAGGGCTTCTTCCAGAAGGAAGCCTTCAATAAGGTCAGCCGTCGCTTTCGGATCAGTCACGACAAACAAATGGCCGTCGTCGATCAGCTCCAGTCGTGAATTGGGGATCAGACGTGCCAACAGTTTCGCATTCGCCACCGGTATCAACGGATCATCGGTCCCAGACACAACAAGCGTTGGCTGCTTGAGCCGCCACAGCCAGGGCACACTGGTCCAGCCGGTCATCGCAAGAAGCTGCATCATGTACCCTGCGTTCGACGATGGTTTCATGCCTGCGGCGTGTTGGTTGATCAGCGTGTCGTCGCCCCGGAACGCACCGCCATAGATTTCCGCCGCGATGGAGCGCATGTACCCTTTGTCGGTATACCGCTTGATGCTGGACATCTTGGACAGGACATTGGGCTTGCCCGGCACCATCGTCCAACCGGTGGAGGTGGAGACAAGGATCAGCCTGCGACAGATGTTGGGATATTGCCGCGCGAATTGTTGCGCCAGACCGCCGCCCCATGAAACGCCCGAGACATCCACTTCGCCAATCTCGAGAATTTCGAGCAGATGCTTGGACATTCGTGCCAGCGTGGAGGGGCGATAGGGCAGGGACGCCATGGGAGAGCCGCCAACACCCGGTACGTCGAACAAGATTGCCCTACGGTTCGTCAATTCCGTCAGGAACGGAAACCCAAGCTCCAGATTGGCCCCGATCCCGTTGAACATCAGCAAGGGCGGCAACGCATCATCACCTGATTTGATCGCAACCCGCAGCATCTGGCCCCGGACGTCAATCATCTCAACACGGATCCCGTCGGGCGTATGAAGGTCGGAGTCGCTCATTTTCTCTTCTATCATCAGGTAACTGTTCCTATTGGCCGCTGTGTTCGCAGATCAGGGTTCAAAGACGTAGGTGCCGGGTGCATCACCAAGGGGCGGATGCTTCTTGCTGCCCGGTTTCTTGGGTGCCGCGACTTCCTTGTCGGATTTGGATTTGAGCATTTCACCCCAGTCCAGCCACCAACTGCCTTCGTGCTTGGATGCCTTTTCCGCCCATGCCTCGGGGTCGGCCTGTTTGGCGTCGCCCTTCATATACCAGGACTTTGGGTTCCCCGGAGGGTTCAGCAAGCTTTGCAAATGGCCGGAGTTGGACAGGATAAACGTCGTGTTCTTGCCGTAAAGCCGCGCGGTTTCATAAACCGCTTTCCATGGCGTGATGTGATCCGTCGTGCCGGCGATCACATAGGTGTCGTAGTTGACCTTGGTCATGTCGATCGGCTGACCACCCACGACCATCGCGCCGGGGTTCAGGAACGGGTTGGAATAGATCATGTCGAGGAAATCACCGTGCAACCCGGCAGGCAGGCGCGTGGTGTCCGCATTCCAGTACAACACGTCAAACGCAGGTGGGGCGTTGCCCATCAGGTAATTGTTCACCCAATAGTTCCAGATCAGATCGTTCGGCCGCATCCAGGCAAACATCTTGGCCATGTCCTGACCATCCAGCACGCCACGACTTGAGGAGGCCAGTTTGGCGGCCTTTACAGTCTCTGGTGTCACCAGTGCGGCCATATCGTTGTCGGTGGACGCCATCGTATCAAGCACACAAACGGCCAGGATGACGGAATTGATCTTGTCCGACATGTCCTGTGCGGCGAGCCAGCCCGCGTAGGTCGACAGGGTGATCCCGCCGGAACAGGACCCCATGATGTTGACTGAATCCGCGCCGGTAATCTCTAGCGCGGCATCGCAGGCTTCATCCAGCGCTTCGATATAGGTGGTCATGTCCCAGTCGCGGTGATCCGCGGTCGGGTTGCGCCAACTGATGCAATAGGGCTGAATGCCCTGCGCCAGCAGGAATTCGATCATGCTTTTGCCGGGTGCCATGTCGATGGAATAGTATTTGTTGATCTGGGGTGGCACCACCAGAAGCGGACGCATGTGCACCTTGTCAGTGGTCGCGGTGTAATGGATCAGTTCGATCACCTCATTGCGAAACACCACCTTGCCCGGTGTAATGGCAAGGTTTTCGCCAACCTTGAACTTGGACGTATCGACAGACGCGGGCAGGCCGCCGTTCTCCGTCATGTCCGTCAGCATGTTCCTGAGGCCGTTCACCGCGCTTTGCCCCCCGGTTTCAAACAATTGCTTCAGGGCGGCAGGGTTGGCGAAGAAGTTGTTCGAAGGTGACATCGTATCGATAAAGATAGAGGTCACCAAACGCGCACGTGCGGCGTCCTTGTCAGGCAGGTCCAGGTCTTCGACGGTCTGCGTCATCTTGTCGGCCCAGGTCAGATAGCTTTGCATGATCCCCTTGGAAAACACGTTGTTGTTCCAGCCACTGTCGGCAAATCGACGATCCTTGCGGTCCGGTGCGATTTCCGACGACTGGGTGACGATCTTCGTCATGTCAGAAGTCAGCGCCATCCACTGGTTCATCATCGCCTGCGGTTGCGACGCCATGGCGCGCATCAGGTTGGTGCCCGCGCTGAACATGTCCTCTGCCCGCAGGGTGACCAGCGGGTTCAGCGCCAGCGTGTTTTCGGCGGCGTTCTCTGCGATGTCGCGCGCGTTCTTTGACGCCTTGGATTTTTCGTCGCTCATACCCTTGCCCTCTCTGTTACACTTTGGCATCTGGTCCGGGGACCAGCATCGCCAAGCTTTCGGCAATCAGGGCAGGTTTGTCCGCCCCTTCAATTTCAATCGTATTTTCCGTTTTCATCAGGTACTGGCCGTTGCTTTTGCGGTCAAAACCGCTGAGCTTTGAATGCAGGCGCACCTTTGCCCCAACAGGGACAGGCGCCAGAAAACGCACCTTGTCCAACCCGTAATTCAGTGCAGCAGCGGTGCCTTTTGGCACGACGCCAATTTCCATCGCCATGGCCGACAACATGGAAAGCGTAAGGTATCCATGTGCGACCGGTCCGCCAAAGGGGCTTTCTTTCTTGGCGCGTTCCACATCGATGTGGATCCACTGCTTGTCGCCGGTACAATTGGCAAACTCGTTCACGGCCTCCTGTGTCACCACTTGCCACGAGGAAATACCAAGAGGCTCCCCCACCATGCCGCCCATCTTTTCAAACGTCAGATCACTCATCTTCGCACATCCTCTTGTCGCGCATCACGCGCTCATTTCCTTTATCGCCGCATCGCGCAATTCACGGCGCAGAATCTTGCCTACGTTCGTCTTCGGCATCTCGTCGATGAACCGCACGTGTTTGGGTTTCTTGTAGCCGGTCAGTTCGGTGCCGCAGAATTCCCGCACTTTCTGTTCTGTAAGACCGGGATCCGCCTTGGTGATGAACAGCATCACGGCTTCGCCGCTGTTCTTGTCGGGCACGCCGACACAGGCGGCTTCCTCCACGCCATCAAGATGGGCTGCGACGGCCTCGATCTCGTTCGGGTAGACGTTGAAGCCGGAGACAAGGATCATGTCCTTCTTGCGGTCGACGATCTTTGTGAACCCGTTTTCGTCCATGATGCCCACGTCACCGGATTTGAAGTATCCATCCGGGGTCATCACTTCGGCGGTGGCGTCCGGGCGTTGCCAGTACCCTGCCATGACCTGCGGCCCGCGAATGGCAATTTCGCCGCGTTCGCCCAAAGGCACATCATTCCCGTCATCATCGATAATCTTGATGTCCACGTTCGGCATCGGCAGGCCGATGGTGCCGGAATAGGCGTCCGTGTCAGTTGGGTTGCAGGTGATGCCCGAACAGGTCTCCGACAGACCATATCCCTCGCAGATCGGGCAGCCGGTGATATCCAGCCACTTCTTGGCGACCGCTTCCTGCACCGCGGTGCCACCCCCGTTTGCGATGCGAAGCTGATCAAAGTCCAGCTTTGCGAACTCAGGGTGGTTGGCCAGCCCGTTGAACAGCGTGTTCACACCGGGAAAGACGTGGAACTTGTACTTTGAGATTTCCTTGATCGTGCCGTCCATATCGCGGGGATTGGGGATCAGGACGTTCACCCCGCCTGATCGCATCGACAGCAATGAACAACTAATGAAGGCGAAGACATGATAAAGGGGCAGTGCGCAGATGAATGTCAGCTGCCCTTCGATAGGTCTGCGGTTCAGGCCGGGCTTCATCCAGGCCTCGGACGACAGCAGGTTCGCAATGATCGTGCGATGCAACAGCGTCGCACCTTTGGAGAGGCCAGTCGTGCCGCCCGTGTACTGCAGCACGGCGACGTCGTCGGCCGAAACCTCCGGACGCGCCATCTTCATGTGGGCCCCGGCGGACAGAACCTTGCCAAGACGGACATGGCCCGGCAACACAAAGGGGGGCACCACCTTGCGCACGCGCCGCAGGACGAAATTGGTGATGGCGCTTTTGGGAAATCCAAGCAGATCGCCGACACCCGTCACGAATGTGTGCTTGATCGGCGTCTTGTCGATAACCTTGTCCAGCGTTTCGGCAAAGTTCTCGACGATGAAGATCGCCTTGGAGCCTGAATCGACCAGCTGATGCTCCAGCTCCCGCGGCGTATAGAGCGGGTTCACATTCACCGCCACGAAACCTGCACGCAGGATGCCAGCCAACACCACCGGATATTGCAGGACATTGGGCATCATGATCGCAACACGATCCCCCTTTTCCAGTCCAAGGCTTTGAAGATAGGCACCCACCGCGCGCGACATACGATCCAGATCACCATAGGTGATGGCCTTGTCCATCAGGATATAGGCATTGTCGTTGGCGTATTTTTCAAAACTTTGTTCAAGAAGCTCTACAAGGGAACCATATTGATCGATTTCAACTTCTGCTGGAACGCCTGCCGGGTATTGCTTTGTCCAATGTCTTTCCATTCAATCCTCCCTGCGTGTCGCCTGTCGCCTCATTGAACGGGCAGATCTGGGCAGCACATCAGCGCGCAAAAACCACGGCCTTGACCTAGGTTACAGAGTTTTGTCAACTGATCAAGCAAGCGCGCGGCGTCAACTTTCAAGGAACAGAGCCCATAATGAAGCAGCTCAGTGGTATCGACGCGACCTTTCTCTATATGGAGACGGATCAGACACCGATGCATGTCGCAGGGCTGACGCTCTATGATTTGCCCAAGGGGTTCCGGGGATCCTTTCACAAACACTTCACCGACTTTTTCAAGGGACGTGTGCATCTGATCCCGATCTTCGGGATGAAGCTGGCCAAGGCGATGTGGCAGGTGGATCATCCCGGATGGGTTGACGCCGGAGAGTTGGATTTCGACTACCATATCCAGAGCGCAAAACTTCCAAAACCGGGGAACCAGAAACAGCTCGAAGAAATGGTCGCCACGCTGCATGCAGAACGGCTCGACCGGAAAAAGCCGCTGTGGCAATTCACCGTCATCGAAGGGCTGGAAGGCCGACAGGCCGCGCTTTATTCAAAGGTGCATCATGCCGCAGTGGATGGCGGGGCGGGCATGGTCATTACCAAGGCGCTTTATGATGTCACCGACCAGCCGCGCGAAGTCGATCCGCCTGAGCCGAAGAAACCCACCCGCAAACCCAGCGATCTGGAACGCGCCATCCTCGGGCTAAGCGATGTGGCAGCCAATATGGCGCGCCAACAGCTGACGATCATGGAAAACATCCCCAAGATGCTGGGGCAGGTATCGGACATGGTCGCGCCAGTGCTGGCGGGCAAAGTGGGTCTGCCGCAGCTTTTGGCCCCTCGGACGCCTTTCAACGTAACCGTGGAAGCCAAACGCAGCTATGCAGCCCGCTCTATCTCGCTCAGCGACGTCAAGGCCATTGGCAAGGCGACCGGAACCAAGCTGAACGACGTGGTGATGGCGATTACCAGCGGCGCCGCCCGAGCCTATCTGACGAAAAGGCAGGAACTGCCTGATGCGGCCCTTGTTGCATTCGTACCGATTTCGATGCGCGAAGTCGGGAATTCCGATATCAACAATCAGGTCTTCGGAATGAACGTCCCGCTGGCCACCAATTACGGTGATCCCCTGAAGCGGCTGAAGAAGATCGCGCAGGAATCCGGCGCTTCCAAAACGCTGGCGGGCAGCGTGAAGGATGCCGCGCCCAAGGATTTTACCCTGATCGGCGCGCCAACGCTGTTGCCGGGGCTGATGCAACTGTATGGCGCAACCAAGCTTGCCGATCATATCCCGCAAGCCGTGAACATGTGCATCTCCAACACGCAAGGCCCACCATTCCCACTGTTTTGTGCCGGGGCCAAGGTTACGGCACTTTATCCGGTGTCCATCGCGACCCATGGCGTCGCGCTCAATGTCACAGTGCAAAGCTATCTTGATCACCTCGATTTCGGGATTACCGCCGATCACAAGGCTATGCCCGACGCAGATGTCTTTGCAGACCTGATCGTTGCGTCATTCGAGGATTTGAAACAGGCGGTGAAGAAAGCGCAAGGCAAAGAACCGGCGTGATCTTGCCGTTTTTGTAGGGACTTCGGGCGTTTTTGGAACCACTGGGTGACCTAAGGGATTTGTTGACAGACTGGAAATAAGCCCTCTCTATGGGGTGGGCGAGACAGATTGTCGCAATAAAAAGGATGCTTAAGTGGTCGAAACAACTGCAAATGCGCCGAGAAAATCGCTCCTCCTGTTGGAAGGGCGCGCCATTCCTGAGCTCTTTGGCTTTGCTGCTGCTTTGCCCACCTTGTCCGCGTTGGTGCCACGGGGTGATGGTCAGCCCGTGCTGATCCTTCCGGGCCTGACAGCAGGGGACAGTTCCACGGTTTCCATGCGCAGGTTTCTCAAGACAAAGGGCTATCCCACATATGGCTGGAAGATGGGCCTCAATCTTGGGCCGCGACCCGGCGTTGAACAGGGGTTGATCGACCTCGTTGAAAATCTTGCCGATAAATATGACCGCAAGGTGAGCATTGTCGGGTGGAGCCTTGGCGGCATCTATGCCCGGCAACTTGGCAAAATGATGCCAAAGCTGATCCGCCAGGTCATCTCCATGGGCAGCCCGTTTGGCGGCAGCCCCCGCGCCACGAATGCCTGGCGTGTTTACGAGATGGCCAGCGGTCAAAGCTCTCATGATGGAGAGCGGCACATGGGCGGTGCGATCTCGGCGCCCGCGCCCGTGCCTTCAACGGCAATCTACAGCAAGACAGATGGCATATGCGCCTGGCAGAACTGCATCGAAGAGAAATCGGAGATTGCGGAGAATATCGAAGTGCGCGGCAGCCACTGCGGGTTGGGCCATCACCCTGCTGCAGTTTATGCCGTGGCGGACCGTCTGGCGCAGCCGGAGGGAGAATGGCAACCTTTCGATCGCTCCGGTGTCAAAGGCATGATCTTTCCCAAGCCTGAATACCCCGTCTAGCGGCGTGTCCGACACCTTGTGCAGGTGTCGGCTTTCAATTCTTAACCCTTGGACTTGCCGGAAAGCTCTTCGACGCTTTCCATGACCCTGTTCTTGATCACCTCGAAGGTATCCATATTGCCCTGACGCACGACCTCGGCCATCTCGGTCGTGGTTTGCACTGTGGTGTCAAAGGTCTTTTTCGCCAATTCCATCGGATTTGACATCATCGCAGAAGGATCGCCGGTGGCGGATGACGCATTTTGCACGCTGTCAGAAATCTCCGCCAAGGTCTTTTCCAGCGCCTCGCGCTGTTTGTTCATCAACGTCTGCGCACTGCCGCTGCTCACCTGCACCGCAGCTTGCAGGGCCTGCAGGTTCTTGCGGTGGTAATCCATCATATCGTTCATGTCCGGCCCCGGGATGCTCATGGATTTTCCGAAATCCTGAAACATGTCCATGAATGGGTTCTTGCTGCTGTCATCTGCCATATTGTGTCTCCCTGCACAGTTGCCCGGATCGCCCGGTGTCACATGCTAGTGGCTTGGCCCGCTTCATGACAAGAGAAGTCTTTCAATGACATAGAGGGTGACACCCACACATCCCCCGATGATCATGCCGTTGAAGCGGATGTATTGCAGGTCGCGGCCCACGTTCACTTCGATCAGTTGCAAAAGCTGTTGCATGTCCCACCCTTTCACTTGTTCAGAAACATAGGATGAAATGCTGCCGCGCTGTTCCTCTACGAGGTTTGAAATGACCACGACCATCCCTGTGTTGATATCGCGGCGCAGATCCGGCTCATCCGCCAGCCCTGTGCCAATCTCAACCAGCATATCGGTCAGCCGCGCAACCAACAGGCTGTCGTCCGAATGCACGTCCTTCAGGATGTAATCCTTCAGCCCGTCCCACATGTTCTCCGCTGCATCTTCCAGTTCCGGACGTGCAAGGATCACCTGTTTCATCTGTTCGACCTGCTTTGCAAAGCCTTTCGTCCGGCGGGTCCGGTTGATGTAGGAAATGAGGAACTGCTCGAACTCGATCCGAAGCGGATGGTCTTCATCGTCCTTGATCTCGTTCAGTAGTTCGGTCGCGGCATGCACGATCCGCCGCAGCACAATTGAATCCGCGCCAAGCACGTTGAACAACACCGGCAATTCCCGCTTCACCTTGGTGCGGACGATCTCAAGCGTTTCATCATTGTTGAGGAAATTGTGGAGCGCGCGGATCAGATCATCGAGCAGTTTCTGATGCCTGCCATGCTTGGTGAAGGTCTGCAGCACATTGCCAAGCAGCGGCGCGATATCGGTCTTGGCGATCTGGCCGGTCACACGCTGGCTTGCGAAATGGACCAACCCCTTTTCGTCAACCGCGTGCAGCAATTGCGGGACAAATTTGACGATGAAGGTCGCCAGACTTTGTGACTGGGACCGCACTGCCAGCCAGTTCGAAATCTCTCCGGCGAAATCGACCTCTTGCAATTTGGCTTCGACCGCATCTCTGGCAAGGAAATTGGTGTCGATGAACCGGCCCAGATTGTCGGCAATGCGGGGCTGGTTGTTCGGAATGATCGCTGTATGTGGGAAAGGCAGGTTCATGGGGCGTTTGAACAGCGCCACAACCGCATACCAATCCGCGATGCCGCCGATCGTGGCGGCTTCGGCAAAGGCGGCGACGATGCCAAAGGCCGGGTATTGATGTTCCAGCAGTTTGGCGATGACCATCACGACAAAGCAGATCAGCAACACCAGCGTTGCCAACATCTTTACCCGGTTCAACTGTTTCAGCTTCTCGATGTCTTCGATGTCTAGGCTGCGCATGCGCTTTCCTGAGCAAGGGTGGAGCAGGGCGCAGACGTAGCATGTATCGGGCGGCCCTTCAATATGCTGCAATGCGGCAATATGAGCGTCGGATTCGGGATGTGCGCCTTCGGATTAAACGATATCGGGCTGCATCTGACGCTGGGTGCTAAGAGCATTGTGGAGGTTAATTAATTGATTATATGAGGTAATACTAAAGTTGACGTAATCCGACGTAGCGTCACTTCTGAAAAATGTTGCACTGCAGCATAACAGGCCCCATATACCAATCATCCCGGGTTGGAGAGCAAACGGGACCCACCCATGGCTTAATCGAAGAATGGAGAAACCAAATGACCAAGAAGACAGAAACAACCGCAAAGACCGCAGCTTCCAAAGCAAAAGTGGAAGCCGACAAGATCACCGACCGCGTTGCCGATGGTGCACGTGAGTTCGTGATGCGCTCCACGTCCACCGCGAAAGAGCGTGCTGATGGCGTGTACGAGACAACCCAGAAATACAACGCCGAGCTGGAAAACATGCTGGTCAAAGCCGCGAAGGGCTACACCAACATCCTCGGCAACATCGCCGAAGCCGCTTTCGTGAACGTGAACCGCGGCATCAACGCAGCAGAAAAGCTGGCGGCAAGCAAGTCGCTGTCCGAAGCGATGCAGGTCCAGTCCGAGTACGTGCGTGAGCAGTCCACCTGCTCCATGAACAACGCTCGCGCCGCTGCTGAGTACGTTCGTGAAGTGGTTGCCGAAGGCAGCGAGAACGTTCGCGAGACAGCGACAAAGATGTGGAAGTCTGATAAAGCCGCCTAAGCTTTATCTCTTTCCGAAGTTAGAAAAGGCTCACCCCCGGGTGGGCCTTTTTGCTTGCTTAAAGCCTACATCGACACCCACACATCCAGGTTATAGCGCCCTTCGTCTGACATCTGATCCATCCAGGCGTCCGCCACATCCGCGCCAACGTCCTTTTCCTCCGAATAGATCAGCGACAGCGCCCGTCGCACGTCCGGTTCCATCCGGCTGCCGTCCCCACAGACATAGACGCGCGCACCCTGTTCGATCAGCGCCCAAACAGCATCACGCTGTTCGCGGATCAGGTCCTGCACATAGGTTTTCTTCTTGTCCTGCCGGGAAAAGGCGACGTGCAGGTCCGCGATGCCGTCCTTGGCAAAACTTTCCAGCTCGTCGCGGTAAATGAAATCCTGATCAGGATGGCGACAGCCAAAGAACAACATGGCTGGACCAAGCGTCTTCCCTTGCGCCTTGAGCGCGGCACGCTCCCCCAGGAAACCACGGAACGGGGCAATGCCCGTACCAGGGCCGATCATGATCACCGGGGTTGCCGGATCGTCGGGCAGGCCGAATTCATCACTGGTTCCCCGCAATGCCACATCGATCCGTCCGCCGACGTCGGTGCGCGCCAGGTAGTTGGAACACACGCCCTTGAAATTCCCCCGCCCGGAGATTGCAGGGTCGTCAACCACGCCCACCGTAATCGAACAATGCGCCGCATCATCCAGCGGGGAGGAAGATATGGAATAATACCGGGGCGTGAGCATCGGCATCAGTTCAAGAAAGACCCCGAAAGGCAATTCGCAGGCGTCAAAATCTTCGAGAAGGTCGAGAACGGACAGCCGCTTTTGCTGGACCTTGGCCTTGTAATCGTCTTCCGCCAGCGCCTTGAGCGCGGGGGCGGAACGCGGGCATTCGGTATAGCGCAAAAGCGTCTGCACATCACGCCGCGATGCGACGGACTGAAGCTCCAGCATCTGCGACAACAACCGATGGACCGACAGGGGGGTGTCCACGGGCAGTTGGCTATGGTCATCCGCGCTGGATTGGATGCGGATTTGTGCATCGGCAGAAAAGCCGAACCGTTTCAGCGCCCGCGCGACAAGCGCCTCGTCGTTGATCGGAACAACGCTTAGGTGATCCCCGGTGCGATAGGTCATTCCTTCGGGCAGCGCGACTTCGATATGCCGGGTGGATCGCTTGGATGCTGCCACATTCTGCAATTCCCGGTTTGCGCCAACGGTGGTCGGTTGCGCGCCGGCCTGTTGGGTCACTGGATTGCTGTCCAGCGCGCTGAGGCGCTCCACCTGATAGAGCGGGGGCGCTTCGCCTGCATCCGCCAGATCGAGAGAGAACTTTTCCGCCAGCGCGGGCCAGACACCCTTTGCCCAGGCATCAAACTGTTCGTCGATATCATCACGCGCGTCACCTTCGGCACGTGCGGTAAACCGTGTGCCGCCCAGACGCTCAAGCGCTTCGTCGATCTGTCGCGGTGTCGCCTGAAACGTCGCCGCCCAGTCGCTGTGACCGCAGCCAAAGACCGCATATTGAACGCCATTCGCCGCGCCCGGTTCCGCCTTTTCCAGCCAATCCACGAACTTGACGGCATTGTCCGGTGGCGATCCGTTATAGGATGCACAGGCGATCATCACCGCGCCGGAGGTGGGCAGTTTGCCCGCGTAGGCGTCCATTTCGGCCATGGTGACATCAAACCCGTTCGCCTCCGCCGCGCGGGAAAGGTCGCGGGCGTAGTCCTCGGTCGTGCCAAGGTTGGAGCCATAAAGCACCAGCGCCGGGGTGCCGTGTCCCGGACGTTTCGCAGCATCGTTGAGCCCTCCAACCGCACCATCCGCTTCCGGGGCGGAGCCGGGCACCAGATTGGATCGCTGGATGTCCTTGCGCAGCCGCACCTTCATGCGCAGCCCATCGGGTTTGATCGACAGGCTTTCCTTCAACTTGAACTGCCATTTCTCATGATCAATCAATTCAAAGCGTTGCAGGATCATGCCGATGACCAGCACTGCCTCCTGCATGGCGAACTGCCGCCCGATACAGGCGCGTTGCCCGTTGCCGAACGGCTTGTAGGCGTTGACGGGGCGCGAGGCGACCGCATCCCGGTGGAAGTTATCTGGGTTGAAGTCCTCGGCATCCTCGCCCCAAACTGTCTTGTCCCGGTGCAACATCAGCGACAGCACTGTCGTGAACGTCCGTTCCTTCAGCTTGTACTTCCCGCCGATGACTTCGTCCTTGTACGGATAGACGGAGAACGCAGGCGCCGTGGGCCAAAGCCGCAGGGCTTCCAGGAGGATCTGGTTGATGTAGGTCAGCTGGTTGACCTGTTTGAGCGTTGGCTGCACCGACACATCGCGGCCCAGCACCTGATCGACCTCGGCATAGGCCTTTTCCAGCACATCCGGATGGTTCATCAGGAAATACAGCGTGAAGGACATAAGACCCGATGTCGTCTCATGTCCCGCAATAAGGAAAGTGTTGATCTGAAAGCGGATATTCTCATCCGACAGGCTTTCGCCTGTCACCTTGTCTACCCCATCAAGCATGTAGTTCAGCAGGTCTTTCTCGGCCCGCGCCCCACTGCGCCCGCGCCGTTCTGCGATGATGTCATCCACCAGTTTGTTCATGTAGCCGACGTCTTTTTCCATCGCCGTCAGACGCTTCTTGAGCAGCTGCTGCTCAAACGGCAAACCGCGCTGCATCATGCAGGTCTCCAGCGTGTTGGTCAGCGCGTCGATGAAAGGGTGATAATCCTGCCGATAAAAGGAATTGAACCGGTAGTTGAAGCCGCAAATCCCGATCGTATCCAGTGCAACAGCGGTCATGTCGTGCACGATATCGATGTCATCGTCGCCATTCAGCCGCTCCCACTTGAGGCAAAGCTGCCCGGCTACATCCAGCATCATCGGGAAATAGTTGCTCATCGCCTGACGGCTGAAAGTGGGCAGCAGGATGTTGTGTGCTTTGCTCCAGTTTTCCTCCTGCGTGTCACCAGTGAACAAACCGTCCCCGCCAATCGCGCGCACCCGCCGTAGTGATCCACGCACCGCCTTGTCGAAACGGGCTTCGTCGCACAACTCTTCCACCAGCTCGTGACCGGAGGCCACGATAAGAGGGGTACCCATCATGTCCATGCGAAAGATCGGACCCAGTTCCCGTGTCAATTGCATCAGGCTTTGCAGCGGTTGGTCCTTGTCCACCGACAGCATGTTGCCCACCACAGGTTTCTTTTCAGGCATCGGGATGCGTTCGAGTTTAACCTGCTCTGACATGCTGGCGGTCTCCTGTTCAACTCAGACTTACTAGAAGCACAGTCGACAAGGAAAAGCCCTGACAAGTCAACCTCGATGCAGTTCGAGCGCTTGTAAGTCGCGGGCCACATGTCCGGGATGAAGCAGCGCGGGGCCAAGCGGAACACGTGCCATCAATTTGTCCCTGCTGCCGACATACTAAGAACAAGATGGAGAAGTTGGCTTTGCTCGGCGACAGGCACATGCCAACATGCTGGCAGCAGGAAAGGCAAATAATGCGAAACTGGACAAGACGCGCAGCACTTCTGGGCGGCGGCGCCGCTGTAGGAGCGCTGGCGCATCGGGGGATTTCCGCACAGAAACCGACGCTGGCAGGGACACAGTTGCTCGGGCAGGCCGCGCCCACAGGGACACTGAACGACGCCAGTTTGCTCAGCGCGACGCCGATACACAAGCACATCACCTTAAGCGATGATCCCGGACAGGCGTTGGTCGCTGCCATCCGCGCTGAAATGGACGCCGCCCGTCAGGCGGGACGTCCCGTAAACGTCAGTGCCGCGCGTCATTCCATGGGTGGACAGGCATTGCCCCGTGGCGGACATGCCATCACCTTCGACAACGGGATGGTCGAACCGGACACCGCAAACGGGACATACCGCGTCCACGCAGGCGCAAGATGGAGCGAAGTCATCGCCGCGCTTGATCCGATTGGCTATTCGCCCAAGGTGATGCAATCCAACAATGATTTTGGCGTTGCGGCCACATTCTGCGTGAATGCACATGGCTGGCCGGTGCCCTTCGGGCCAATGGGAACGACTGTGCGCAGTATCGATCTCATCACCC
This sequence comes from Sulfitobacter rhodophyticola, assembly GCF_041281685.2. Classification (GTDB taxonomy): domain Bacteria; phylum Pseudomonadota; class Alphaproteobacteria; order Rhodobacterales; family Rhodobacteraceae; genus Sulfitobacter. Next base: position 907,257 of record NZ_CP166251.2, on the reverse strand, counting down.
CTGACGGCACACTGGCGACCTGTTCGCGCAGTCAGAATGCGGACCTCTTTCGGCAAACCATGGGGGGCTATGGGCTGACCGGGGCCATCATCGCGCTTGAGGTCGAAATGGAGAAGAACACCCGCCTGACCCCCGATTTCGAAGAAATGCCTGCAGAAGCATTTGGTGCCGCGTTCATCAACGCGCTTGAGGATCCACAGGTGACAATGGCTTACGGACGCCTGAACGTCGGGCGCGCGGATTTCTTTCGGGAGGCGCTGATGATCACCTATCGGCCCACATCCGATCAGGACAATCTGCCTGCCGCGCCGGGTTCCGGTGTGATGTCGAAGGTTGCCCGCCATGTCTATCGCGCGCAACTCGGCAACGAGCGGATGAAGACCGTACGCTGGTGGTTCGAGACCGACCTCGGCACGACGCTGGGCGGTGGGGAAACGACCCGCAACACCTTGATCAACGAACCCGTGGTGACCTTGGATGACCGCGACGACACGCGCACGGACATCCTGCATGAATACTTCGTGCCACCCGAAAGGTTCGGCGACTTCCTGACCTTGTGTCGCCGTGTAATCCCGGGATCGTTTCAGGAGTTCCTCAACGTCACGCTGCGGTTCGTGAACACCGACGCAGAAAGCTGGCTGTCTTACGCACCAACACCGCGCATCGCCGCCGTCATGTCGTTCAGTCAGGAAATGACGGCACGGGCGGAGGCGGATATGGCGCGCATGACCCGTGAAATGGTTGATGGCATGATTGATATCGGTGGCAGCTATTATCTGCCCTACCGCCCGCACCCGACCGTGTCGCAACTCGAACGCACCTATCCCCGCGCCGCTGCCTTTGCGTCAGCCAAACGCGCCATGGACCCGGACCTGATTTTCCGAAACAATCTCTGGGACAGCTATCTGGAGAAGATATGAGCGTGCTGCGCAAGATATGTCTGGGCTATGTGTTGGTGCTGCTGGCGGCAGCCTCGCTCAATTACGTGCCGGGCCTGACGGATGATCAGGGTCTGGCCTTCGGCATCTTCGCGCTGGATATCTTCGACGATGCCCTGCACGTGGCCTCAGCGCTTTGGGCGCTGGCAGCGGCGGTGATCTCGCAGCGGGCGGCGCGGGCGTTCCTGCTGATCTTCGGGACGCTTTATCTGGGCGATGGGTTATTCGGTTTCTTTACGGGCTACGGGTACCTCGATCTAGGGATATTCACGAACGCATCGGAGGGGATGTCGTTCACCCTTTTTCGTGTCCTCGCCAACCTGCCGCATTTGGCGTTGGGCGCATTCGCGCTTTGGGCGGGCCTACGGGTGGAACGAGACTGATGCGCTGGCTGGTGAGATGGATTGTGCGCCTTGTCGTGCTTGCGCTTCTGCTCGCCGTGGTATTCATCGCGCCGGTCGCGTGGGTTGAGCTTGCGTGCAGGGGTGACGCCGTTGCAAGACCCTATGACCCGATCTTGCCCCCAGCAGATCACCGGGCTGAGTCCCGCACGCTGCTGACCTACCCTGAATGGCATATCGTGCATGCCTACGATGACTACGCCGAAGTGATCGAAAACGGCGACCCCCATGAATTCGGCTATTTCAATGCCGTGAAGACCTATTGGACGTCCCTTTGTGCGCTCAAGAAACAGGCCTCCGCCCACGGCGGCGTGGACCGGTCGACCAAGGAGCTGGTCTATGTCATCGGTGTCAGCTTCTCCGCTGAAATGGCGCTCAAGGCGCTGTATGAGCAAACATTCGGGCTGGTCGCCACATTGGTGAGGGGAGACGCGCAAAGCCCGCTGGACAAGCTGTCGGCGCAGCAGGCTGCGGATTACGCGACCTTCCTGCAACAGGTGCCTTGGTACAAATACGATTTCGCTGCCGATGCCGCGGCATTGCGGGCCGCGCAGACCGACAATCCCCGAGACTTGGAGCGGCGGCTTGCCCTGGGCGTTGAATACGCCGCCAAGGCGGCCTACGCGGGCATGATTGCCGCCGCCGTCGACACGGTCGGCGCGGATGAACTGACCTTGCGGATGGTGGTCAAGGGACCGGATGCGGCCGTTCTGGAAGGTCTCGACGGGTTGAGCGTGGTGGAGCATCGCGGCAACATCATCATCGTGGAGGCACCACGTTATCGCGCGCTGACCCGATTGCTGATCCAGATGGCCGACCGTGGCATTGATCTGGTGGAAATCGCAGGCAATGACGATGTCATGTTCACCGCCCTGTCGGATCAGGCGCAGATGGCGGATGCGCTCTTCAGCTTCCGGCGTCAGGGGTATGACGATTACCGGCATCTGTTCCTCGTACCGGTAAGCGACCTGATGGGAACGCTCAGGCGTTTCGCCGATGGACCGGCGCAGGTGGAGCATGTGCATGATTACTAGGGTTCTGGCATATGCAGGGGCGGTTCTGATCGGCTGGCTTGCGGTGCTGGCGGGCGTGATGGTCCTGTCGGATCGGGCACCGGCAGCCTTGGTTGTGATGCCGGACGCCACGTTTCTGGCCAATCTGCCAGAAGATGTCGCGATAACGTCGCGGACCATGGCAAGCGTCACCCTGATCGGGTCCGAGGGTGATTTCGCCGCCCGTCTCTACCAGGCTGGTGCGCGGCTGGTGCTTCCGTCAGGATTGCGCGGGTGTGCGCCGCTGGCCACAGAAGATCCGTTGCTGCCTGCGCGACGAACCGTTTCCGCCGCCGGTCCTTGACTTCCACACCCTCAAACGGTGTATCTGCGCCATTGTTTTTGCCCCAGGAAGGGACCGATTATGCACGCCTACCGTGATTACACCTGCGCAGACCTGAACCTTGCCCACAAGGGTCAGAACGTGCGCCTTGCCGGGTGGGTGCACCGCGTGCGGGACCACGGCGGTGTGCTGTTCATCGACCTGCGCGATCACTACGGGATGACCCAGGTGCTTTGTGACCCCGACAGCCCGGTGTTTGCCGAGGTGGAGAAGGTCCGTTCCGAATGGTGCATCCGCATTGACGGCGAAGTGAAGGCCCGCGACGAAAGCCTTGTGAACCCCAAGCTGCCCACCGGTGAGATCGAAGTCTTCGTGCGCGACATCGAAGTGCTGGGGCCTGCCGCCGAACTGCCACTGATGGTCTTCGGGGATCAGGAGTACCCGGAAGAAACGCGCCTGCGCTACCGCTACCTCGATCTGCGGCGGGAGAAGATGCAGGACAACATGATCCTGCGCTCCGACGTCGTTGCCTCGATCCGCAAGCGCATGTGGGATCAGGGGTTCAAGGAATTCCAGACGCCGATCATCACGGCGTCTTCCCCGGAGGGTGCGCGCGACTTTCTGGTGCCAAGCCGCCTGCATCCGGGCAAGTTCTACGCCCTGCCGCAGGCCCCGCAGCAGTTCAAGCAGCTGCTGATGGTCTCGGGCTTTGACAAGTACTTCCAGATCGCGCCCTGTTTCCGCGATGAAGATCCGCGTGCCGATCGGTCGCCCACGGACTTCTACCAATTGGATATGGAAATGTCCTTTGTCACCCAGCAGGACGTCTTCGACGCGATCCAGCCGGTCCTGACCGGGATATTCGAGGAATTCGGCAAGGGTCGGAAAGTGGATCAGACCTGGGAGCAGATCTCCTACAAGGACGCTGCCCTTTGGTACGGGTCGGACAAGCCTGACCTGCGCAACCCGATCAAGATGCAGGTGGTGTCAGAGCATTTCGCGGGCTCCGGCTTTGCCATCTTCGCCAAACTGCTGGAACAGGAAGGGACCGAGGTGCGCGCAATCCCCGCGCCCACGGGAGGCAGCCGCAAGTTCTGTGACAGGATGAATGCCTTTGCCCAGAAAGAAGGACTGCCCGGCATGGGCTATATCTTCTGGCGCGAAAAGACCGCTGATGCGGTGGCGCAGGAACTTGGCATCACCGTGAAGGAAGCACAAGCCAAGCTGAAATCCGGCGAGGTCGAAGGCGGCATGGAGGCGGCAGGCCCCCTTGCCAAAAACATCGGGCCAGAGCGCACAGAAGCTATCCGCCAGCAGTTGGGCCTCGACGTCGGCGACGCGGCCTTCTTCCTTGGCGGCAAGCCCAAAGCATTTGAAGGGGTCGCAGGCCGCGCGCGCAACGTCATCGGCGACGAACTTGGCCTAACCGATCAAAATCGTTTCGCCTTTGCCTGGATTGTTGATTTCCCGATTTACGAAAAGGACGAAGAAACCGGGAAGGTTGATTTTGAACACAACCCCTTCTCCATGCCGCAAGGCGGGATGGAAGCACTGGAAGGCGATCCGCTCAAGGTGCTGGGTTACCAGTATGACCTTGCCTGCAACGGCTATGAACTGGTGTCGGGTGCAATCCGGAACCACAAACCGGAGATCATGTTCAAGGCCTTCGAAATTGCAGGCTACGGCAAGGACGAGGTCGAAAAGCGCTTTGGCGGCATGGTCAACGCCTTCCAATACGGCGCACCGCCCCACGGTGGCTGTGCGGCGGGCATTGACCGGATTGTGATGCTGCTGGCGGATGAGGCGAACATTCGCGAAGTCATCCTTTTCCCGATGAACCAGCGGGCCGAAGACCTGATGATGAACGCCCCCAGCGATCCGACCAGCGATCAGTTGATGGAGCTTGGCCTGCGGGTGATCCCGCAGGATTGACGCACAGGCGAAGTTCCGCAGGATAAGATTTGAAGGGCGGCCCGGGGTGAAATCCGGGCCGCAGTTGATTAGATTGCAAGGCGATCCCGTGTCGCGGAGCGCCTGATTTGTCCTTTGATCCCATCCTTGCTGAACGCCGCTTTGGCTATGGGTTGTCACCCGTGGTGGCGCCGCCTGCATCGATTGATCAGATGTTGAAGGGCATCTCCGGCCCTGACGCGGCCCGGGCGCGCTATCCTCTGCCCGCGTACCGGCATCTGCAGGACCAACTGGTGTTGAAACGGCGCTTTCGCCAATTTGTACGCAAAAGCCCGGACACGGCCGAACGCAAAGCGGCGCAGGACAAGGTGAAGCAGCTTGAAAATGAAATGCTGTGGGACCGTTTGGAATGGTTCAGCCATGCCATGCTTCGCCGTATACAGTCGCCCGCGGCTTTCCGTGAAAGACTGGCATCCTTCTGGACGGATCATTTCACCGCTGTCGGGAAATCCGGCCTGACGGAAGGGGCGGCGCCGCTCTATGGCGAAGAGGCTGTTCGCCCCTTCATCGCAGGGCGATTTGGCGATTTGCTGATCAGCGCCGTTACCCATCCTCTCATGCTGCATTACCTGGATCAGAACACGTCTGTCGGGGCCAACAGTCCCGCCGCGAAAGAAAGCAAACGCAAACGGGGTCCGAACGAAAACCTTGCGCGGGAGGTGCTGGAACTGCACACGCTGGGCGTTGATGGCCCCTACGATCAACGCGATGTCCGTGCATTTGCCAATCTTCTGACCGGGCTTTCCTCAACGCGGGATTATGGCTTCAAATTCCGCAAGCACATCGTCGAACCGGGACCGAAAACGGTTCTGGGTGTCACCTATGCCTACACGGGCACGATCGCACCCATTCATCAGGCACTGCATGATCTGGCACGGCATCCAGCAACGGCGCGGCACCTGGCGCGCAAGCTGGCGGTTCATTTTCTGTCCGATGCGCCGCCTGCCGCGCTTATCCAGCATCTGGAAGCCGCGTATCTGGACAGCGATGGCGACCTGATGGCAGTCTACGCGGCGCTTTTGTCCCATCCCGCGGCCTGGCGGCCTGATGCGATTAACATTCGACCCCCACTGGAGTACGTCAGCACCGCACTGCGAACGCTTGCGGTCCCTGCCAGCGCGTTCAAAGCGCTCAAGCCGCGCGATATGCGCACACTGTTCCAGCTGCCGCTTTCGGTGATGGGGCAGCAATATCACAGACCCGGCGGACCGGATGGCTGGCCAGAGGAAGACGCGGCCTGGATCACCCCCCAAGGCATTGCGGCGCGGCTGGACTGGGCCGTTCATGCGCCGTCACGGCTGTTGCAATCCCTCCCCGAACCGGAAACGTTCATGGTGCAAGCCTTGGGTGGGCAGGTTCCGCCAGAGTTGGCGTTCGCGGTGAATGCTGCGGAAAACCGCGCGGTTGCGGTTGGCCTCGTGCTCGCCTCTCCGGCCATGCAGCGACGGTAGGGGCGGATATGGACCTTTCCAGACGGGATATCCTGAAAAGAGCAGGGATAATCGGCTGTTCGCTGACCGCCAGCCCCCTGATCACGCCCGTCGCCTTTGCGCAGGCGCCATGGGACATGCGGCTTGTGGTGATCATCCTGCGCGGGGGCATGGACGGTTTGGATGTGGTGCGCCCGCTGGGCGATCCGGCTTTCGCGGCGCTCCGACCGGATATGGACAATGCCAATGCGCAAGATCTCGATGGATATTTCGCGCTGCATCCAGCTTTGGGTGACTTGGTGCCACTGTGGCGCGCGGGGCAATTGGGTTTCATGCATGCGGTTTCAACCCCTTACCGCGACAAGCGCAGCCATTTCGATGGTCAGGACCTGTTGGAAGCCGGGACCGAAACCCTTGATGGGCGGACGCGTGACGGCTGGCTGAACAGATTGCTGCAACAGATGCCGGGACTGGAGGCGGAGACGGCCTATGCCATCGGCACCACGCAGTTGCGCGTGCTTGAAGGCGATGCGCCCGTGGCCAATTGGACACCAAAAGCAAGGCTCGGCCTCAGCCCGCAAGCGCTGCGTCTGGCCGAACTGGTGATGGAGCGGGACGCGCCCCTGCACGCGGCACTGGCCGAAGCGCAGATGTTGTCGCAGATCGGAACGGGCGGGGCCCGCCGCGGCAGCGCCCACCTTGAGATTGCGGATTTTGCAGCCAAGCGCCTGCGCGGGCCATCGCGTATCGCGGCTTTTTCACTGGGGGGATGGGACACGCATCGCGCGCAGGGCCGCAACCTGCCACGCAGTCTGCGTGCGCTGTCGCAGACGCTTCTGGGACTGCGCGACGGGTTGGGCGAAGGGATATGGGGAAAGACCGCCGTGCTGGCGATGACGGAGTTTGGCCGCACAGCAGCGCTCAACGGCACGCGGGGCACTGACCACGGGACCGGGGGTGTCATGCTGTTTGCGGGTGGGGCGCTGCGGGGTGGGCAGGTCCTGGGCCAATGGCCCGGTGTGGCGGAGGCCGCACTCTACGATCGGCGGGATCTTATGCCAACCGCAGATGTCCGTGGGCCGGTGGGGTGGGTCTTGCGTGCGGCGACGGGGCTTGACAGCACAACGATTGAGCAGAAAGTCTTCCCCGGCCTTCAGATGGGCCGCGATCCCGGACTACTGGGCTGACTGGAATTCAAAGCTGCTTCGTTGTTGCAAACTGGCCCAGCAGTTGCCCGGCCAATCCGTCTGAGCCTGCCTGGAAAGATGCGGCAATCACGACGCACAGGCCGATGATCGAAGCGCTCAGCACAATCCAGTCCACGGAAATGGCATCTGGGTCTTCACGAAAGAATTCACGAAACTTCTGCACGGGTTACTCATCCTTTCACAGGGCGGGTCGGATACTGGTACGCAAGGTAGGATTGGCGAAGAATATGGCGGAAGTTGGCAAACGGGATGCCGGTTTCTTGGCTTTCGGGGCCTGTGAACTGGTACAATTGCTGGCTTGGCGAAAGGGGCGCTTGGGCCTAACGTGCAGTCCATGAACAGTTATTCCTCCCCGGACCGTCCGGTTGGACCTGTCGTGCAGGGCTGGCAAGCGCCACCGCGGCCAGATGGTTCAGCCCTGCGCGGCCAATACGCGGAACTTGCGCCCCTGTCCGCAGAAACCCATGCAGCCTTGCTGTTTCGGGCCTACGCAGGCGAAGATCACGTATGGGACTACTTGCCCTACGGTCCCTTTTCATCGGCGGCGCAATATCACCGCTGGGTGCGCGACCATGCAGGCCAGCCGGACCCGTTCTTCTATGCGGTGCGCAACCTTCAAAGCGGGCAGTGGGAAGGGGTGGCAAGCTTTCTGCGGATCAAGCCGGAGGCAGGTTCCATCGAAGTGGGGCATATCAATTTCAGCCCCGCATTGCAGCAGACACCTGCAGCAACGGAAGCCATGTTCCTGATGATGCAATGGTCTTTCGAGGCGGGCTACCGCCGGTATGAATGGAAGTGTGATGCGCTCAATAAACCATCCCGCCGTGCCGCACAGCGTCTGGGGCTGAGTTACGAAGGCGTCTTCCGACAGGCGGTTGTGGTGAAGGGGCGCAACCGCGATACCGCGTGGTTTGCGGCCATCGATGGGGAATGGCCAGCGTTGAAGGAAGCCTTTCAGGCATGGCTTTCCCCGGCGAACTTCGATGACGCGGGTCGGCAACGCGAACGCCTTGGGGATCTGACCGGGCTTGTCCGGGTTGCGTCGGATCCTGCCTTGTAGTGCGGCCCGTCCCTGCCTAGATGGCCAGTCGTTGGGCCAGACGTTCCTGGATCATGCCGACGATGATCGCGGTTTCGGAGCTGGCTGACTGCCCGGCTGCACGTCGGGTGGCCAGCGCCTGCGCGGCCCTCTCCATCCGTTGATCTTCAGCGGACCGCGCGACCCCGGAAAGGAATTGCGCGACATAGTCCAGCGCATTTCCGTCAGGTGTGGTGTCGAGCATGTCTGCGGCATGGGCCATATCATCAAGATATGCGATCCGATCCGGCGAGATTTCAGCATCGGACACCTCACGCGGACCGAAAGGCCGACGGTCTTCTGGCAAAAGCCCCAGCAGTTTCGCCTGAAAGGCCGCAACCGACGTAATGGGTTTTGCCATAAAGCCGTCAGCGCCAGCGGCCATCGCCGCGGCTTCCGTGTCGGTATCGCCCGAAATGGCAAGGATCGCCTCAACCCGCGGTTGGGCTTGCGTCAATTCTTCGATCAATTGGCAGCCGTCGCCGTCTGGCAATCCAAGGTCCATGATGACCACGGTCGGCCGATAGACCCGCAGGTGCCGACGCGCCGAACGCAGGCAATCGGCGCGCCTGATCCGCGCGCCCGAACGCAGGCAAAGAAGGCGCAACGCTTCGCAGGCGAAGCGGCTGTCTTCGACCACAAGGACGGTCAAGCCCAACAAGGGCCGCGCGGCGGTGGGGGCAGGCAGGTTTGCCGCAAGGGGATCTTTGGGGTCCATGGCTGTCTCCTGAAGTGGCTAGGGGACCATGGTTAAGGGCAGATGGCTAATGCGACGTTAACGTGCCGCATTGCTCTTGATCCGTATTCATCCCATATGGGACACCGGACCAACAGGGAGATAAGAAAAGATGATCGGCCGTTTGAACCATGTTGCCATTGCTGTGCCCGATCTGGAGGCAGCCGCGGATCAATACCGCAACGCGCTGGGCGCGCAGGTCGGTGCGCCGCAGGATGAGCCCGATCATGGTGTCACGGTGATTTTCATCGAACTGCCCAACACCAAGATCGAACTGTTGTACCCGTTGGGCGACAATTCCCCGATCCGGGGGTTTCTGGACAAGAACCCTTCGGGCGGCATTCATCACATCTGCTACGAGGTCGACGATATTATCGCGGCACGCGACCACCTCAAGTCAACCGGTGCACGGGTGCTGGGGACGGGGGAGCCGAAGATCGGCGCCCATGGCAAGCCTGTCCTGTTCCTGCACCCGAAGGATTTCAACGGCGCACTTGTCGAATTGGAGCAGGTGTAGGTCATGGGCATTACCTCGGCACTCGTGCTCTTTGCGGTGATCTGGTCGATGGTGTTCCTCATCGCACTGCCCATCCGTGTCCAGACACAGGGGGACCTGAAGGACGTCGTGCCGGGCACCCATGCCGGTGCGCCGGAACATCACCACCTGCGCAGGAAGGCATGGTGGACCACGTTCATCGCGGCGGTGCTTTGGGCCATCACGGCGGGCATCATTCTGTCGGGATGGATCACTGTGGACGCAGTGGAAAGCTGGTTCAGGGCCGGCGCGTGGTCAGGCCGTGAAATAGGTGAGTGAACGTCGCCGCGCCGAGGATCGGCACGACAAGGTTTAGCAACGGCACCGTCAGCGGAACTGCCATAAGGCACCCGGCAACCCAGATGGTGCCGACGTGCTTGCGTCGCAGCGCTTTTGCCTCCGCCCGGCCCATCCGGCGCTGGGCGGCAAGGGTGAAGTATTCCCGACCCAGCAGAAACCCGTTCAGACCCCAGAAGATGAAAGGCGCCAGCGGGCTGAAGATCAGATAGAGGATCAACGCCAGCAGGTTTGCGCCAATCAACACACCCAGAAAATTCACCGTATCCCGCAGCGCGTCACTGAATGGCACCGGTTTGGGTTCTGGCAGTGCCGGGTAATGCACCGCTTCGACCGCGTTGGCCACATCATCCAGAAACATCGACGTGATGGCAGAGGCCACAGGCACCATCAGGAAGATCGACAGGAAGGCCAGCAGGAACACCGCACCCCATGAGAACAGATCATCCAGCCAGCGGACCTCGCCAAGGATCGGAAGCCATGCTTCTTCCGGGGTGATGTATTCGATCAACCATGCGAATCCTGCGGTCGCGCCAATCAACAACACCAATGCCAACGCGATGCCCATGAAGAACACCCGCCGGAACGGGCCATCGCTCAGCTGGCTCAAAGCCAACCCGAAAGCGCGGAATATCAAGCCGATAGCCATGTCGTAATGCTGTCCATGTCAGGGCGGGGGCGTTCGGGCGGGACGGCCCCTTCGGTGCCTATGTGGATAAGTCCCGCAATCCGTTCGTGGTCTTTCAGATCCAGCGCCTCCCGCATGAAGCCACGGTCATGTGCGGGCCAACCACTTAACCAATTCGCACCCCATCCCGCCGCAAGTGCTGCGTTCAGCAATGCCAGACAGACCGCCCCGGCGGAATAGGTCTGCTCCAGCGGGGGGATCTTTTCGGATGGTTTTTGCACCTCGATCACGACCACGGCCAGACCGCCCTGATCATATTGCGCGCGGCCCTTGTCAACCTGCTCCTGATCCAGCCCCAACGCCTTGCCGCGTGCCTGAACCACGTCCGCCAGACGGGCAAGCGCGGGTTGTTCCAGAACGATGAAACGCCACGGCTCCAGCTTGCCATGATCCGGCGTGCGGGCCGCCGCGGTCAGCAGGGGTTCCAGGGCGGCGCGGTCGGGCCATGGCGCGCGCAGGGTCTTTGCGGGGCGCGACCGTCGGGTCTGCAGAAAGGAAAGCGCGTCTGGATTGGGGTCAGGCATGGGCGTCCTCAAAAGCCAAGCTGGCTGGCCATCCGATCAATGGAAGCGCGCAGAAACGCGTCCATCTCGGCGGTGGGCTGACGCTTGATCGCGGCCTCGGCAAGGGGATCAGGGGCGCGGATGGCGCTGCCTGCAAGCGTGGCGATGGTGGCGTGGCCGCAAAACGGAACATAGGCTTCAGAATAGCCACCTTCGTGAACCAGCACCAGTTTGCCCGCGCACACCCGTTGTGCGGTCGCCTTGATATGAGCGGTGAGCGCACCGAAGGTCTCCACGGTGGCCAGCATCCGCGCGAGCGGGTCAAAGATGGCTGCATCAAAGCCGCAGGCGACGATGATCATATCCGGTTTGAACGCCTCGATTGCCGGGGTCACAACGCGGTCCATGGCGTGCAGATAGGCCGTGTGTCCTGATCCGGGATACATCGGCAGGTTGATGTTGAACCCTTCGCCCGCCCCCCGGCCGCGCATGTCCAACGCGCCGCTATCAAGCGGATAATTGTTCTCCTGATGCAGGGAGATCGCCAGAACGTCGTCGCGGTCATAGAAGATCGCTTCGGTCCCATTCCCATGGTGCACATCCCAGTCGAGCACGACAAACCGTTCTGCCAGACCCTTGGCCCGGGCCGATTCAATGGCAATGGCAATGTTGTTGAGCAGGCAAAAGCCGTTTGGATCATCCGGCAGGCAATGATGGCCGGGCGGACGGCTGAGCGCATAGGCGTTCTCCAACTCCCCCCGTGCCACCGCCTGAACGGCCCCGAGGGCCAGCCCGGCCGACAGGCAGGCAATCTCGTATCCGCCCCTGATAAACGGTGCGTGATGTCCGATCTCACCACCCTGATCGTCAGACATGGCTTTGAAAGCGTCAAGGTAATGTGCCGGGTGCACCCGTTCCAGATCATCGCGGGTCGCGGGGGGTGCTGTACGGCAGTCAAGTTCGCCCAAAAGGCCCGTGACATCCATCAGGTTTTTCAGACGGCGTTTGGTTTCCGGACTTTCAGGCAGACCACCTGCCGCAAGGGGCTGCACCAGCCCACCCAGCGGCAAGGTCAGGGCGTAATCTCCGCCTGCGTGCCAGAAACACTTTTCGTCCGAATAGAACCCGGTCGCCATCTGTCGCCTGCCTTCCTAGCTGACCATCCCGATAAGGTCATAGGTGCGTTTGAGGATCGGCGCGGTGATCTCGCGCGCTTGTGCTGCCCCCTTTGCAAGAATGCGGTCAATCTCGTCCGTGTCGGCCATCAGCCGCGCCATTTCGGACGAAATGGGGGCGAGCTTTTCCACCGCAAGCTCTGCCAGCGCCGGTTTGAAGGTGCCGAATTGCTGCCCGCCCACATCCCTGAGGACCTCTTCAAGGCTCTGATCATTCAATGCGGCATAAATGCTGACCAGATTGCGCGCCTCGGGGCGGTGATCGAGCCCTTCCAGTGCGCTGGGCAACGCGTCGGGGTCGGTCTTGGCCTTGCGGATTTTCCTTGAAATTGTATCCGCGTCATCGGTCATGTTGATGCGGGAGGCGTCGGAAGGATCCGACTTCGACATCTTCTTGGACCCGTCACGCAGGGACATCACCCGTGTTGCGGCACCTTCGATCACCGGTTCGGTGATGGGAAAGAATTCCTCTCCGTAGTCATGATTGAACTTTGCGGCAATGTCGCGGGTCAGTTCAAGATGCTGCTTCTGGTCCTCACCCACAGGCACGTGGGTCGCATGATAAATCAGAATATCCGCCGCCATCAGCGCCGGGTAGGCAAACAGCCCAAGCGAGGCCGCCTCGGCGTTCTTGCCCGCCTTGTCCTTCCACTGCGTCATCCGCCCCATCCAGCCCATGCGCGCGATGCAGTTGAAGATCCACGCAAGCTGTGCGTGCTCCGGCACTTGTGACTGGTTGATCAGAATGGATTTGTCGGGCGAGATGCCCGAGGCGATGAAGCCTGCGGCCAGTTCGCGGGTGTTGTGCCGCAATTCGGACGGATCAATCAGCTTGGCCGTGATCGCGTGCAGGTCCACCATGCAGTAGATCGTCTCAAAATCCTCTTCCTGCATCGACACAAAGCGTTTGATCGCGCCCAGATAATTGCCCAGCGTCAGACCGCCAGACGGCTGAATGCCGGAAAAGACGCGGGGGGTGAAGGTTGTCTGCGACATGAAAGACCTCTGGGGTGGATTTGGCAGTGTGCAGGGCTTACTGGTGGTCGCAGACCCCGTCAAGGAGCGCCCATGCAAGACCCAGACCTCCAACCCCCCGTGAACCCGATACCCCCTGCGGTGGTGCTGGTCTTTCTCGTTATTGCGGCGGTCGAAGCCGTCCTGACACTGGGGGAGGCGGGCCTGATCGGCGGGCCGGGTGCCGTTGGCTGGCGGCTGGCGCAGATCAGGGACTATGGGTTCTCCGATCAGGTTTTCAACCAGATGCTGGCGCAGGGTGTCTGGCCGTGGGAAGGCGTCGTGCGCTTTGTCAGCTATCCCTTCATTCACCAGTCTTTCACGTCCGGCATCTTTGCGGTGGTGCTGTTGCTGGCACTGGGCAAGATGGTGGCTGAGGTGATGGGACAGTTGGCGTTCCTTGTTCTGTTTTTCGCTTCTGCCATTTTCGGCGCGCTGGTCTATGGCCTGTTGCTGAATGAACAGATCTGGCTGACGGGGGCTTTCCCGGCGGTCTTCGGGCTGATTGGTGGCTATTCCTATGTAATGTGGCGGCATCTGGGGCATCAGGGCGCGCCGCAGGTACGGGCCTTTTCGCTGATCGGGGTGCTGATGGGCCTGCAATTGGTCTTTGGCATATTCATAACGGTCGGCATGCTCTGGGTTGCCGATCTGGCTGGGTTCGTCTGTGGTTTCGCGCTCAGCTTTGTGGTGGGACCGGGGGAATGGTCACGCCTGAAGAACCGGATCAGGCGGGATTAGGCGCCCCGGCGCACAGCCGCGCGGAACTCGGAAATCCTGAAGGCGCCGATCATCTGGCCGACGCCGAAATAGCTTGCCCCGCCGACGCCGATCAGCACCAGCAACGCAAGGCCCCGCCACCACGGCAACCCGATGAACGGCTGCAGCATGACGTTGGTCCCAATCAGCACCGCCCCCATCAATACGGACGCCGCAAGGATGCGCCAGATGCGCTTGTGAAACCGGGCGTCGAAACGTGCGGCGTCCCCATAGCGGCGTGCGCCGATGGCCAGACAGGCAAACATGGTCCAGCCCGCCAGCGTCGTGGCCAGCGCTGGCGCGATCCAGCCGACAAACGGGGCCAGACCCACGGCAAGTGCGGCATTCACCACCATGGCAACCAGCGCGAAATAGAACGGCCGCTTGGTATCTTCGCGTGCGAAATAGACCGGTTGCAGGATCTTTTGCAGCACAAAGGCCGGCAGGCCAAGGCCGTATATGGTGACCGCCGTGGCAATCGCCGCACTGTCGTCTACGTCTGACGCGCCGCGTTCGAACAGGACCGTCACAAGGGCAAGGGGCACAACCATCAGCGCCACGGCTGACGGAATGGTCAGCGCCAGCGACACTTCGGCGGCCCGGCTCAGCGTGTGATGCGCGCCCGTCGTATCGCCCACCCGCAGGCGGCGCGACAGATCCGGCAACAGAACCACACCCACCGCGATACCCACAACACCCAAGGGCAACTGGTACAAGCGGTCTGCCGCAAAAAGCCAGCTGACCGCGCTTTCATACTGGCTGGCGACCAGCTGGCCGACGACGAGGTTGATCTGCATCACCCCCGATGCAAGGGCGGCAGGCAAGGCGATGAACACCATCGCGCGCATGTCGCGGGTCCAGCGCGGGCGCGCAGGGCGCAGGGCAAAGCCCGCTCTGGCGGCAGCCCTCCACGTCAGCGCCAGTTGCGCTGCGCCCGCAAGGGGGATGGCCCAGACCAGCCAGTTGACCACGACCTTGCCCGTGAGCGCAGCATAGGTCATCGCGGCAATCACGAAAATGTTCAGCAACACGGGCGCCGCGGCCGCCACGGCGAAACGCCCCGTCGCATTCAGTATGCCGGAAAAGAGCGCGGCAAGGGACATGCACAGGATATACGGAAAGACGATGCGCCCGTAGCCCACCGTCAAGTCAAAGCGCGCGTCGCCAGAAAATCCTTCGGCTGTGATCCAGACCAGTGCAGGCATGAAAATCATGCCAAGCCCCGTCAGGATCAGAACCACCAGCGCCAACCCGTTGAAGGCATCGGTCGCAAAGCGCTGCGCGCCGTCCTCCCCCTCCAGCTTCTTGGCGAACATCGGCACGAAGGCGGCGTTGAACGCCCCTTCGGCAAAAAACCGGCGGAACATGTTGGGCAGCCGGAACGCCGCCACGAAGGCGTCCATCACCGGACCGGGACCAATCAGCGACAGCAGCAGCACTTCGCGCACAAAACCAAGGATGCGGCTGAGCAATGTCCACACACCGACGGTGAAAAAGCCTGTCATGAGGCGAATGGGTTTCATCGGTGGCCCTTGGTGCGCTGCATTGGATGTAGCCTTAGCTTGCGCGCGCAGGCCGCGCAATTGGCGGGTTCAGCCTTCTGCCCGCTCCACCCCTTCGGCAATGGCCGCACGCAGACGCTTTTCAAGGGTGCTTTGCTTGCTTTCGGAATAATACTTCAGCCCGAACATGTCCTTGACATAAAAGGTATCGACCACTTGTTCGCCGTAGGTCGCGATGACAGCATTCGCGATGTAGACGTTCGAATCCGCCAATGTCCGCGCCAGATCATAAAGCAGTCCGGGACGGTCCCGCGTGTCCACTTCAATGATGGTATAGATCTCGGATCCTTCGTTATCGAAGGTGATATGTGTCGGGACCTTGAAGGCTTTCTCGCGTTTCTTGACCTTGTCACGGCTTTTCAGCGCGTCGCGCGTGACGACTTCGCCACGCAGGGTCTTTTCGATCATCTGACGTAATCGTGGCAGGCGCGCGGCCTCATACGCGTTGCCTTCCGCATCCTGTATCCAGAAGGCATCGGTGACGTAACCGTCCTTTGTGGTATAGCTGCGCGCGTCGACCACGTTCGCACCCACCAGCGCCAATGCACCGGCCAGCCGCGAAAAAATGCCGGGATGGTCGGCCATCACGAAACAGGCGCGTGTGGCGTCGCGGTCCTCGTCCGGGTGCAGGTCCACGCGGATTTCTCCATCGGGGAAGTCGCGCAACAGGTTGGCAAAGGCCACATGGGCCGTGACGTGCAGGCCCTGCCAATAGGGGGCATAGTGGCGCGCGGTTTCTTCCTGCAACGCCTTGCGCGGCCAGTCCGACAGCGCCTCGCGCAGCGCTTTCTTGGCTTCGACGCCGCGATTTGCACGGTTCAGGTCCTCAAGGCCCGTTTCAAGCGCCCGCTCGGTCTGGCGGTACAGGGCGCGGATCAGCACGGCCTTCCAGTTGTTCCACGTGTCCGGACCCACGCCGCGGATGTCACAGACCGTCAGCACGCACAACAGATCAAGACGTTTGACCGTCTGTACCGCTTTCGCAAAATCACGCACCGTGCGCGGGTCGGCAATGTCTCGCTTTTGGGCCATATCGGACATCAGAAGGTGATAGCGCACCAGCCATTCCGCCGTATCGACCTCGTCCTGCTTGAGTCCCAGCCGAGGTGCGATCTTGCGCACCATCTTGGCCCCCAGGATCGAATGGTCCTCCGGTCTGCCCTTGCCAATGTCATGCAACAGCAACGCGGTATAAAGCACCTTCCGGTTCACCCCACGTGACAGAATGGAGGAAGCGACGGGCAGTTCCTCCTCCAGCTCTCCGCGTTCGATCCGCGCAAGGTTGGCGATGCACTGGATGGTATGCTCATCCACGGTAAAGCTGTGGTACATGTTGAACTGCATCATTGCCACGATGGGTTCGAATTCGGGGATGAAGGCGCTGAGCATGCCCAGCTCGTTCATCCGTCTGAGCGCGCGTTCAGGGTTGCCGTGCTTCAGCAAAAGATCGTGAAAAATGCGCGTGGCCTCGGGATCACTGCGCACGTCATCGTCGATCAAATGCAGATTGGCCTTGATCAGCCGCATCGCGTTTGGGTGGATCAACATGCCTGTGCGCAAGGCTTCTTCGAAAATGCGCAGAAGGTTGAGGTTGTCAGAAAGAAACCGCCCCTCATCCGCAATCGCCAGTCGGTTATGCACGACCTTGTAGCCGTCTTTCACCCGTGGTTTGCGCCGAAATATCCGCTCCAGCAAGGGTTCCGCCTTGAGGTGCACCGCTTCGAGGTTGGTCAGGAAGATCCGGGTCAGATCGCCTACGGCTGTGGCGTGCCGGAAGAATTCCTGCATGAACACCTCAACCGCGCGCCGCCCGCCCGTGTCCTCGTATTGCAGTGCGTCAGCCACCTGCACCTGCATGTCGAAGGTCAGCTGCTCGGTGGCGCGGCGGGTCAGAAGGTGCAGATGACCCCGAACGGCCCACAGGAAATCCTCGGCGGCGCGGAAGGTTTCATATTCCTCGGTGCGAAAAACGTCCTTCTCCACCAGATCCGAAACCCGCTCCACCCCGTAGATGTGTTTGGCGATCCAGAACAGCGAATGCAGATCACGCAGCCCGCCTTTGCCCTCTTTCACGTTGGGTTCCACCACATAGCGTTGCCCCTGCCGGATATGGCGGTTATCCCGCTCCTCCAGCTTCGCTTCGATGAAGGCGCGCCCCTGCCCCGCAAAAAGGTCGCGGCGCAGGGTCGTTTGCAGGGCTTCGGCAAGGTCAGTGTCGCCTGCGACATGGCGCTGTTCCAGCAAAGCGGTCTGAATGGTGAAGTCTTCGCTGCCCAGACGCACGCATTCGTTGATGGTGCGGGTCGCATGGCCCACCTTCAGCTTCAGGTCCCACAGCATGTAGAGCATGCTTTCAATGACGCTCTCGTTCCAGGCGGTCACCTTGTAGGGGATCACAAACAGCAGATCGACGTCCGAGAACGGCGCCATTTCCCCCCTGCCATAGCCGCCAACGGCCATCACTGACAGGCGTTCCCCTTCGGTGGGATTGGGATTGGGATGCAGGTGGGTGGCAGCCACGTAAAGCGCCATCTGCACCAGTTGATCAGTCAGGTAGGTGTAGGAGCGTGTCATCGGCCGCGCCTCGAACGGGCGGGCGGAGAAACGCTCGGCTATCAGGGTTCGGGCCGCAATCTGCGCCTCTTTCAGAACAGCAACCGCTGCTGCCCTCGGGGTCTTGTCCCCCGATGCGGTGCAGGCATCATCCAATGCGCTCTGAATGCTTGGGGCATCGAATATCTCCGCCGCATCAGCAATCAGGCGCGGCGATGCGGCCGCGCCTGTGGTCGTTTCTGTGATCGTGCTTTCGGTCAAGTCAGGACCCGGCGCCGCCGAACGCCGATGGCGCCGCTTCAAGGATGGCGACGCCCCCGTCACGCACAGTGGCGACCGCAAGGCCGCGCTGGTTGGTTCCGTCGCGACGCAGGCGGAAGATGCCGCTGGCCCCCCGGAAACCCGCGTTTTGTGTCAGCGCCCCGGCGGAAAGCGCATCGGATTTGCCCGTTTTTGCCAGCGCTCCGATGGCAGCGATGCCGTCAAAGGCGAGGCCGGCAAGCGGATGCGGGTTGCCGCCATAGGCCGCCGCATAGCGTGCGCGGAAAGCGTCGGACGCCCCCGGATCCGGCAGGGCGAACCAGCCACCCTGCACACCGGGAAGCTGCAGCGTCTGCGGCGGAATATCCCAGCGTGTCAGGCCGATGTACTGGGTTGCCGGCGCGGATACGCCTGCCTCCGGCAGAAGCTGTGCGAAAAGCGGAAGCGCACTGGCGGAGGATGTGGTGAGGAAAAGCGCGTTCGCGCCGGTCTGCTGCATCGTGGCCCTGACCTGCGGCACCGCGGCGGTGACGGCTTCCTGGCTCAGCGCATAGCTGACCGAACCTGTTATCGTGGCGCGGTTGTTGGCGGCGGCCTGCGCGATGGCGGCGCGTCCCAGCTGTCCTGCGACATCATCGGCATGCAGGATCACGATCCGGTCGCGGCCATTGCGGCGGGCATATCCCACCAGCCGATCTGCAGTGTTGTTGAATGTCGGCCCCATGACGAAAACGTTGCCGCCCGCGATGGAGGGGTTGTTGGAAAACGCCAGCACGTTCACGCCCTGTGATGCCACGGCAACGCCCGCGGCATTCGCCGCTTCGCCATAAACCGGGCCAAGAATGATCTTCGCCCCTTCGCCGACCGCCTGAGCCGCGGCGCTGGCTGCGGTGCCGGCATTGCCCGCGGTATCATAGACGCGCAGATCGATCTGAACGCCGTCCAGATCGCGGATCGCCAGACGCGCGGCGTTTTCAAGGTTGCGCGCCAGCAAAGCATCACCACCGGATCCACCGCTGGGTACCAGCAAGGCGACCGGGACAGGGGCAGACGTATCGATCCTTGGCGCATTGGCACTGCCGATGCCGCCAATCGCTATGGGTTCGCATGCTGCAAGCAACAGCGCGAAAAAGGGCAAAAGCAACAGGCGCAGCGACTTGCGACGGGCTTCGAAAAAGGCAATCATTTAAAGGTACTCCCCCAGTGGTGGCACGGCGCCCCCGCGCCGCCAGTTCGGCCGCGATCATAGAGAGTGCGAAAGGCGGGTCCAGCGTGAATTATCAAAAGACCACCCTGCCGGCGGGTTTCTACCTTGTGGGCGTTCCCATCGGCACGGCGCGTGACATCACGTTGCGGGCGCTGGATGTGCTGGCCTCTGCCGATGTGCTGGCGGCCGAAGACACCCGCAGCCTGCGCCGCCTGATGGACATCCACGGCGTGCCATTGGGGGATCGAAGGGTGATCGCCCTGCATGATCACAGCGCGGATCGGGTGCAGGATCAGTTGCTGACCGCCGTGCGCGACGGCAAATCCGTGGCCTATGCGTCCGAAGCGGGCATGCCGCTTATTGCGGACCCCGGATTTGAACTGGCCCGTGCGGCCCGTGTGGCGGGCCTGCCATTGACCTGCGCGCCCGGCCCCTCCGCCGTGCTGACAGCGCTGGCGCTGGGCGGCTTGCCGACTGACGCGTTTTTCTTCGCCGGCTTCCTGCCCAACGCCAAGGCCGCCCGGTGCCGGGCGCTTGAGGGGGTGGCCG
This sequence comes from Sulfitobacter rhodophyticola, assembly GCF_041281685.2. GTDB lineage: Bacteria > Pseudomonadota > Alphaproteobacteria > Rhodobacterales > Rhodobacteraceae > Sulfitobacter. The sequence goes on along the minus strand of NZ_CP166251.2, from coordinate 887,057 downwards.
AAGTCGAAGGAACAGTGGTGTTCTACGAATCCCCCAAACGGCTGGGTGCGATGCTGCGCGATGCGGCTGACGTTCTCGGTACGACGCGGCAGGCGGCAGTCTGTCGCGAGTTGACAAAACGTTTTGAGGAGGTGCAGCGCGGCACGTTGTCGGAACTGGCTGACCGCTATGCACAAAAGCCGCCAAAGGGGGAAATCGTCGTCCTGATCGATCGGGGACGTTCAGAAACTGTTAGGGAAATTGACATAACGTCAGCGTTGCACGAAGCGCTGGAAAAGATGTCGATGCGCGATGCGGTGGATGCGGTGTCGGTTACCCATGGGTTACCTCGTCGGAAGGTTTATCAGGCGGCACTTGCGTTGGAAAAGGACGATTGATGATGCAGAATGCCGTTGCTGACCACCGCCGCCAAAGGGGGCATGTCGCCTATCATTCTGGAATTGCTGCTGAAAAAAGAATTGCCCAGGATTATGCGCGACGGGGTTTTGCCCTGGCCCGCGAACGCTGGCGCGGCAAATCAGGGGAAATTGATCTGATCTTGCGCGATGGCGCGGGATTGATATTCGTCGAAGTAAAGAAGGCCCGCGATTTCGATCGCGCCGCCGAAAGCCTTTCCGCGCGACAGATGCGCAGGCTGTATGGTGCCGCCGAAGAATTCTTGGGGTCTGAACCGGCGGGCAGTCTGACCAATGTCCGGTTTGACGTCGCCCTGGTGAATGGCCGCGGTGAAACACGGATCATCGAAAACGCTTTCGGCCACGGCTGACCCATTGCACCTGTCCCTGCACTGCGCCATCTAGGAGCGGCGCACTGGCAGAATGCAAGGACAGACACATGAAGGTTGCCTTTCAGATGGACCCGATCGGGGCCGTGGACATCAATGCAGACAGCAGCTTTCGTCTGGCCGAGGAAGCGCAGGAGCGCGGGCACAGCCTTTTCTTCTTCGTGCCGGATGACCTGGCGTACCGCGAAGGCAAGATCACCGCGCGCGGGCATGATTTCACTGTCCAGCGGGTGCAGGGCGATCACGCGCACCTTGGCCCGGTTCGGGATGTTGATCTGGCCGACTTCGATGTGGTCTGGCTGCGCCAGGATCCGCCGTTTGACATGCACTACATCACGTCCACTCACCTGCTTGATCGGCTCAAGGAGACGACGCTGGTGGTCAACGACCCATTCTGGGTACGCAACTTCCCTGAAAAGCTGCTGGTGCTTGATTTTCCCGATCTCACCCCACCGACCACCATCGCGCGCAATCTGGAAACCATCAAGGCGTTCAAGGCGCAACATGGCGATGTGATCCTGAAGCCCCTGTATGGCAATGGCGGCGCAGGGGTTTTCCGCCTGGATGCGGGGGACCGCAATTTGACCTCCCTGCATGAGTTGTTCACCGGTTTCTCGCGGGAGCCGCTGATTGTTCAGAAGTTCCTGCCGGACGTGTCCAAGGGTGACAAACGCGTCATCCTTGTGGACGGTGATCCCGTGGGCGCGATCAACCGCGTCCCGGCCGAGGGGGAGACCCGTTCGAACATGCACGTGGGCGGTCGGCCGGAAAAGATCGGTCTGAACGACCGTGATCTGGAGATTTGCGCCCGGATCGGACCGCTCTTGCGGGAGAAAGGTCAGGTCTTTGTCGGGATCGATGTCATTGGCGATTACCTCACGGAGATCAATGTCACCTCGCCCACCGGTATTCAGGAGCTTGAGCGCTTTGACAGCGTCAACATCGCCGGGCGCATCTGGGACGCCATTGAGGCGCGGCGCGGGTGAGCCTGAGGGCGAGATTTCTCAACACCTATTTGCGCGCGGTTGAAAAGCCGCGACTGAAAAGGACTGCAGACCCCCGCGACCTGCGACCTGCGCTGGAACGGCAGGCCCGCCTGTTCTTTCACGCGCCACGCGGGACACAGATGCAGTGGCGTGTTCTGGAAGCCGGGCAGCGACGTGTTGATGCGCTCGAAATCGTCCCGCATCGCCTGCGGAGTGATGGGGTTGTGCTTTACATACACGGCGGCGCCTTCGTGTTCGGCAGTCCGCGCACCCATGCCGCGATGGCGGCGGCACTGGCTGCGCGTCTCGGAGCGCGGGTGATCCTGCCGCGATACAGGTTGGCCCCCGAAGCGCCTTTTCCCGCCGCGCCAATAGACGTCCGGGCCGCATGGGATGCCTTGGGCGCGCAGGGTATTGCCGCCGAAAAGATCATCGTCGGAGGAGACAGCGCGGGAGGTGCGCTGGCTCTTGGGCTTCTGTCGGCGCTTTGTGCGGATGATGCCGCGCGGCCTGCCGGAACCTTCGGGTTTTCCCCGCTGACTGATCTGACCTACAGCGGCGATAGCTTTCTGGCGAATGCTGAGCGTGAAGCCGTGTTGGCGGCTGACCGGGCGGAAGAGTTGCGGGAGATGTATCTAACAGATGCTGCCGCAGATCGCGCGGAAGTCAGCCCGCTTTTCGCGGATTTCGCTGGCGCGACACCCGTCTGGTTGACGGTTGGGGACACCGAAATACTGTGCGATGACAGCAGGCGGATGGCAAAGCGCCTGAGGGCGCAGGGGGTGGAGACGACACTGGAGGAGCGGCAAGACCTTCCGCATGTCTGGCCGATCTTTCACAATGTCCTTCCCGAAGGCCGCGAGAGCCTGGATCAGGTGGCAGGCTGGATCATGCAGCGACCGGGCTGGCAAGGCGAAAACTGACGGCTTCGGCGATGTGGCTTTTGGCAAGGCTTTCCGCACCACCAAGATCGGCGATGGTGCGCGCCACCCGAAGGATGCGGTGATATCCGCGCGCGGAAAGGTGAAACCGATCCGCCACCCGGTTCAGAAGGGCCTGCGCCTCTGCATCGAGGCGTGTGATGGTTTCAAGCAGATCGCCCGTGGCGTCGGCATTGACCATGACGCCCTCGTCCCCGGTGAACCGCGCGGTCTGGATCTCTCGCGCGGAGGCCACCCGCGCCGCGACGGTGGCGGAACTGTCACCACTTGCGGGCAGCCCCAAGTCGGTGAAGGCCACGGGCGGCACATCCACGCGGAGGTCAAAGCGGTCCATCAAGGGACCGGATATCCGACCGAGGTAATCCTCGCCACACTGGGGGACACGGGCGCAGGCGCGTTCGGGGTCTGACAGGTATCCGCATTTGCAGGGGTTCGCCGCGGCGACCAGCATGAATTTGCAGGGGTATTTCACGTGGGCATTGGCACGGGCGATCATCACTTCGCCGTTCTCGATCGGTTGGCGCAGGGTTTCGAGCACCGTTCGTGGAAATTCGGGGAATTCATCCATGAACAACACGCCATTGTGCGCAAGGCTGACTTCCCCCGGTTGGGCGCGCCGCCCCCCACCGATGATGGCCGCCATGGAGGCAGTGTGGTGAGGTTCGCGGAAGGGGCGCGCGCTGGTGATGCCGCCTTCGTCCAGCAGCCCGGCGAGGGAGTGGATCATCGACGTGTCCAGCGCCTCTGCCGCGCTGAGGGGGGGCAGGATGGACGGCAGCCGCGCGGCGAGCATGCTTTTGCCGGATCCGGGCGTGCCGACGAACATCAGGTGGTGCCGCCCAGCAGCGGCGATCTCCAGCGCGCGCTTGGCCCGTTCCTGTCCTTTGACTTCGCGCAGGTCGCGGCCCGTGGGGGGCGCGGCGACCTGACCGGGTTCGGCGGGGCTGAGGGGAGCCTGACCCGTGTAATGGCGCACCACATCGCCCAGAGAGGCTGCTGCGATGACCTGCGCCTGATCGACCCAGGCCGCTTCTGCCCCTGATCCTGCGGGACAAAGCAGGCCGCGCCCCTGTTCTGCAGCCGCCATTGCTGCGGGCAGGGCACCCACAACCGGCACCAGCGTGCCGTCCAGTGACAGTTCGCCAAGGGCCACGGTATTCTGCGTCACGTCATCGGGCAGGATATCAAGAGCGGCCAGCAGGGCCATCGCGATGGGCAGATCGAAATGGCTGCCTTCCTTGGGCAGGTCGGCGGGGCTGAGGTTCACGGTGATGCGCTTGGAGGGAAGCGCAATCGCCATGGACGTCAGCGCCGTGCGCACCCGGTCGCGGGCTTCGGACACGGCTTTGTCGGGCAGCCCGACGATGGAGAACGCAGGCAGTCCGGCTGTAACGGCGCATTGCACCTCGACCGTCCGCGCCTCGATCCCCTGAAAGGCAACTGTGTAGGCGCGTGCGACCAAGCGACCTTTCTCCTTGAACTTCGTTAAGGGTTAAGGCGGCTTGGTTTACGAATGGTTAACAGGCAACGGCAGATCGCGCGTCAGTCGCTTTCGGGCCAGGGTTCCATTGGCCCGCCCCTGTCATAGGGAACGGGATCATAGGTAACCTTCAGACCCTCGGCGCGCCATGCCTTGAAGGCCGGGTCGGAGATCGTCTGTTTGCAGTAAGCGCGCGCCATTTCCGACACGGGCAGGTCGTAGCCGACGATGCGCGCAGCGACGGGTGCATAAAAGACGTCCGCCAGCGTATACCGCCCGAACAGCCATGGACCGTCCGTATCTGAGACCGCGCGGGCGTGGTTCCAGAGCTCCTCCACTCTTTCAAGGTCAGCCTGCAGTGCATCGCTGACGGCAAAGCCCTTGTTCACTTGCCGCAACTGCATGGGGCAGTCCCTGCGCAGGGTCGAGAATCCTGCGGCCATGGCCGCGCAAAGCCACCGCGCGGTGGCGCGTTCAGCTGGGTCATCGGGCCACATGGCGGCATCGGGGTGCCGTTCGGCGAGGGTTTCCGCCATGGCCATCGTTTCGCCAACGACAATGCCTTCGGGGGTGCGCAGGACCGGGACAAGCGCGGCGGGGGCCAGTTCCGCCAGATCTGCGGTCATTGTTCCGGAATAAAGGCCGACAAGATGCGCCCGGTAGGGCAGGTGAAATTTTTCCAACATCAGCCAGCCCCGCAAGGACCAACTGGAGAAGGTGCGATCACCGATATAGAGGTCATAGGTCATGGCGCGACGCTAGACCGTGCCAGACCCGTCCACCAAACGCTATTCTGTGGCGCGTTCCATCACGGAGAGTGATTGATGCCGTGTACCTGCCAGTGCCCTTGGTGGTGGCTGATCCGGGTCACGGACAGATTGTCGATCTTGTGCGCCATCGCCTCGTAGGCGGTGACTTCAAGCGCGCGCTGGACCTGTGTCAGGATCGCGCCGAAATGGGCGACCGCGATGATATGCGCATCGGGGTGGGTTTCATTCATGCGGTCCACAACCGCATCAATGCGCGCGGCGGCTTCGTTCCAGCTTTCGCCACCGGGCGCGCGGATAGTGCCGGGGTTTTCCCAATAGGCGCGGCTGAGTTCGGGGTCGCGTTTTGAAACTTCGGAAAAATGCATGCCGTCCCAGACCCCGAAATGCAGCTCCCGCAGTCCTTCATGGTGAGGCAGGCGGCGTCGCGTCGGGGCCCCGAGCACGTCAGCGGTTGCCACGCAGCGCGACAGGTCAGATGAGATCAGCAGCGCCTCGCGTGGCAGATGTGCGTCCAGCCGGGCAAGCGTTTCGGTATCCGACAAATCAGCCGGAATGTCTCTCCAGCCGACAAAGGTTTTGGCGTGCGTTGGCCCGTGGCGCACCCAGTGCCATGTCGTCACGGTAGGTCCCCTTTCAGCACTTGCGGCAACCCGGCGATGACCTGAACCACCACGGCGGCCTCCTGCGCGAAGGCGATGTTCAGTCGTCCCTGCGCCTCCCGAAACCGCCGGGCGAGCGCATTTTGCGGGACAATCCCGTGGCCGACTTCGTTCGTGACCATGATCCATTGGGCGGCGCATTCGCGCAGGCCGACGATGAGTGCAGTTTGTGCCGCATCGAGGTCGCTGTCGGCCATCAAATGATTGTTCAGCCACATCGTTGCGCAATCAATCAACACGACCTGATCTGTAGGCAGGGTGCGCAGGATATTCTCAGGGTGCAGCGGTTCTTCGCATGTGGTCCAGCGGTCATCCCGGCGGCGCTGATGGATTGCGATGCGTTTTTCCGTCTCGGCATCGAATGCCTGACCGGTCGCAAGATAAGTCGTTGGCAGGGCAAATCTTTCAGCAAGATCCTCGGCCCATTCGGACTTGCCGGACGCCGCCCCACCCAGAACCAATACACCCTTTTTCAACTTTTTTCTCTCCAAATCTGAACCAATCGCAAAGTCCATGCGTATCTATAACAAAAGGTCGCCACAAGGCTGGCCATACGCGTTAGGGAGAACGATAACATGACGATACAAACGGCTCGTGAGTTTTCTCTGGCCCGTACCGCAATGAAAGCGGAGTTGCTGGATGCGGAAACAGAATTGCGGCTGGCTTACGCGTGGCGGGACGAACGGGATGAAGCGGCCCTTCATCGTCTGATCACTGCCTACATGCGCCTTGCAATCTCCATGGCTGGCAAGTTCAAGCGCTACGGCGCGCCCATGAACGATCTGATCCAGGAAGCCGGCCTGGGGTTGATGAAAGCGGCAGACAAGTTTGATCCTGACCGCGGCGTTCGTTTTTCGACCTATGCTGTGTGGTGGATCAAGGCGTCGATCCAGGACCACGTCATGCGGAACTGGTCAATGGTGCGTACGGGTTCCACGTCCTCGCAAAAGTCTTTGTTTTTCAACATGCGCCGCGTGCAGGCGCGGCTGGAGCGCGAAGCGGCTTCGGCAGGTGAAACACTGGACCGTCATCAGCTTCGCCAGATGATCTCCACGGAGATTGGTGTGCCTTTGCATGACGTCGAGATGATGGAAGGGCGGCTGTCTGGCTCTGATTATTCGCTGAACGCCACCCAGTCGGCTGAGGACGAAGGGCGCGAATGGATTGATGCGCTGGTCGATGAAAGCGCACAGGCCGCAGAACAGGTCGAGGAAAGCCACGACAATGAACAGTTGCGCATTTGGTTGGTGACCGCCATGGGCGAGTTGAACGACCGTGAGCAGTTCATCGTGAAAGAGCGCAAGCTGCGCGATCAGCCGCGCACGCTGGAAAGCCTGGGCGAGGAGTTGAGCCTGTCCAAGGAACGCGTGCGCCAGCTTGAGGCGGCTGCGTTCATCAAGATGCGCAAGTCCCTTCAGGGTCAGTCGCAAGAGGTCATGCATTTCCTGAACTGATGCTGCCCGCCCTTTGAGGGCTGGCAGATCGCCGATCCCCGGCCTATGGTCCCCCCGTTATTGAGGCGAGGGGCCTATCATGTTGGCGGACAAACACGTTCTGCTTATTATCGGGGGTGGCATTGCCGCCTACAAGTCGTTGGAATTGATACGGCTGCTGCGCACGGCGGGTGCGCGGGTTACGCCGGTTCTGACGCGCGCGGGGGCGGAGTTCGTGACACCATTGTCGGTTTCCGCGCTGGCCGGGTGCAAGGTTTACAGCGATCTTTTCGATCTGGGCGATGAAGCGGAGATGGGACACATCCAGTTGAGCCGCGTCGCGGACCTGGTCGTGGTTGCCCCGGCGACGGCAGATCTGATGGCGAAGATGGCGCAGGGACTGGCCGGAGATCTGGCGGCAACGCTGTTGTTGGCAACGGATACGCCTGTGTTGATGGCCCCCGCGATGAACGTGCGGATGTGGGAACACCCCGCGACACAGCGCAACCTTGCCACGCTGCAGGGCGATGGGATTGCCGTGGTCGGCCCAAATGCCGGTGACATGGCCTGCGGTGAATACGGCCCCGGACGCATGGCGGAACCTGCCGAAATCCTGACAGCGGTAGAGATGAGGCTGAGTGACGGGCCGCTTATCGGCAAGCGCGTGCTGATCACCTCTGGGCCGACGCACGAACCCATTGATCCTGTCCGCTACATCGCAAACCGTTCGTCCGGTGCGCAGGGTACGGCGATTGCGACCGCACTTGCCGCACTTGGCGCGGAGGTCATTTTTGTGACCGGGCCTGCGGATGTGCCGCCCCCGGCCGGGGTAAAGGTCATCAGCGTGCAGACCGCAGAACAGATGTTGCAGGCTGTACAGGCCGCACTTCCCTGCGACGCGGCGGTTTTTGCGGCGGCAGTTGCGGATTGGCGCGTGGCCTCTGCCAGTGCCAGCAAGTTGAAAAAGACCAAAGGTGGTTTGCCCGCGCTGACGTTTGCGGAAAACCCCGACATCCTGCGGCATGTCTCGCAGATGAAAAAGGGGCGGCCCGGCCTGGTGGTCGGATTTGCCGCAGAAACCGATGATGTGTTGGCGAACGCCACTGCCAAACGGGATCGCAAGGGCTGTGACTGGATCGTGGCCAATGACGTATCGCCCGAAACCGGGATCATGGGGGGGACGGAGAATGCCGTGACCCTGATCACCGAAACCGGGGCAGAGCCGTGGCCCCGCATGGGCAAGGACGCGGTAGCGGCCCAGTTGGCGCAGCGCATTGCAACGGCTTTGGGTCAGGGGGCATGACCCTGATCCGGCTGTCTTGGGCGCAGGGTGCGGATACAACAGTTGAACTGCCCGGCTATGAAACGCCCGGCGCGGCGGGCGCGGATTTGCGCGCCAATGTGCCGGACGGACCGGTGCGGATTGAGCCGGGCGCACGGGCGCTGATCTCCACCGGGTTGCACATGGAAATACCGTCGGGCTTTGAAGTGCAGGTGCGCCCGCGATCCGGTCTGGCGTTGAAACATGGGATCACATTGCCCAACAGCCCCGGCACCATCGACAGTGATTATCGCGGCGTGGTCGGGGTGATCCTGATGAACGCAGGCAACGAGGTCTTCGAGGTTACCCACGGCATGCGTATCGCCCAGATGGTGGTCGCGCCGGTGCAACAAGCTACGTTCGACATTTCTGACAACCTGTCCGCAACCACCCGCGGGCAGGGCGGATTTGGTTCGACCGGGGTAGGCTGATGATACTGGTTTTTGCAATGGCCGCCGCCATCTGGTTTGGCGGCGCTGCGATGGATGCACCACGTCAGGCGCGTCTGACGCTGCTGGGGCTTTTGTATGTGGCGGTGCTAGGCATACAGGTGGCCTTTCCGGCGGCGCATCCACTGGTGCAGGCGACGGGGGGAAGTGCCGCATTGTGGCTGATCCTTGGTGGCTTCGTGGTGCTGTTTCTGGGCTACCGGGCGCTGCTGCGGTCCCTGCGGGGGCGTGTCACCGGTCCTGCGGCGGCGCCGCTGATGGATGCCGAGAAACCCAAGACCCTGAGCGAGACGGAGCTTAACCGCTACGCGCGTCATATCGTTCTTCGCGAGATCGGCGGTGCAGGTCAGAAAGCGCTGAAAGAAGCGCGTGTGCTGGTGGTCGGTGCCGGTGGCCTTGGCGCGCCCGCGTTGCAGTATCTTTCGGCGGCTGGTGTCGGAACCATCGGGGTGATCGATGACGACACGGTGGAAAACGCCAATCTGCAACGGCAGGTGATCCACAAGGATGCGGCCATCGGGATGCCCAAGGTCTTCTCTGCGCAGGCGGAAATGGAGGCGCAGAACCCCTTCGTGACGATCCTGCCCTACAACCGTCGCCTGACCGAACATATTGTGGCGGACCTGATCGCCGATTTTGATATGGTGCTGGATGGCACCGACAATTTCGAAACCCGCTATCTGGTCAACGCCGCCTGTGTCGCCGCGAAGGTTCCGCTGATCTCCGGCGCGCTCAGCCAGTGGGAAGGGCAATTGAGCGTTTTCGATCCAGCGACAGACGGCCCCTGTTATCAATGCATCTTTCCCGAAGCCCCCGCACCCCATCTTGCACCAAGCTGCGCAGAGGCGGGCGTGCTGGGTCCCTTGCCGGGTGTGATCGGCGCGATGATGGCGGTGGAAGCGGTCAAGCTGATCACGGGGGCGGGCACGGCGGCACGGGGACAAATGCTGATCTACGACGCGCTTCATGGTGAAAACCGCCAGATCACCCTTGCCCCGCGCAAAGGCTGCCCGATTTGCGGCAGCAATTCCTGATTGTCACATACACCCGGCCCCCTATCTCATCCGTAAAGGAGATACCGATGACCAATCCCCTGCTGCAAGACTGGACGACCCCCTTTGGCATGGCGCCTTTTGACAAGGTGACGGATGAGGACTTTGCCCCCGCACTTGATACGGCGCTGGGCGCGCATCTGGCCGAGATCGATGCGATTGCCGACAATCCCGCGCCTGCCGATTTTGCAAATACCATCGAGGCGCTGGAGGCCGCGGGCAGTACGCTCGATAAGGTGCTGGGTGTGTTCTTTACCGTTGCCGGGGCCGACAGCAACCCCGCGCGGGAGGATTTGCAGCGGGCGTTTTCACCGAAGCTGGCCGCGCATTTCTCTGATATTTCCGGCAACAAGGCATTATTTGCGCGGGTCAATGCGGTTTGGGGAAGTCGGGATGATCTGGACCTGACAGATGAACAGGCGCGTGTGCTGATGCTGACCCATCGCGGATTCGTGCGCGCGGGGGCGGCACTGGAAGGGGATGCGGAAAAGCGCATGAAGGAGATCAAAGGGCGGCTTGCGGTCCTTGGCACCTCCTTCACGCAGAACTTGCTGGCGGATGAACGCGGCTGGTTCATGGAACTGGCGGAGGAAGACCTTGAAGGGCTGCCCGATTTCGTTGTTGCCGCCGCGCGTGCCGCTGGCGAAGAAAAGGGTGTCGGCGGTCCGGTGGTGACGCTGTCACGATCGCTGATCGTGCCGTTCCTGCAATTCTCTCCCCGTCGCGATCTGCGCGAGAAAGCATTCCGCGCGTGGGAAGCGCGGGGGGCCAATGGCGGGGAGACGGACAACCGCGCGATTGCCGCCGAAACGCTGGCCCTGCGCGAGGAACGCGCGAAGCTGCTGGGGTACGAGAATTTCGCGGCCTACAAGCTGGAAACGGAAATGGCCAAGACGCCGCAAGCCGTGCGTGCTTTGCTGATGGATGTCTGGAAGCCTGCCAAGGCGCAAGCCGAAGCGGATGCCGAGGTGCTGACGACCATGATGCACGCGGATGGCATCAACGAAGCGCTTGCACCCTGGGATTGGCGGTACTACGCGGAAAAGCGGCGCGCGGCCGAACATGATCTGGATGAGGCGGAACTGAAGCCATACTTCCAGCTTGACCGGATGGTTGAGGCGTCTTTTGCTTGCGCCAACCGCCTGTTCGGGCTTGAGTTTGAACCGTTGGATGTGCCGCTTTACCACGCTGACTGCCGGGCATGGAATGTGACCCGCAAGGGCGAACATGTGGCGGTTTTCATCGGTGATTATTTCGCGCGCGGATCCAAAAGGTCGGGGGCGTGGTGTTCCGCAATGCGGGCGCAGGCGAAGTTTCCCAAGGTACAATCGCCCGTGGTCATCAATGTGTGCAATTTTGCCAAATCCGACCCGGCGCTGTTGTCCTATGACGATGCGCGAACGCTGTTTCATGAATTCGGCCATGCGCTGCATCAGATGCTGTCGGACGTGACTTACGAAAGCGTCTCCGGCACCTCCGTGGCTCGGGACTTCGTGGAACTGCCAAGCCAGCTTTATGAACACTGGCTTGAAGTGCCGGAAGTGCTGGCCGAATTCGCGATCCATGCGGAAACCGGGCAGGCGATGCCGAAGGAGATGCTGGACAAGGTGCTGGGTGCGGCGACTTTCGACATGGGGTTTCAGACGGTGGAGTACGTCGCCTCTGCGCTGGTTGATCTGTCGTTCCATGACGGTACCGCCCCCGCCGATCCCATGGCGCGGCAGGCAGAGGTGCTGGCACAGATCGGCATGCCGGACGCGATCCGCATGCGCCACGCCACGCCGCAGTTTGCCCATGTGTTTGCGGGGGACGGATACTCCAGCGGGTACTACAGCTATATGTGGTCGGAGGTGATGGATGCGGACGCCTTCGAGGCGTTCGAGGAAGCGGGCGGGGCCTTTGATCCAGAACGCGCGCAGGCGTTGGAGCAGCACATTCTTTCCACCGGTGGGTCGCAGGACGCGGCAGAGCTCTATGTCGCGTTCCGGGGGCGTTTGCCGGGGGTTGAGGCGCTGTTGAAAGGGCGGGGATTGGCGGCGTAAAGACCGGGTTTCAAGCGGAAATGCGCGGTTTGTCCCCGCGGGGACAGGCGTTAACCTTCTGTTACTGTCATGGATACAACGGGCTATGCGGGGTTCTTAAGGTTAATTTTGTCCGAGGCACGGCAAATGTCCCGTAGGGTGCGCATTCATTGCGCACCATCCCCATTGGCAATCCGCGCGCTGGTGCGCAGTAAATGCGCACCCTACGTCAGTACCCAAGATCCCGGTCCACGAGGTTGATAAAAGGCTCCCCGGCCTCGCCCCGGCGCACGTTCTCCGCAATGACCTGCGAAGCGGTGACGGCCCGGGTTTCGGCGGCGATATGGGGTGTGACAGTCACCTTCGGATGCGCCCAGTAGGGATCGTCGGCTGGCAGCGGTTCGACCCTGAAGACGTCGAGGGTCGCATGCGCGATATGCCCTTTGTCGAGCGCGTCCAGCAAGGCTGCGTCATCGATCAGCGGGCCGCGCCCGGGATTGATGATGCGCGCACCTTCGGGCATCAGCGCCAGCGTATCAGCGTTCATAATATTGGTGGTGGCCGGTGTATCCGGCAGCAGCAGAACGGCAATTTCCGCCCGACGGAGCGCTTCTTTCAGTCCGTCGGGGCCGTGCAGGCAATCGACGCCAGCCACGTTCTTTGGGCTGCGGGACCAACCCGTGACGTTGAAGCCAAGCTGCACCAAGGCTTCGGATGCCGCACTGCCCAGTGCGCCCAGACCCAGCATCACGACAGACCGTTCCTGCGCGAGCGGCGGTGTGCGGTAGACCCACTTACCGTCACGACGCAGGATGTCGCTGTCCATCCCCAGATGATAGCGCAGCACATGGCCCGTCACCCACTCCACCATGCCTTTGGTCAATCCGGGGTCGACCATCCGCGCCAGTGGAATCTTCAGGGTGCTGTTCCCGACAATCGCTTCGACGCCGGCCCACAGGTTCAGCACCGCCTTGGCGCGCGTGTAGGGTGCAAAGTCCTTCAGATCGCTGTTTGGGGCGTAGACAATGTAATCAACCTCTGCCGTGGGGATTTCCATGGCCAGATGCGCGTCCACTCCGGCGTCGGCAAGCGCCGTGCGCAAAGGCACCTCATAGGTCGTCCAGCGTTCGGGTCTGGCGGCGAAAAGGACGTTTACGGGCATGGGTTACCTCGGTCTGTGGACATGGGCCGATTGCACAAGGCCGAAGGCCAGCATCAGCACCAGCATGGCCGAACCGCCATAGCTGACCAGCGGCAGTGGCACGCCAACCACGGGGGCCAGCCCCATCACCATTGACATGTTCACCGCGAAGAACAGAAAGAAATTCAGCGCGATGCCCAGCGTCAGCAGGGACGAGAACCGGTCCTTGTTCATCAGTGCGGTGACCACGCAGAACAGAATGATCAGCGCATAGAGCCCCAAGAGGGAAATCGCGCCCATGAATCCGAATTCCTCCGCAAGCGTGGTAAAGATGAAATCGGTATGTTTCTCGGGCAGGAAGTTCAATCGGCTTTGGGTGCCCTGCATGAACCCCCGACCGGTCCAGCCGCCTGATCCAAGGGCGATCTTGGACTGCGTGATGTGGTATCCCGCGCCCAGCGGGTCAGCGGCCGGGTCAAGGAAGGTGTCGACACGCCGGTACTGATAGTCGTTCAGCAGTTGCCAGCCAGTCCCGCGCGACTGGAAAACGGTCGTGATCAGAGCCACCCCCGAGGCGATGACAGCCGCAAAATAGGCCCAGTGCACACCGGCCAGAAACATCAGGCCACCCCCTGCGGTGAGCAGCAAAAGCGATGTGCCAAGATCCGGTTGGCGCAGGACAAGGGCGGTCGGAACCAAAATGATCAGCACAGGCAGCAGCACCCAGAACGGCTTTGATACCTTCTTGGCGGGCAGCCAGTCATAGTAGGCCGCCAGAAACATCACCAGCGTGATCTTCATCAGTTCCGAGGGCTGTAAATCCATGAATCCAAGGTCGAGCCAACGCTGGGAGCCTTTTCGCTCGTCCCCGATCACAGCCACCGCCACAAGCAGTAACAGCGAAATCACAAAGGCAAGACCCGACAGGTTGCGCCACAACCAGATGGGCACCATCGCGACCACGAACATCAAGGCAAGACCCAGGGCAAAGCGCTTCATCTGTGGTTCCGCCCAGGGGGTGAAAGACCCGCCCGCAACGGAATAGAGCATCAGGAAACCGATGCCGCAGACCGACCCCAAAAGCAGCACCAAGGGCCAGTTGAGGTAGAACACCTTGCGCAGCCCCGACGGGGTGGATTTGACCGTACCCTCAAGATAGCTCATGCCTGATCATCTCCGACGATGGCCACCTGCGGCTGCATTTCACGCAACTTGCGTTGCTGCGTCTCGATCCGGCCACGATCCGCGGTCGGGTACGCCTGTAGCGGCGGCTCCGCGCCATAAAGGGCTTGGAGCATCACGTCACGGGCGATGGGTGCGGCGGCGGTTGATCCACCCCCGCCATGCTCCACCAGCACGGAAATTGCATATCGCGGTTCCTCGAACGGGGCGAAACCCACAAAAAGCGCGTGGTCGCGCCGCTCCCACGGGAGATCCGCATTGCGGGTCACGCCGCGTGCGCGTTCGGCGGCCGTGATGTTGCGCACCTGGCTGGTGCCGGTCTTGCCCGCCATGCGCATGCCATCGGCGATGATCCTTGCGCGGTATGCGGTGCCCCTGCGGTCATTGACGACTTCGTACATCCCGTTGCGCATCATGCGCAGGTTGTTTTCATTCATCCCCAGCCCGGCGATTTCCTGCATTTCCTGCTCCACCCCGTCGATGGTTTTGATCAGCCGGGGCGACAGCGCCTTGCCGGTCGCCAGGCGCGCGGTCATTACCGCAAGCTGCATGGGGGAAGCGAGCATGAAACCCTGCCCGATTGAGGCGTTAACGCTGTCGCCGATCACCCATTCATCGCCGCGCGCGCGTTTTTTCCAATCCTTCGTCGGCGTCAGCCCGGCGGCGACCGATGACAGCGAAAGGTCATGTTTCACACCAAGACCAAAGCGGTTGGCCATTGCGGTGATCTTTTCAATCCCGACTTTCAGCGCCAGATCGTAATAATAGACGTCACAGGACTGCTTGATCGAATTCTTGAGGTCCATCCACCCATGGCCTACCCGTTTCCAGCAGTGAAAGCGCCTTCCGCCGACTTCCAGATGGCCGGGACACCAGGTGATTTCTTCCGGTCCCGTCAGT
Organism: Sulfitobacter rhodophyticola; assembly: GCF_041281685.2. GTDB lineage: Bacteria > Pseudomonadota > Alphaproteobacteria > Rhodobacterales > Rhodobacteraceae > Sulfitobacter. The sequence continues at coordinate 871,938 of NZ_CP166251.2, read as the reverse complement.
CCTTCTTCAAGCGCGGCCATGGCCACGATCATCTTGAAGGTGGAGCCGGGCGGATAGGTGCCCTGCACGGTCTTGTTGACCAGCGGGCGATATTTGGAATTCAGCAGTGGATTGTAATCCTTGGAGGAAATACCGCCGATGAAAAGGTTCGGATCATAGCTGGGTGCGGAGGCATTGGCGACCAGATCGCCGGTCTCGCAATCCATCACGATCACGGCGGCGCTTTCACCTGTGAGGCGCGCCTGCACGTAGCGCTGCAGTTCCGCGTCGAGGGTCAACTGCACGTCCGCACCCGATTGCCCTTCGCGGCGTGACAGTTCGCGCATGACGCGGCCAGTGGCGTTTACTTCCACCTGCTTGGTGCCTGCCGACCCGCGCAGAACGGCTTCCTGACGGGCTTCCACGTTGATTTTGCCGACCTGGAACCGTGGGATCCGCAGGAGTTGATCCGGTGTCTCCAGCGCATCCAGATCTGCCTGGCTGACCCGCCCCACGCGACCCACGACATGCGCGAAATCCGAGCCCCGAGGATAGATTCGGGTCAGGCCCACCTCCGGGGTGACACCGGGCAGGGCGGGTGCATTAACGCTGACCCGGCTGACATCTTCCCAACTGACGTCATCGACGATGGTGACGGGCAGGAACGGGGCGGCATCCTTGACCTCCGCCACGGCACGCGCATGGATTTCGGGAGGGATGGTGATGATTTGGGCCAGACGATCCATGACCTTGTCCACGTCGCCCGCGTCTTCGCGGACCATGACGATCCGGTAGGACGGCACGTTTTGCGCAAGCCGTATGCCATTGCGGTCAAAGATCTCCCCGCGGGCGGGCGGGATCAGGCGAATGTTGATGCGGTTTTCTTCGGCAAGCAAGCGGAACTGATCGGCCTGATCCACCTGCAGATACCGCATACGCGCGGCCAGCCCGCCGACAAACAGCAACTGCACGCCGCCCAACAGCGCCGCACGGCGCGTCAGTTTGGCGTGGCTTGCTTCGTTTTCAGCGCGGTTGCGTCTCATGGCAGTGCGTGTCTCCTCAGGCCCGCTGGCCCAGTGCGTCCAGATCGCCGGGTGTCATCTTGCGCACCCCCATCAGCCAGTGGCTGATCGCGACGACCAATGGATAGACTAGCAGGGTCATGCCTGCTTCGGAAAGGCTCAGCCCCCAACCCGGCAGATCAATCAAGGCGATGGCCAGCAGGATGCGGTTGGCCAGCATGATCGCGATGATCACGACAGATACGCTGAGCCATTCGGCCAAGAAATTGGAATCCCGCAGGGTACGTCCCTGGCCTTTGAGGTTCTCACACCCGATCAGCGCCAGCAATGCCCACAGGCCCGGAGGGCGTTGCAAGAGCAGGTCAGCGAGCAGGAACAGCGCACAGAGCACCAGCATCGGGACATAATCGGGGCGGCGCAGGCACCAGGCACAGGCAAAAGCCAGCAGCAGGTCCGGTCCCGCAAACCAGCGCGGGGTCGTTTCCAGCGGGAGCAACTGGAAGAACAGGATCACCATGGCCAGCAGCACAAATCCTGCGCGCATGATCCACAACCGTGTAGGTGAAAGATCAGTCATTGGCAGTCGGTGTGTCAGGAGGGAAATCGTCTTCGGGCAAGGCCAGCGGACCGGATGGGGCGATGACCTGCGCGGTGTCCGTGACGTTTTCGGTGCCATAGTGGCGCAGCACACGCAGAAATTTCAGCCGTTCGTAATCCGCGGCAAGCCGGACGCGCAGGCGCCCGCCGGGATCGGCAGCGACTTGCCCGATCAGCAATCCGGCGGGAAACACGCCGCCGTCGCCCGAACTGATCACCCTGTCGCCCGGGCGCACAAGGTCGGGGCTTTCGATGAAATCGATGGGCGGCGCGGCGGAGTTGTCGCCCGCCACGATCGCGCGCTGGCCCGAAGGCTGGATCGTGGCCGGTATACGGCTTGACGCATCAGTCAACAGGATCACCCGTGCGGTATTCTGGCCAAGGCCGGAAATGCGCCCGACCAGTCCGATCCCGTCCATCGTGGCCCACCCATCCACCAGCCCATCACGCGCGCCCACGTTCAGCAGAACCGATTGCCGGAAAGGCGAGCCGCTGTCGGCCAAAACGACCCCGGTGATGAAAGTCAGGCGCGGATCAAGACGCACCTTGTTCAAGTCCAGCAGCCGCGCGTTTTCCTGTTCCAGTTGCAAGGCGGCTTCTTTCCATGCCTGCAACTGACGCAGTTCGCTGCGCAGTTCCTGGTTCTGTTCGGACAACCGCTGGTAGCTTTGGAAATCCCGCAGCAGGTTGATCGTGCCTGTGACGGGGGCCATGGCCCAGTCGAAATTGGGAACGATCTGGTCGGTGATCTGGGCGCGGAACCGTTCCACGCGCGGACTGTCGATGCGCCAGACAAGGAATATCGCCCCCAGCAGGATCACCAGCACGGCAAGCAACAACCGGCGCAGGGGGCCGGTGTAGTCGCTGGATTGAAGTGATCGGTCTCTGGCCATTGAAGAAACGCTCCTGCCCGACGGGCCAAAGCGGCCATGGCCGGGATTACGCCCTGTCTAGCAGGCTTTAGCTGTCATAGTCGATGGCGTGGTGCAGCTGTTTTTCATATTCCAGCGCCTTGCCGGTGCCAAGCGCCACACAATTGAGCGACTCGTCCGCGATGGAGACTGCAAGCCCGGTCTGTTCGCGCAAGGCAAGGTCAAGATCACCTAGCAGCGCGCCGCCACCTGTGAGCATCACGCCCCGGTCGACAATGTCGGCCGCCAGATCGGGTGGGGTGGTTTCAAGCGCGGTCATCACCGCTTCGCAGATCTGCTGCACGGGTTCGGCGAGGGCTTCGGCGATCTGCGCCTGTGTCACTTCGATTTCCTTGGGCACCCCATTCAGAAGGTCACGCCCCCGGATCTGCATCGAGGTGCCGCGCCCGTCGTCGGGCATCCGTGCGGTGCCGATGGAGGTTTTGATCCGTTCCGCCGTGGTATCGCCCACCAACAGATTCTGCTGTCGGCGCAGGTAGCTGACGATGGCTTCGTCCATCCGGTCGCCGCCCACGCGGACCGACCGGGCATAGACGATGTCGCCAAGGCTGAGCACGGCCACTTCCGTGGTGCCGCCGCCGATGTCCACGACCATGTTGCCGGTCGGGTCTGTGATTGGCATGCCCGCGCCAATGGCGGCTGCGATGGGTTCGGCGATCAGGCCCGCACGCCGCGCGCCTGCTTTCAGCACGGAATCGCGGATCGCGCGTTTTTCCACCGGGGTCGCGCCATGGGGCACGCAAACGACGATCTTGGGTTTGGAAAAGGTGGAGCGTTTGTGCACCTTGCGGATGAAGTGTTTGATCATCTCTTCGGCGGTGTCGAAGTCGGCAATTACACCTTCGCGCATCGGGCGGATCGCCTCGATGCTGCCCGGTGTGCGGCCCAGCATCAGCTTGGCATCCTCGCCCACTGCAAGCACTTTCTTCACGCCATCCTTCACATGATAGGCCACGACCGACGGTTCGGACAGGATGATCCCCTTGCCCTTGACGTAGACCAGCGTGTTCGCCGTACCCAAATCAATCGCCATGTCAGAGGAGAAGAGGCCCCTGAGGTTCCCGAAGATGTTCATGCCAGATGGTCCTTGCCAATAAAGCGTTTGGCCCGCGACTCTGCATGAGGCGGGCAAGCGTTCTTATAGGCTGCGCGCAGCACAGGTGAAAGGGGTCTCTGACGTCACGCTCGGCATGTTGTTGCTTGTGCGGTAAGGTCTGTGGACAGGGTGTCAGAAAGGGGTTCGACAATGCAGAAAATTCAAAGCCTTGGGGTGCATCACATCACCCTGACAGGGGCGGACAGGCAGACCAGCATTGATTTCTGGGAAGGGGTGCTGGGGATGCCGTTCATCTTCGATCAGCCCAATCTGGACGACCCTGACGAGGGCCATCTGTATTTTGATCCCGGCGACGGGCGGCTGATCACGATCTTTACCAACGAGACGCGCAAGGGCACGCCGGACCGCACGCCGATGGACCCCGGTTGTGTGCATCACATCGCCTTCGAGGTGGACCGGGCCATGTTTGACCAGATCCCCGCGCGGCTTGAGGTCCGAGGCATTGATCATACCGGGGTGAAAGACCGGGGTTTCATGCATTCGGTCTATTTCAAGGATCCGCTGGGGTTGCTGATTGAACTGGCCTGCTACACGTTCATCCCGCCGCGGGGCAGCAGCCACGCCGAAGTGATGCTGGAGGCGCACAAGCTGCGCGTGGCACGGGGGGCCAAGGCGATCGAGCGGGAGCATCTGGCCGATGCCTGCCTGATGATCGTTGAGCGTTCGCAAGCTTCGCTGAGCACGGATCGGTCAGCGAAGAACCCGTATGATGATACGTAGGGTGCGCATTTACTGCGCACCTCCTTTCTTGCGGTCGAGCGGTGCGCAATGAATGCGCACCCTACGGTCAGCTTACATCTTTGTAGCTGACTTCCCGCTTGTCCGTGCCACCCTTTTCACGGCGCACCAGCAGGCGGTTGAGCGCGTGGATATAGGCCCGGACGGACGCCACGACCGTGTCGGTATCCGCCGATTGCCCTGTCACGATACGCCCGTCTTCCTCCATGCGCACGGACACGGTAGCCTGCGCATCCGTGCCTTCTGTCACGGCATGCACCTGATAGAGTTGCAGGCGCGCGTCATGGGGCACAAGGGATTTCACGCATTTGAACGCGGCATCGACGGGGCCGTCGCCGGATTGTTCGGTTTGCTGGGTCTGGCCGTCGACTTCCAGCGTCATGCGCGCCTCGTTCGGCCCTTCGGTGCCGCATACCACATGCATGGAGGTCAGCTTGATCCGGTCCTCTTGCGGATCAGTGGTGGTGCGCATGAGGGCAATGAGGTCATCCTCGTAGATTTCCTTCTTGCGATCGGCGAGCTCCTTGAAGCGCACGAACACGTCCTTGAGTTGGTTGTCGCCCAGTTCAAATCCGAGTTCTTCCAGCTTGGAACGCAGCGCGGCCCGACCGGAGTGCTTGCCCATCACGATATTGGTTTCGGCGAGGCCGACGTCTTCAGGGCGCATGATCTCGAATGTTTCGGCGTTCTTGAGCATACCGTCTTGATGGATGCCTGATTCATGCGCGAAGGCATTTTTGCCGACGATGGCCTTGTTGAACTGCACGCTGAAGCCTGACACCGCAGCAACGCGCCGCGAGATGTTCATGATCTTGGTGCTGTCGATCCGGGTCTGGTAGGGCATGATGTCATTGCGGACCTTCATGGCCATGACGACTTCTTCCAGTGCGGTGTTTCCGGCGCGTTCGCCCAAGCCGTTGATGGTGCATTCGATCTGGCGCGCGCCCGCTTCGACGGCGGCGAGAGAATTGGCCGTCGCCATACCAAGGTCATTGTGGCAGTGGGTGGCGAACGTGATCTCGTCCGCGCCGGGGACGTTTTCGATCAGCTTGCGGATCAGATCGGCGCTTTCGCGCGGCGCGGTGTAGCCGACGGTATCGGGAATGTTGATGGTGGTCGCGCCTGCGTTGATCGCGATCTCGACGACCCGGTAAAGATAGTCGAGTTCGGTGCGCGTTGCATCCATCGGCGACCATTGCACATTGTCGCACAGATTGCGGGCGTGGGTCACGGTTTCATGGATGCGGTCGGCCATTTCGTCCTGGGTGAGGTTCGGAATGGCACGGTGCAGAGGCGAGGTGCCGATGAACGTATGGATGCGCGGCTTTTCCGCGTGTTTCACCGCCTCCCAACAGCGATCGATGTCGGGCAGCTGTGCACGGGCGAGGCCACAGATCACGGCGTTCTTCGACTGGCGTGCGATCTCCGATACGGCGGCGAAATCGCCTTCGGACGCAATGGGAAAACCGGCTTCGATAATATCCACGCCCATTTCGTCCAGAAGTCCTGCGATCTCAAGCTTTTCGGCATGGGTCATGGTCGCGCCGGGGGATTGTTCGCCGTCGCGCAAGGTGGTGTCGAAGATCAAGACGCGGTCTTGTTCGGTTTGGTTGGTCATGTCGGTATCTTTCTTGTCTGCTGTAAATCCGTGGCGCGCAGGCTCTCCTCTGAGCGGGCGCGCCGGGATGGCACGCTCAGAGGTGGGTTAGCAGCAGCAGGGTGGCACGCAGGGCGCACGCGCGAAGGCGTGGCGGGGTCGGGATATGGGCTGCGTGTGTCATTCCATCATTTATACGCAGCGATTTTGAAATGGGAAGGGGGAGTTTTCTTGATTTGGCGGGCAGAGGCCTAGGTCAGATGCCATGGAAAACGTATTGATATTGGGTGCCTCGGGCGGGATTGGGTCGGCCTTGACTGCCGCTTGCCGCGCGCAGGGCGCAGATGTGACCGGGCTGTCCCGGTCAGTGGATGGCTTTGACATCACGGATGAAAATTCAGTCTCGGATCATCTGGGGCGGCTTGATGGGCCGTTCGACCGGGTGATCGTGGCGACAGGTGCGCTGGAGATTGACGGGGCGGAGCCCGAGAAGACGATCAAGGCGATCTCCCAAAAGGCGATGATGGATCAGTTCGCCCTTAATGCGGTGGGGCCTGCGTTGGTGTTGCGCCATGCGCATGACCTGTTGCCGCGCAAGGGCCGGTCGGTGATGGCGGTGCTGTCGGCGCGGGTCGGGTCGATCGGCGACAACCGGATGGGTGGCTGGATCAGCTACCGGGCCGCGAAGGCAGCGGTCAATCAGGTGGTGCATACGGCGGCGATTGAGCTGGCGCGGACACATAACGAAAACGTGCTGGTGGCGCTGCATCCCGGAACGGTTCAGACCCCATTTACGGCCAAGTATCTGGGCCGGCATCCGGCGGTGCCCGCTGCGGAGGCGGCGGAGAACCTGTTGCGCGTGATGGAAGGGTTGTCGCCTGAACATACAGGCGGGTTCTATGATTGGGCGGGTAAGGAGGTCGTGTGGTGAAACGTCTTGTTCTGGTGCTGGGGGACCAGCTTTCCGAAGGGTTGAGCGCCCTGCGAGAAGCGGACAAGGACAGCGATGTCGTTGTCATGGCTGAGGTGGACGAAGAAGCGGGATACGTGGGGCATCACCCCAAGAAGATCGCGTTGATCTTCGCTGCCATGCGCAAGTTTGCGGGCGCATTGCGGGACGCAGGCTGGGACGTGCGGTACACGCAGCTTGACGATACGGACAACGCAGGATCAATCGTCGGCGAACTCCTGCGTCGGGCGGAAGAAACCGGCGCGTCAGAGGTGCTGGTGACCGAACCGGGAGAATGGCGGCTGATCAACAAGATCAAACATGCGCCGATCAAGACGCATATCTTTCAAGATGACCGTTTCATCGCGTCCCACGCGGAGTTCGAAAAGTGGGCAGACGGGCGCAAGGCCCTGAGGATGGAGTATTTCTACCGCGACATGCGGCGCAAGACGGGGTTGTTGATGGACGGGGATGATCCGGCCGGTGACAAGTGGAACTACGACCACGACAATCGCAAGGCCGCGCCCGATGATGTCACCGTGGATGGTCCCCTGTGGTTTGAGCCAGACGCGAAGGTCGAAGAGGTTCTGGCGCTGGTAGAGGCGCGTTTCGAGGGGCATTTCGGCGACCTGCGGCCATTTGGGTTTGCCACAACGCGCGCGCAGGCTTTGGAAGCGCTGGACTACTTCGTCAAGCATGCCTTGCCCCGGTTCGGGGATTATCAGGATGCGATGCTGGAAGGGCATCAGTTCCTGTATCACGCCGTGGTTTCACCCTACCTTAATATCGGCCTGCTGGGACCGCTGGAGGTGTGTCAGGCGGTTGAAAAGGCGTGGGAAAAAGGTGATGTGCCGATCAATGCGGCGGAAGGGTTCATTCGGCAAATCATCGGCTGGCGGGAATATGTGCGGGGCATCTATTTTCTGGAAGGCCCAGACTATCCTTCGCGAAATGTTCTGAAGCAGAACAGGGATTTGCCGGACTTTTACTGGGGGGCGGAGACACGGATGAACTGCATCTCCCACGCCGTGGGGCAGACCCGCGAACAGGCTTATGCGCATCACATCCAGCGGCTTATGGTGACGGGCAATTTCGCGTTGCTGGCAGGGATTGACCCCGGACAGGTGCATGAATGGTATTTGGCCGTCTATGCGGATGCATTTGAGTGGGTGGAAAGCCCGAATACTGTCGGCATGTCGCAGTTCGCGGACGGCGGTATCATTGCGTCGAAACCTTACGTGTCCTCAGGGGCTTACATCAACCGCATGTCGGATTACTGCAAGGGATGTGCGTACAAGGTAAGTGTCAAGACGGGGGAAGGGGCGTGCCCGTTCAACCTGCTCTACTGGCACTTTCTGGACCGGCATCGGGAACGGTTTTCCAACAACGCGCGGATGGGGAATATGTACCGAACTTGGGACCGGATGGATGACGACCGCCGCGAAACCGTGCTGAAGGATGCGGCGGCTTTTCTGGAGAAGCTGGATGCAGGTGAAACTGTCTGATGCAGAAGGCTTGATTGCGCGGGCTCAGATCAGGGGAGCAGGTGCCGCGATGTGGGTGTAACAGGCATCCGGTCCACGGACAGGAAGGGCGGCACCGTCACTCAGCCTTCCCATTCGCTTTTGCAGTACGTCGCCCGATCCAGCCAATCGGGGTTCACCTCAACCCCCCAACCGGGGGTATCGGTGACGGTGGCGTGACCATCTGTGATCCCGTAGGGTGAGGTGATGAAAATTTGGTCCTGCCAGGGGTAGTAGTCCAGCCCCTCGATGGAGAATTCGAGGTATTTGCCCGCATTCGGGATGGCGCGCAAAAGATGCATGGTGAACAGCGTGACCATCGACAGGTTCGCGCAGTGAGGGGTGACAGGCAGGCCGGCAGCTTCGGCCATCTGTGCCACGCGCAGGGTGCGGGACAGACCGCCCAGATAACAGATGTCAGGCTGGATGATATCGACCACGCGGCCATCGATCATGCCGCGCCAATTGGCCATCATGCAATCCTGTTCGCCTCCCGTTACATCAAGGTCGAGCGCATCGGTCACCTGCTTGGTCTGTGCGAACTCCCAATAGGGGCAGGGTTCCTCGTAATGGCAGATGCCGTTCTGTTGCAGGATCCGGCCCACTTCGATCGCGCGGGGAGGGGAGTAGCAGGAGTTGGCATCCACCAAAAGCGCAACCTTGTCGCCCATGGCAGTGCGCATGGTGGGGATGATTTCTTCGGTACGTCCGGGCCATTCGTCCACGTCGCGGCCGACCTCCGCGCCAATGCGAAATTTGAAAGCGTCAAAACCATTCTCGTCTCGCAACGCCTTGAGCCGCTCGGCTTCGTCGTAGGGCGTGATGTCGCGTTTCATTGAAGACGCATAAGCGCGCACCGGACCTGGCGTGCCGCCAATCAGCGCGCAGACGGGTTTGCCTGCCTTTTTGGCGTGCAGATCCCACAGTGCGGTGTCCAGCCCGCCCATGGCCCGCCGCAGGTAGGAACCGGGGAATTTATGCTCCCGATCGCGAACAAGGTCGAGCAACGCGTTGATATCCGATCCGTCACGGCCCAGCGTGTGCGGGGCGACCTGACGGTGGACCACCTGAGCGGTGATGTCGGCGAAGTAGGGGGCGACCTGCCCCCAGCCCTGCGCGCCGTCTTCGGTCGTGACGCGGGTGAAGCAGATGAATTCATCGGTGAATGTCTCGATGGCGGTGATCTTCATGAGAACTTCTTTCAGACATTCCTTCGAACTGGACATTGACGATATGTAAGATTGGACATTTAGTAAGGTCCATTACGGTGGATTTAGCAGGCCAATTGCGAAAAGGGGGGCGGGGCGTGAAGAAAGCCGGTGGCGCCTTGCTGTCCTCGATCGAGATCGACCGGAGTGCCAACCGCAAGGTCGGTGTGCAGCTTTATATGGCATTGCGCGATATCATCCTGTCCGGCGGGCTTGGTGCCGGGGACAGGCTGCCGGCAAGCCGTACGCTGGCGCATGAGATCGGGGTGTCGCGGACCACGGTGATCGATGCGGTGGACCGACTTGTCGCGGAAGGGCTGCTGGTGTCGCGCGTGGGTGCGGGGACATTCGTCAGTGATATTCTGGAACATCAACGGTCTGCAGCGGATGGGGCGACACGGGCGCGGGATGCCGCCCAGGTGCCGCGCCTTTCCCATACGATAGACCACGCGTTCAAGGCCTATGCGCCGCGTGCGTGGCTGCCGCATACAACCGGGGCATTCGTCACCGCGCTGCCGGCACTGGACGCCTTTCCGGTCAGCCAGTGGGCGCGGATCTCCGCGCGTCATCTGCGCGGCGACCGGGAGGAGATCATGGGATATGGTCGCCCGGAAGGGCACGAGGGCCTGCGACGCGCCATCGCCACCCATCTGAACGCCAGCCGCGGCATCAGGTGCAGTCCGGAGCAGGTTTTCGTGACCTGCGGTGCGCAACAGGCGTTTTCGCTGATCGGGCGGGTGTTGCTGAATGCAGGCGACCGGGTCTGGTACGAGAACCCCGGCGCGGTGGGCGCGCGCAATGCCTTTGTCGCGGCTGGGGCGCAGTTGGTGCCTGTTTCCGTTGATAACGAGGGGCTCGATGTGGCGGACGGGTTGCGCAAGGCACCGCATTTCCGGCTGGGCTTTGTGACGCCATCACATCAGCAGCCGCTGGGGCATGTGATGTCATTGGCCCGCCGGCTGGAGCTGCTGGAGGCTGCAAGTGACGCGCAGGCACTGATCGTGGAAGATGATTACGATGGAGAGTTTCATTTCGGCCCCCGCTCCACCCCGCCGTTGAAAAGCATCGATACGCAGGACCGGGTGATTTACGTTGGCACGTTTTCGAAAACGCTGTTCCCTTCGCTTCGGTTGGGCTTCATGCTGGTGCCGGAAAGCCTGACGGCGGCCTTCGAACGGTTGTTTGCGTCGTGGATCAGCACGCCGCCCACGTCAACGCAGGCGGTTGTGGCGGATTTCATGGACGAGGGGCATTTCGCGGCACATGTGCGCATGATGCGACGCTTGTATATCGAACGGTATGAGGCGTTGATGGAGGCCAGCAGCGCGTTGCCAGAGGGGGTAAGCGTGCAAACCACGGCGAGCGGGTTTCACACGACGGCATTCCTGCGCGAGGATTCCAACGAAGAAAACGTGGTGGAATCAGCCGCGCACAGGGGCGTGACGGTGGCCCCGATTGGGCGGTATTGCCTGGAGCCGATTGCTCAGAAGGGCCTCGTGCTTGGCTTTGGTAGCACCAGTCCGGCAGACAGCCGTGCGGGCATGGAGGCGCTGGGACAAGTGGTTGCGACGTGATGACAATTGGTATGCGCAATTTTCCGTAATGGATATGAGGCGTAGACCAATGGTCAACTAAGCTGATTGGTGGTTAGATAACATCTGCTGCGTGATGGCGTGGCGAAACAGGGAGAATAACATGACCAAGACACATAAAATCACCGGCATTGTGGGGGTATTGCTGCTGACGACAGCGTCTTTCGCGCAAGCCGAGACCCTGCGTCTGCTGACATGGGGTTCCTATGCGCCGAACGAACTGGTGGACAAGTTCGAGGCGCAATATCCTGACATCGACGTGGAAGTCACCTTCTCCAACAATGAGGAAATGATCGCCAAGCTGCGCGCAACGGGCGGTGCGGGTTTCGATCTGGCGCAGCCCAGCCATGACCGGATCTATGCCGCGCAGCTTGAGTACGACATCTACAAGCCCCTTGACCTGTCGAAGATCGACACCTCCGTGATGGAGACAAGCCATCTGGAAGGGGTCAAGGCGAACACGACCATCGATGGCGAGGTTTATGCCGTGCCACACCAGTGGGGCACATCCGGCCTGATGGCGAACAAGTCGATGGCCGCGGATTTCAACGGTTGGGATGACCTGTGCGATCCGCAGTATGCGGGCAAGACTTCCATGCGTCTGAAGCGGACGATCCTTCTGGGCACGGCGTTTTCGATGGGGCATGACCCGTTTGCAGCCTATGCTGATCTGGACAAGTATCAGGAGATCCTCGACGAGGTGGCGGAAAAGCTGATCGACTGCAAATCCAACATCAAGGCCTATTGGCAGGGCGGTGACGATCTGTCTGCGATGATGCTGTCGGGTGAGATCGTAGCGTCGGAGACCTGGGATTCGACCGCGTACAAGCTCTATGGCGAAAACCCAGACATCGTCTTTGTGCCACCGGAAACAGGCGCGCTGGCGTGGATCGATACCTTTGCGCTGCCTGCCAAGGGCAAGGCGGACGATGCGGCTTACAAGTGGATCAACTTTGTGCTGCAGCCTGAAAACGTGACGATCATGTCGGGCAGCACGGGGGCGATTGCAGCCGTGAAGGGCGGGCTTGACCTGTTGCCTGCGGACAAGAAGGCAGCGGTAAATGCCGCGTTCACGGATGAGGACATTGCCAACCTGAAGTTCTTCGCGAACATCCCGTCGGGTGTGGAAGACATGGAAGGCAAGACGCTGGAAAAGATCAAGGCAGCCACCGGCGGCTGATCCAAGTGACGTTCGGGGCGGCGGACCAGTGGTCTGCCGCCCTTTTTTTGTATACCCTCCAAACGGAACATGATGATGACTGACAGCCCCGCCTATGATCTGGAATGCACGGGCGTTTCGAAGACGTTCGGATCGGTGCGCGCGGTCGATGATGTGTCATTCAGCATTCCGGAGGGGTCTTTCTTTTCCATTCTGGGGCCGTCAGGCTGTGGCAAGACCACCTTGATGCGGATGATCGCGGGCTTTGAGAACCCCAGCGCGGGGGATATCTTCATCAAGGGCAAGTCGGTTCTGAACACCCCGCCCAACAAGCGCAACGTGAAGATGGTGTTTCAGCATCTTGCGCTGTTCCCGATGATGAACGTGAATGAGAATATCGCCTACGGGCTGCGTTGTGCAGGTGCCGACAAGGCCACGATTGAGCAGAAGGTCAAAGACGTACTGGACCGGATCGCGCTGCCGGATGTTGGCAGCCGCGAGATACATCAGCTGTCAGGTGGGCAGAAGCAGCGTATCGCGATTGCGCGCTGCATGGTGCTGGACCCGGATGTGCTGTTGTTGGATGAGCCGCTGGGCGCGCTGGACCTGAAGCTGCGCGAGGCGATGAAAATCGAACTGAAGCTGTTGCAGCATCAGTTCAATACGACGTTCATCTACATCACCCATGACCAATCAGAGGCGCTGGTGATGTCGGATCATGTGGCCATCATGAACGAGGGCCGTTTTGAGCAGATCGGGCGACCGGAGGAACTTTACCACGCGCCCAAGACCGCTTTCGTCGCGGGGTTCGTGGGGGATACGAACCGTTGGTCTGGCAAGGTGACCGCATCTGCGGAGGGCGGTGCGCAAGTGGAAACAACGGCCGGTCTGACCATGATCAGCAAGGCGGCGGCATCAGGGATTGGCGCAGGCGAGCCTGTCAGCATTTTTGTGCGGCCCGAATTCATCACCGCACGGCGCAAAGATGCACAGGGTACAACGCAGGAAGCGCAGAACACCCTGGACGGAACGGTGGATTCCGTTTTGTTCAACGGCGCGAACAGCCGGATTCTGGTGCGCGGCCCGTCGCAGGAGTTGATCGAGGCGGATGTGACCGTGACGGGCGGTACGAACGATCTGAAGCCACGCGACGCGGTGCAGCTGAGCTGGCCCGCCGAACAAACCATGTGTTTCAGGGCCTGAACGGATGCAGAGTGACATCAAACGCCTGTCTCTGATCCTGCTTTTCGCGCCTTTCGCGCTGTGGATTTCGCTGCTGATCATCCTGCCGCATATGGGCATGGTCGTGCTGTCCCTGCGCGAGAAAGTGGCGCCGCGTGTCTATGAATTCGGCTTTGGCAACTACATCGATTTCATTCAGGAACCGATCTACTGGAACACCTTGCTGCGCACCGGGTCGATGTCGATCCTTGTTACTGCGCTGGCGCTGATCATCGGGTTTCCGATTGCCTATTACATCGCCAAGATCGCCAGCAAACGCGCGCGGGGCGGATTATTCCTGCTGTGTCTGATCCCCTTGTGGGTCAGCGACCTGATCCGCGCCTTCGGCTGGATCCTGCTCCTGCGCGAAACCGGGGTGATATCAACGTTCCTGCAGTGGAGCGGCATGATCAATGAACCCATTGAGTTTCTGTATAACGATGTGACTGTCGTGGTGGGCCTTGTCTATACGGTGATCCTGTTCATGATTGTGCCGCTGGTGTCCACGCTGGACGGCATGGACGATGCGATGATCGAGGCGGGGTATAACCTTGGCGGCAGCGGGTTCACGGTGCTGCGGCGGATCATCATTCCCTATGCGATGCCCGGGATCGTTTCGGGCTGCATCGTGGTGTTCATGCTGACGGCGGGCAGTTATCTGACGCCGATCCTGCTGGGGGGCAAGAATTCAAGCTGGTTCACCGAGCAGATCTACGATCAGTTCATCACCCGGTTCAATTGGGAATCAGGTGCGGCCTTCGGGTTCTTGTTGTTGGCGTTCACGTCGCTTGTGGTCTGGCTGGGTCTGAAGTTGACCGGACAGACGCTGGCCACAACCGTGGCAAGAAGCTGAGGGGGCGGGATGGCAGTTTCAACACAGAACAAGGGTTTCCTGCTTGGGTACCGGCTTTATATGCTGGCGTTCTTCATCTTCCTGGCGGCGCCGCTGATCGCGGCCGGGACCTTCGCGTTCAACGATTCACTCTTTCCGTCGCTGCCGTGGCGGGGGTTCACGCTGGATTGGTTCTTCAACGATACCGAACCCAAGCTGGGCATGTTTCATGACCGGCGGTTGTTGCGGGGCCTGTATTATTCGGCCCTGATCGGGGTGATGGTGTCGACGCTGTCGGTCTTTGTGGGCACCTGCAACGCCTTCCTGTTCGTGCGTGGCAACTTTCCGGCAAAGAATTTCTTTTACCTGCTGATGATCCTGCCGCTGGTCATTCCCGGCGTGATCCTCGGTATTTCGATCCTCGTGATGGCCAGCAACATCGCAAACGGCGTGGATGACCGGCTTGGGTTGGAGCTTGAATTCCTGCGACCGGGCATTCTGCTGGTGGTGTTGGGTCAGTTTTCCTTTGTGACCACCATCACGTCGCTGGTGATCTCGGCGCGCCTGAAGAAGTTCGATTACGAGATGGAGGAAGCGGCACTGAACCTTGGGGCCACGCGGGTGCAGGTGCTGCGTACGATCACCTTGCCGTTCCTGCGACCCGCGCTGATCGCGGCGTGGATCGTGTCATTCCTCGTGTCGTTCGAGAACTTCAACACCACGCTGTTTCTTGTCGGATCGGAGGCACCGCTGACGATCACCATGTTCGACCGGATGGCCAAGGTCGGATCCACCCCGGTGCTGAATGCGGTGTCGTTCTTCCTGATCGTGGGGTCGGGGTTGCTGGCGCTGATCAGTGTGGTGGTGCAGCGCGACCCGCCCAAGACCTGAGGGGCGGCACGTGGCGCAGTTTGACTTTGTCATCGTGGGGGCCGGTTCGGCGGGCTGCGTGCTGGCCAATCGGTTGACGGCCTGCGGGAAATACAGCGTGCTGTTGCTGGAGGCGGGCGGGTCTGACCTCAATTTCTGGATCTGGATGCCCATCGGCTATGGCAAGACGTTCTACAAGCGCCGCGTGAACTGGATGTATCACACCGCCCCGGACCCGGGGCTGGACGACCGCATCGGATATTGGCCGCGGGGTCGCGTCATGGGTGGGTCGAGTTCGATCAACGCGATGGTCTATATCCGCGGTCAGCAGGAGGATTTCGAGGATTGGAAGGCGATGGGCAACCCGGGCTGGGGTTGGGAAGACGTGCTGCCCTACTTCAAGAAGTCCGAGACCAACGACAGGGGTGGAGATGCTTTTCGCGGCGGCGACGGGCCGGTGCATGTGGCCACGATGGACCGGGATCTGCACCCCTTGTGCCAGACTTTCATCGATGCGGGCAGACAGGTACAGTTGCCGCATAATCCCGATTTCAACGGCGCAGCGCAGGAAGGGATCGGGACGTATCAGAACACCGCCAAGGCCGGCTTTCGCATGTCAGCTGCGCGGGCGCATATCGGGCCTGCGAAAGGACGGCGCAACCTGACCATCGTGAAGAACGCGCTTGTCACGCGCGTTCTGCTCGAAGGGCGCAAGGCGGTGGGCGTAACCTATGCCTGCAGGGGACGGACGCATCGGGCATTTGCCGGCCGCGAGGTGATCCTGTCGGCGGGGGCGGTCAATTCCCCGCAGCTTCTGCAATTGTCGGGGATCGGGCCGGAAGGGGTGCTGAGATCCTGCGGCGTGGAAGTGGTGCGTCATGCACCCGGTGTGGGACGCAATTTGCAGGACCATCTGGGGATCGATTTCTTGTACCGGTCGAAAGTGCCGACGCTGAATGACCAGCTACACGGCTGGGGCGGCAAGTTGTGGCACGGGATGCGGTATGTGCTGACCCGGCGGGGGCCGTTGTCGCTGGGGGTCAATCAGGGCGGGGGGTTCATCCGGTCGCGCGCCGGTCTCAGCCGCCCGAACATGCAGCTTTTCTTCTCTCCGGTCAGCTATACCAAGGCGCCGCCGGGAAAGCGCCCCCTGATGAATCCCGATCCGTTTTCGGGATTCCTGACCGGAGCGCAGCCGACAAGGCCCACCAGCCGGGGTTGGATTGAGATTACGTCGGCCGATCCGCGGGATGCACCGATGATCCAGCCCAATTCGCTGTCCACCGATCTGGATGTGCAGGAGATGGTCGAGGGGATGCGTTTCTTGCGTCAGCTGGCGGCGGCGCCCGCACTGGCCGACATCATCGAAGCGGAAATCGCGCCCGGCGATCAGGTACAGAGCGATGCGGAATTCATTGCCGATGCGCGTGCACGGGCGGGGACGGTATTCCACCCGGTCAGCACCTGCCGCATGGGGCCGGACCCCACAAGCGATGTGGTGGATGCGCGGTTGCGCGTGCATGGGATGGGGCAGTTGCGGGTGGTTGATGCTTCGGTCTTTCCCACGCTCACATCAGGCAACACAAATGCGCCCACGCTGATGGTTGGAGAGAAAGCCGCCGATATGATCCTGCAAGACCACGCCACCGCATGAGGAGTGACGCGATGTTCACACCGGATTTCAAGCCTGAACCCTTCTGGTGGGAAGCTGCCCGGCCGGAGGCGGGAGCGCAGGGGGATTTGCCCACTTCCGTCGATGTGCTGATCGTCGGGGCGGGATATACCGGTCTGCACGCGGCAGTGCAGACCGCGCGGGCCGGGTGCCGGACGCTTGTGCTGGACCGGGAGGTCGCGGGCTGGGGGGCGAGCAGCCGCAATGGCGGTCAGGTTTCAACCTCCGTCAAGCCGGGTTTTGCCGTATTGAAAAAGCGTTATGGCGCGGCGCGGGCCGAAGCAATCCTGCGCGAGGGGCAGGCGTCGCTTGATTTCATGAAGCGGTTCATGGGTGAAGAAGGGATTCATTGCCAGTTCCAGACCAACGGGCGGTTCCACGGCGCACATACCGCGCGGCAATACGACAAGCTGGCGCGGGAGGCGGAAAGCACCGGCGTGCTTAAGACCGATGCTTTCGTCGTGCCGCGCCATGCGCAACACGCGGAACTGGGGACGGATGCCTATTACGGTGGGATCGTCTTTCCCCACCATGCCAGTCTGCATCCAGGTCTTTATCACAAGGGGTTGCGCGCCCTTGCGGAAGAAGCGGGCGCGCAGGTGCTATCGCAGTGCGCGGTAACAGGGATCGAAAGGCAGAAGAATGGCTTTCGTGTATTGACCGATCGGGGACCGGTGCAGGCCGCGAAAGTCGTGCTGGCGACCAATGGCTATACCGGCGGGCTGAGCCGCTGGCACCAGCGGCGGGTCATCCCCATCGGGTCTTACATGATTGCAACAGAAGAACTGCCCGGCGACGTGATGGACCGTGTGATGCCGTCCGACCGCATCCTGTCGGACACCCGCAAGCTGGTCTATTACTACCGCCCCTCGCCAGACCGCAAACGGATCCTGTTCGGCGGTCGCGTGTCCCTGAAGGAGACTGATCCGTTGCGTACGGGGCCGCTTTTGCGCGCGGAACTGGTGCGGCTATTCCCGGCGCTGAAAGACGTGCGGATCAGTCATTCATGGTCGGGACTGGTGGGTTATACCTTCGACACCCTGATGCATAGCGGCCATGAAAGGGGTCTTTATCACGCGATGGGCTATTGCGGGGCAGGGGTCGGCATGGCCAGCTATTTGGGGATGCGGATCGGGCAGCAGGCTTCGGGCAACCCGGAAGGGGCGCTGGCTTTTGACGATATCCCCTTTCCGACACGGCCTTTCTATACCGGCAATCCGTGGTTCCTTGCCCCGTCTGTGCTGGCCTATCGGGTTCGGGATCGGCTGGGGATTTGAACGCTCTCAGGGTTTGACAAGCCAATCGTCCAGCGTCGCGCGCACCTTGTCGGGCCACGGTACGGATGTGTGTTTGTCCAGATCGGACGCCGCCAGCACTTGGGTGCTGTTCCAACGCGCTTCATCACCGCAGTTGATCTGATGCTTGAGCGTGACCGAAGACCGACCGACCCGCACAACCTGCAATTCAAACGTCAACGTTTCACCAAAAAGCGACGGGATCGAGAAGTCGCACGTCAGGTGCACGGTGGGCGTACCCCAGCGTTCTTTCCAGATGATCTCGTGCCAAGGATATCCGATGTGGGCCCAGAATTCTTCGTTCACGCCATTCAGCAAGTCCAGATAGGACGGGAAGTAGGCGGTGCCGGAGATGTCGCAGTCTCCAAAGCGCAGTTCGCGGTCGGTCGTGAAGGTTTTGGGCATGAAGGGTGCTCATGTAATATCGGGTGCGCCTGCTTAACGGGTGTCAGAGGGATTGGGTAGCCCATGAAAGTCGTATCGGCTAGGATCGCGCAGGTCTGGTGGGAGATACATGTGCGGCGGTTGTTGGCGGTGATTGCGTTTTGCACCTGTATCTGGTCCCCGGCTTTGGCGGACACGTTCATGGGCCGCACAATTCAGGTCACCGACGGTCGGCAGGACCTGCAGAAGCCTGCCCCGCTGGTGCTGGCTTTGCATGGGTTTCTGGGCACCGGGCGCAATCTTCGCAGAAAGTCGCGCTTTGATGCAGTGGCGCGGAGCGAAGGATTTATCGTCGTGTACCCCAACGGGCGCGCGCGGCGGTGGAATGACGGGCGCAGCCCGGGCAACCGGGTCGATGACGTGGCGTTTCTGTCCAGTCTGATCGCAGCACTGGTGGCCCGCGGGCAGGTCGATCCAGCGCGGGTGTTCGTTACGGGCCATTCCAATGGGGGTGGGATGGCGATGCGGATGGCCTGTGATCGACCGGACCTTGTGCGTGGTATTTCCGTCGTCGCAACCAAATCCGCGCTGAATTACCAATGCCGGGGCGGCCCCCCGGTTGCGGCACTGTTCGTACACGGGACGGCTGACCCGATCTCTCCGCATCAGGGTCGCGGCGCGGACAGTCGGCTGGGAGGAGCCCTGTCCAGCCGCGATACGTTGTCTTTGTGGCAGGGCCGCAACCGTTGCAACGGTAGGCCGCAGATGCGGGTGGTGGACCGGGTTGACGACGGGACGGTTGCCGAGGTTTTGCACTATTCCGGCTGTGCGGCACCATTGCAGGCGGTGGTGATCAAGGGACATGGGCATGGCTGGCCCGGTCCCGCCGCGCGCAAGACCCTGTTGGAGGGTCCGGCGACCCGTGAGGTGGATGCAACCCGGATGACCTGGTCCTTCTTCTCCGGCCTATAGGATCAGGCCCCATGGGCTGTCTTGCTGTCCTTTGGTGCCTCATCCCGATCCAACATCCCGTAATCACGGATCACATGGGCGATCCGCAGATGGTAGTCCGAAAAAACCCCGTCGCGCCCCTTGGCTTGCGCTGACCGATGCGCTGAGAGTTTTCGCCAGCGGGCAACGGCCTCTTCATCCTCGAAAAACGAGAGTGAAAGCAGCTTGTCGGGGTCGGTCAGGCTTTGGAAGCGTTCCACGGAGATGAACCCTGCGACCTCATCCAATAGGGGGCGCATGGCAGCGGCGATGTCGAGGTATTCGGCCTTGCGGTCGGGGTGGGGCAGGACCTCGAAGATGACGGCAATCATGTGGGCGCGCCGTGTGGGGCGGAGGCAAGGGTGAGAAAGGTGCGATCCTCCCTGAGCAAGAATTTTTCGGATTGAGCAAAGGCATAGTTCTCCCGCCCCAGTGGATCGTCTGCCAACCGTGCACGGTAGGCTTCATAGGCTGCAAGAGACGGGATGTTATAGATGCCATAGGCGAGCGTGGAGGAGCCTTCGTGCGGGGCGTAATAACCGACAAGATCCGCACCGCAACGGGGTATCGCCTGCCCCCAGTTGCGGGCGTATTGCCTGAAAGCATCGTGTTTGGTGGGGTCAATTTCATAGCGAATGATGCAGGTCAGCATGTTTTGTCCTTTCGTTGCTCCGTACAGATAGCGCATTGCGCTTCTTGAATGCTTCGGCCAAGATCGAAGTATGAAAGAAGGTCCTGACATATCCCGGATTGCAGCGCTGATCGGCGATCCTGCGCGCGCGAATATCCTGACGGCGCTGATGGCTGGCAAGGCACTGACCGCGACGGAACTGGCGGCGGAGGCCGGGGTCACGGTGCAGACGGCGAGCGCGCATCTGGGCAAGCTGGAAGCAGCCCAGATGATCGCCTGCCGGAAATCGGGACGGCACAAGTATTTCACACTGGCTGGTGACGACGTGGGCCACGCGTTGGAAGCCTTGATGGGGCTGGCGGCGGTGGTAGGACATTTGCGGACGCGTACGGGGCCGAAGGATCTGGCCCTGCGCGAAGCACGGGTATGCTACAACCATCTGGCGGGCGCGAAGGGGATAGCGCTTTATCAGGGGTTGCTGCGCCGCGGTGCTTTGGTCGAAACGGGGGAGGCCGTGACACTGACCGATGTGGGGGCGGAGGTTCTGACCAAGTTCGGCATAGATATCAATGCGCTCAGGCGCAGCAAGACCCCGCTTTGCCGATCCTGTCTGGACTGGAGCGCGCGACAAACGCATCTGGCAGGGAGTGTGGGTCGGGCGGTACTGGCAGAAATCCTTGCCAAAGGCTGGGCGGAACGGGTGACCGGGACCCGGGTCATCCGGTTTTCGCCCGCTGGCACACGTTCCTTCGAAGAAATGTTCAGCCCCTAAAGCGCGCCGGTTTCTTTCAACCGGTTGATGCCATGGAGCAAATGTTCGGTGCGAAAGGAATGCCCCCCTTCGAACAGGCAGAAATCAAGGACATTGCCGGTGTCATTGCGGCGGTTCTGGCACGACAGATCGCCCGCTGCATCGTCTTTTGCAGGGCCGAAGTCGCCAAAGTCGCGGTAAAGCGCCAGCGCGTCCGCGACTTCGCCCTGCTTGGTCTCGCCTATCGGGCGGCCTGTCAGAGGTACGGTGCGGTCCGCATCGCCGTGAATGTGAACGATGTTTTGTACGGGCGCGTCGCAGTCTTCGGGTGGTTTCAACCAGAAGGTTCCGGACATGGGAATGAAGCCTGCGAACCGCGCGGGGTGCGAACACGCAAGGTTCCAGACCATCATACCGCCCGCAGAGAAACCGCTTGCGACGATGCGGTCAGGGTCGATGCGGTGGCTGGTCGTGGCATCGGCAATCACCGCGTCGAAATAGGCAAATTCCGCCGCCCCGGTGCTGTTGAAGGTGCGCGGACCGTAAGGCAGATCCCATGAACCATTGACGCCCTGAACTGCGATAAGCGCCAGACCCGCGTCCGATACCATGCGGCGCAGCGATCTGTTGCGCATCACGCCTGCCGCGGACCCCTTGTAGCCGTGCGACCAGATCAGCGCGCCGACGGGTGTGCTGCCATCATGCCCTTCCGGCATGGAAATCCGGTAGTGGCGGTCGCCAACGGGACAGTTGGTGTCAGTACCGCAAGCGAAGGCAGCGGGGGCGATCATCAGAAGTATGCAGATCAGAAGAAATCTCATACGCTGATACAGACTTGATTGCGCGCCCCCGTCAATTCACAAGCGCGTGCCGGGTTGCTGCCTGCGCACAGACGGCAAAGGTGCACCGGTTTCGCCCCTCTTTTTGGCCTTAAATCCCGTCCGCACTTTCAAACCGCGCCCTCCATCGGCAATTCAGGACGGGTCGCGCCACCTGTTCACAATCGGATAGCGCCGGTCGAGCCAGAACGCGCCCTTGGTCAGGCGCGGGCCGGGAGCGGATTGGAAGCGCTTGTATTCGGAAATGTAGATCAGGTGTTCGATCTTCTTTGCCACGTCCCGGTCGTATCCCGCCGCCACGCAATCGGCGATGGAGCCGTCCTGATCCACCAGAATGTCCAACAGCGCGTCCAGCTCCGGATAATCAGGCAGGCTGTCGCTGTCTTTCTGGTCTTCGCGTAATTCGGCGGTTGGGGGCTTGGTGATGATGGTTTCGGGGATCATCGTGCCTTCAGGGCCTTTCATCCAGTCGCGGTGGTTGGCGTTGCGCCAGCGGCAGGTCTCGAAAACGCGGGTCTTGTACATGTCCTTGATGGGATTGTAGCCGCCCGACATGTCGCCGTAGATGGTTGCATACCCGACCGCGACCTCGGACTTGTTACCGGTGGTCAGCAGCATTTCTCCGAATTTGTTGCTGAGCGCCATCAGCAGCAGACCGCGCAGGCGGGACTGGATGTTTTCCTCTGTCAAACCTTCGTCGGTGCCGTCGAACAATGGCGCGAGGGTTTGGGTGATCGCCTGGCGGCCCTGCTTGATCGGCACGTAATCATACTGGCATCCCAGTGCCTTGGCGACGGCTTCGGCATCATCGAGCGAGCCTTGCGATGTATACTCGGACGGCAGCATCACGCAGCGAACGTTTTCGGGCCCCAACGCATCTGCGGCGATGGTCGCGACGATGGCGCTGTCGATGCCCCCCGACAGACCCAGAAGCACCTTCTTGAAACCTGTCTTGTCCATGTAGTCGCGCAGGCCCTGAACACAGACGCGGTAATCTGCCTCGAAATCGTCGGGATAAAGCGCCGGGGTCTGTGGCACGATGCGCCAGCCTTCGGCGCCGCGTTCCAGGTCGATATGGGCGATTGTGCTGTCAAAGGCGGGCAGTTGTACGGCCAGTTCGCCGCCGGGGTTGAGGCCGAACGAAGCCCCGTCAAATACCTGATCGTCCTGACCGCCGACCATGTTGAGGTAGATCAGCGGCAGACCTGTCTCCACCACCCGTGCGACGATGACATTCAGCCGCGTCTCCATCTTGTTGCGGTAATAGGGGGAGCCATTGGGCACGAGCAGGAATTCCGCACCCGTTTCTGCCAGGGTTTCCGATACGTCAGGGTGCCATGCGTCTTCGCAGATCGGACTGCCAATACGCGTGTTGCCCACCGAATAGGGGCCGCCCAGCGGGCCTGCATCAAAGATGCGGACCTCGTCGAAGACGGTCTCATTCGGCAGTTCATGTTTCAGAACGCGGCTGGCGATCTTGCCGCCCTTGAGGATCAGGTAGGCGTTGTAAAGCTCTCCGTCCTCGGCCAACGGCGCGCCGATGGCCAGCGCAGGTCCGTCGGCGCAATCCGCGGCGAGCGCGTCGATATGGGCCATCACATCGCGCTGGAAAGCGGGCTTCATCACCAGATCCTGCGCGTTGTAGCCTGTGATGAACATTTCCGGCAGGGCCACCATATCCGCCTTGGCTGCTTTGCCTGCTTGCCATGCCTCACGCGCAAGCGCGGCATTGCCGGCCAGGTCGCCGACGGTTGGGTTCAACTGGCCCAGGGTGATGCGGAAACGGTCTGCCATATGGTTGCCCTTTGATGTTGCGCGTTGATGTAGCAGATCAAGGCTGGGGTTAAACCCCAAAGGGCGATTTGGCGCAGGCTCAGGGCAGCTTGTCGAACCGGGCGATGTTGCCGGGGGTGACGTGGAAGGGTTGTTCATCGCAGGTATAGATGGCGATCTTTGGCCCGCCGTAGACCAGCGGATCGTTCAATGTGCCCACTTTCAAGACCACCCGTTCGCCATCTGTCAGCTCCGTCAGGATGTGGGTACCGCAGGTGCCGCAAAAGCAGCGGGTGACGGGGTTTTCCAGATCGCTGCGGGCAAAGGTTTGCGGGGTGCCTTTGGTCCATTCGAAGAAGGCGGCGGGAAGGATCATGAAATAGTTCGGTCCGCCGCCGCTGATGTACTGGCATTCCCGGCAATGGCATTGCGCCTTGAGCTGAACTGGCCCGCCCGCCTTGTAACGCAGCGATCCGCAGTAGCAGCGGCCGGAAAATTCAGTGGGGTCGGGCATGGGTTCAATCCTTCGAAGTGCTTAACCCGGTTTACACATGGGCGGGCATGGACAGCAAGGCAGCGCGGGCGCAAAAGTGGATTGCCCCCTTTGCCCCCATTGCATAGGCTTGACAGAACCCCGTGCGACTTGCCGCGCGCCCGCCAACCACAGGTAGTGATATGACCCCCGCACCCCGCCTGACATATGCTGTCTTCCTTTCGCTTTCGCTGTTGGCCCTGCCCGCAAGTGCGCAGAGCACCTCGGAAGTCATCACCAAGCAATACGACGATGGCGGGGTCTATGAGGGGACCTTCAAGGGCGGGTTGCAGCATGGCGCCGGCACCTACAAGCTGCCCAACGGTTATGAATATTCCGGCGCGTGGGTCGACGGAGAGATCAAGGGAGAAGGCGTGGCGCGTTTTCCCAACGGGTCGGTCTACGAAGGGAATTTTGCCAAGGGCAAGCCCGATGGCTTTGGCAAGATCACCTTTGCCGATGGTGGCACCTACGAGGGCGATTGGGAAGCGGGCGCAATCATCGGGCAGGGTGTGGCGCTTTACGCCAATGGCGTGCGTTACGAGGGGCAGTTTCGCAATGCCAAGCACCATGGCAAGGGCGTGATGCAAAGCCCAGGCGGGTATGAGTACAAAGGCGACTGGATCGACGGGATCAAGCAGGGCACGGGGGTGATTACCTATCCCGATGGTGCGGTCTACGAAGGCGATATCGTGGTCGGCAAGAGGGCCGGTCAGGGCACGCTCACGATGCCCGACGGGTTGACCTATGTCGGCTTGTGGAAGGACGGTCAGATCGACGGTACCGGCACGCTGACCCAGCCCAACGGCGATGTCTACGAAGGCCAGCTTGCCGGTGGCCGACGCGAGGGCAAGGGCAAGGTGACCTATGCCAACGGCGACACCTACGAAGGTGATTTCAAGGATGACCGCCGCGACGGGCAAGGCACGTTCACGGGCGCGGATGGATATGTCTATTCAGGATCGTGGGTCGCGGGTCAGATCGAGGGGCAGGGTCAGGTGATCTATCCCGACGGATCGGTCTATGTGGGCAGCTTCCGCAATGATCTGGCCGATGGGCAGGGCAAGATCACCTATCCTGACGGGGCGACATACGAAGGCGGCTGGGTGGCTGGTGTGATCGAGGGCGAGGGACGCGCCACCTATGCCAACGGGGTGGTCTATGAGGGTGGTTTCAGGAACGCGCGCAACCACGGTCAGGGGGTCATGACCTATGCTGACGGGTACCGTTACGAAGGGGCCTGGGCCGATGGCGAACGGTCCGGCACCGGGGTTGCGACCTATCCTGACGGCACGGTGTACGAGGGCCAGTTTGACGCGGGCCAGCGCCATGGAGAGGGCAAGATCACCATGCCCAGCGGCTTTACCTATGTGGGCCAGTGGCAACGCGGCGAGATTGAGGGTGAGGGGATTGCCACCTATGCCAACGGCGACGTCTATGAGGGAACGTTCATCGGCGGCAAGCGGCAGGGGGCGGGCACCATGCGCTATGCAACCGGAGAGGAAGCCTCCGGCCAGTGGGAGAACGGGGCGCTGCAGCAGGACGGTTGAGTTCGTACCGGACGCCGTGATCCCATTGAGCAGCAAAGCTGCACGCGATCCTTTTTTGTTGATGAGGGGCTAGCCCCTCAAACTCCCCAGGTTTTTTAACCATTTGGAAGGATGAAGGGCGTCGGACTAAAGCATCAATTGATAGCTGTGCGGGACGTAGTGGAAGCCGTCGCCACGGGTTTCGACATAGCCGATACCGGGCCATGGCATGTGGTAGCCGACGAAGGGCATTTTTTCAGCCGCCATCATCGACAGGAGCGCCTTGCGGGTTTCAGCGGCGGCAGATTTGTCCATGTCGAATTTCACTTCCCAGGTGGGGTGCGCCAGCGACCAGACATAATGGTTGGCAAAATCGGCCCCCAGCAGCATGGATTTGCCTTCGGAGGTGAGGCGGTAGGTCATGTGCCCCGGTGTATGGCCGAAGGCGGCGACGCTGGTGATGCCGGCGACCACATCCTGACCTGCATCGAGGAAGGTGGTCTGTTCGGCCATGGGGCGCATGTTGGCGTCAAAGCCGTCGTTTTCGGCCTTGGCCCAGGCGTCATATTCCTTCTGCCCGGTGACGTAGCGCGCGTTGGGATAGGTTGGCGCGCCTGCGTTCATCATCCCACCGATGTGGTCGCCGTGCATATGGGTGATGACCACGATGTCGACCTGATCGGCGGTGTATCCCGCGGCCGTGACGGCGGCGAGGGTGCCTTCGGCAGACAGGCCCGTATCAAAAAGCACAAGTTCGGCACCGGTGTTTACCAGCGTGGGGGTAAAGAAGAACTGCGCGGCGTCTGTTGGCAGGTTGGCGGCGGCGGAGGCTGCGGCGAATGTCTCTGCGTCGACGTTCATGCCGAAGATGTTTTGCGGATCAGGCACGGACCGTGTTCCGGCAAGCAGGGTGGTAATTTCGAATGCGCCGAGCTTTACCCGGTTGAACGGGGCAGGGGCCACGCCCATCATGGGGGCGCCTGCGCGGGCACTGGTGGCAGCGGCGGCAGCGGCAAGCGGCAGGGCTGCGGCGGCGGTGAGGGTTTGGCGACGGGTCAGGCGCATGGGGCTTCCTTTCAATGTTATCATCTTACAAAGTTAGCGCATTGAAGGGGAAGGCCAAGACCGCCGTTCTTCCACGTGCTCAATTCGGCGTGACTTCGGGTATCGTTCTTCCGCGACCTTTGCAGTAAGGTATGGATGGGAGAACACACATGGATGCCCATACATTTCTTCAGCAGGTGACCCCCGCGCGGCGGCATGCGGAGGCGCGTCAATTGGATGCGCTTTTCCGCCGGGCCACGGGCTGGAAGCCGGTCTTTTGGTCCGGCGAGATGCTGGGCTATGGCACCTATGATTACACCTATGCGTCGGGGCGCAGCGGGACGATGCTGGCCACCGGGTTCGCCCCGCGCAAGGCCAAGCTGAGCATTTACGTCATGCCGGGATATGCGGATTTCGGCAGTATTCTGGCGCGGCTGGGCAAGCATACCAAGGGCAAGGCATGTCTGTATCTGAACAAGCTTGCGGACGCGGACGAAGCGGTTCTGGAAGAGCTGATCCGCGCCGGGCTGGAGGATCTGGCCAGGCGGTGGCACGTCAAGCCCACCTAACTGGACAATGCCAGCGCGCTGTGACAAGCCACGCGGCAAAAGGAGACCCTTGCGATGTCCAGTCCCACCATCACCCGTTTTGCCCCGTCCCCCACCGGATATATCCATGTGGGCAACCTGCGCACGGCGTTGATGAATTATCTCATCGCGCGCAAGGCGGGGGGCACGTTCATCCTGCGGATCGATGACACCGACCCCGAGCGGAGCAAGGAAGAATATGTCGACGGTATCAAGGAAGATCTGACCTGGCTGGGGCTGCACTGGGACCGTGTGGAGCGGCAGTCGGAGCGGTTGGAGAAGTACAACGCGGCGGCGGACAAGCTGCGCGAGATGGGCCGGTTTTACGAGGCGTTCGAGACACCGACGGAGTTGGACCTGAAGCGCAAGAAGCAGCTGAACATGGGCAAGCCGCCGGTCTACGATCGGGCAGCCTTGAACCTGTCGGATGCAGAAAAGGATGCCTTGCGCGCAGAGCGCGGCGATGGGGTCTGGCGGTTCAAGCTGGACAATCAGCGGACCGAGTGGGTGGATGGGATCCTTGGTGATATTTCCATCGATTCCAGTTCGGTATCCGATCCGGTGCTGATCCGGGGCGATGGTCAGATCCTCTATACGCTGGCGAGCGTTGTGGATGATACGGAGATGGGTGTGACCCATGTTGTGCGCGGGTCGGACCATGTGACCAACACCGCGACGCAGATCCAGATCATGGAGGCGCTGGGCGGGGAAAATGTGCCGTCGTTCGCGCATCATTCGCTTCTGACTGGGCCACAGGGGGAGGCGCTGTCAAAGCGGCTGGGCACGCTGGCCTTGCGCGATCTGCGTGCGCAGGGGGTGCATCCCTTTGCACTGCTCAGCCTGATGGCGCGGCTGGGATCATCAGACCCGGTGGAATTGCGCACCGACATGGAAAGCCTGATCGAAGGGTTCGACATCGGGCATTTCGGTTCAGCCCCGACCAAGTTCGATGTGAAGGACCTGTTCCCGCTGACGGGGCGCTATCTGCAGACGTTGTCTGCGGCAGATGTGGCCGACAAGATCGAAAGCCTTGGTGTGCCTGCCGACAAGGCCGCGCAGTTCTGGGCAGTGACCCATGAGAACATCGAGACGCTGCACGATCTGGATGGCTGGTGGGCGATGTTCCGCGACGGCGCGGAGCCGGTGATCGAGGACGCGGATCGCGCATTCGTGGCGCAAGCCATGGCGATGCTGCCCGAGATGCCGTTTGATGAAAACACATGGAGCCAATGGACGGCTGCGGTCAAGGAGGCGACCGGGCGCAAGGGGCGCGGGCTGTTCCGGCCTTTGCGGTTGGCGCTGACCGGCCAGGAGAGCGGGCCGGAGATGGCCGCCGTCATGCCGCTGTTGCAGACGGTGCGCGCGCGTCAGGGCTGAAGCAGCGTTGCGTCGACCTCCCGTAGGTGA
Source organism: Sulfitobacter rhodophyticola (assembly GCF_041281685.2). GTDB lineage: Bacteria > Pseudomonadota > Alphaproteobacteria > Rhodobacterales > Rhodobacteraceae > Sulfitobacter. The sequence continues at coordinate 843,168 of NZ_CP166251.2, read as the reverse complement.
TCGTTGACCAGACCGGTCTCATCGTCGGACAGCTTTTGTGCGCGGGAGTATATCGGCTTTGCCCGATCGTTCAGGACGGGGGTATTCCAGCCTGCCGTCGTGTTGAAGAATCGCGCCACACCCTTTTCGCCGAATTCCCGCAGGAAACCCTGAACGACAACGTCGAGATAGCTGAGCAGGATCACGTGATCGCCATCGGGAAGGTGATGTTCGGGGGGAACGGAATAGTGCGCGACATGCGGCAGGGGGCTGAGGGGATGGACCACGGCATTACCCGAGACAATCCGCGCGTAGCCCCGTTCACGTTCATCCAACGCGGCCCAGTCATCCCCCGGTACGGCGGCAATCAGCCCGTCGATGGTGATGTCGGGGGCGGGTTGCGCGCTTAGAAAAACCGTATCGCGCCCCTCGCAGCGCACCCATGCGCGCTGCCAGCCCTGTAGCTGCGCGGGATGCGCATCGGGGTAGGCATGGGTGCTGCGGTTCACAAGGCTGCCGTAGCCGAAGAAGTAGGGGGTCATGTCGTGCTCATCCGTGTTTGGGGCAAACAACCACGCAACGCGAGCAGGTACAAGCGTGCTTGACGCGGGCGTATACGCGGGCATACCAATAGGCACCGTCATGGGAGAATCGGCGCCAAGCCGATGCCGAAGGAGCAACCGCCCCGGAAACTCTCAGGCCCACGGACCGTGGCGGGCAGGACAGCTCTGGAGAGTGGTGCGTGATGCATCCGCCGAAGGGATAACGATCTCAGGCGAAAGGACAGAGGGGGCATCGAGGGGCTGCGCATGGTCAGCTTCGGGATGCCGGTTCTTGCGTTTTGCACCCGGCCTGATGGAAGGATGCGGGGATGAACGATCTCAGACACACGCCGCTTTATGATCTGCATGTGGGCCTTGGTGCGCGCATGGTACCGTTCGCGGGATATGACATGCCGGTGCAATACGCTGATGGTGTGATGAAGGAACACCTGCACACCCGGGCAAAGGCGGGGCTGTTTGATGTCAGCCACATGGGTCAGGTGATGCTGACAGGCGCGTCATGGGAAGCAGTCGCAATTGGGTTCGAACGCATGGTGCCGCAGGATGTGCTGGGGCTGGCCGATGGGCGTCAGCGGTACGGGTTCTTTACCAACAAGGCGGGCGGGATCGAGGATGATCTGATGTTCGCGCGGCGTGGCTCTGCGCTGTTTGTCGTTGTGAACGCGGCCTGCAAGGAGGCAGATATCGCGCGGATGCGGGAGGCGTTGGAGCCGGCGATTGGCGTGGATGAAATAGAGGATCGGGCGCTCATCGCGCTGCAGGGACCCGCCGCCGAAGGGGTGCTTGCGAACATGGATGACGCCGCCGCCGGGATGCGGTTCATGGATGTGCGGGATTTGGATCTGGGTGGTGTGACGGTCTGGGCATCGCGGTCGGGGTATACGGGCGAGGATGGTTATGAATTGTCAGTGCCCGTCGATCAGGTGGAAGCGCTGACGCAGGCGCTGTTGGATCATGCTGATGTGGCCCCCATCGGGTTGGGCGCGCGCGACAGTCTGCGGCTGGAGGCGGGGTTGTGTCTCTATGGAAATGACATGGATGCCGCAGTGAACCCGGTCGAGGCCGCGTTGGTTTGGGCGATTCAGAAGGCGCGGCGCAGTGGCGGTGCGCGTGAAGGTGGGTTTCCTGGTGCGGACGTGATCCTGGCTGCCATGACCGACGGTGTGGGACGCAAGCGTGTCGGGTTGAAGCCCGAGGGCCGTGCGCCGATGCGCGAGGGCGTGCCGCTTTTCGATGCCGAGACAGGGGGGGCGCAGATCGGTGTTGTCACGTCCGGCGGATTTGGTCCGTCGGTCGAAGCGCCGGTGGCCATGGGATACGTTGCCGCCGGGCTTGATAAGGTCGGTACATCGCTTTGGGGTGAAGTCCGGGGCAAGCGGCTGCCTGTGGCGGTTGCATCGCTGCCCTTTGTTGCGGCAGGCTTCAAAAGATAAAATCGAAAACAAGACAGGGAAAGACAGATGAAATTTACCGAAGAGCATGAATGGCTGCGCGAAGAAGGCGATGAAGTTGTCGTGGGCATCACGACCCATGCGGCCGAGCAGCTGGGCGATGTGGTCTTTATCGAACTGCCCGAGGAAGGCACCACGGTCAGCAAGGATGACGAGATCGTCGTGATCGAAAGTGTCAAGGCGGCCTCCGACATTCTGGCGCCTGTGGATGGCGAAATCACCGAGGTGAATTCAGCGCTGACGGACAACCCCGCGATGGTCAATGACGACCCGCAGGGAGAGGCGTGGTTCTTCAAGATGAAAGTCAGTGATGCGTCACAGATGGACGAATTCATGGATGAAGCCGGTTATCAGAAGTTTATCGGTTGATCCGCGCGAGACTGCCTGAAGGCCGAAAGATATTTCGTGCCTCCGGCGGGGTTTTTATTACCATTTGGAAACAGGGGCCTAGCGATGACTTTCAAACCTACTGATTATTTGCCATACGACTTTGCCAATCGGCGGCACATCGGTCCAAGCCCGGCTGAGATGTCGGACATGCTGAAGGTGGTCGGGGCGAAGTCGCTGGCGGCGTTGATGGATGACACATTGCCCAAGGCCATTCGCATGGAGGGTAGCCTTGAGTTCGGTCGTCCGATGTCTGAGCGCGAGGTGTTGGAGCACATGCGCAAGGTGGCGGCGAAGAACAAGGTTCTGACATCGCTTATCGGGCAGGGGTATCACGGGACGGTGACGCCGCCCACGATCCAGCGGAACATTCTGGAGAACCCCGCATGGTATACCGCCTATACCCCCTATCAGCCGGAGATCAGTCAAGGCAGGCTGGAGGCCCTGCTGAATTTCCAGACGATGGTCTGTGATCTGACCGGGTTGCCGGTGGCGAATGCGTCCTTGCTGGACGAGGCGACGGCTTGTGCCGAGGCCATGACCATGGCGCAGCGGGTGTCGAAGTCGAAATGCGCGGCGTTTTTTGTGGATGAAAATTGCCACCCACAAAACATCGCCGTGATGCGGACAAGGGCAGCGCCGCTAGGGATCGAAGTCATTGTGGGTGATCCGCGTGACATGGATGCAGCGGCGGTGTTCGGTGCGATTTTCCAATATCCCGGTACCTATGGACATCTGCGCGACTTCAGCGATCCGATTGCGGCGTTGCATGAACACAAGGGCATCGCGGTGATGTCTGCCGATCCGCTGGCGCTGACCCTGTTGAAGGAACCCGGCGCGATGGGGGCTGATATCGCCGTCGGATCAACCCAGCGATTTGGTGTGCCGGAGGGGTATGGCGGCCCGCACGCGGCCTATATGGCGTGCAAGGATGCCTACAAGCGGTCGATGCCGGGGCGTATTGTGGGGGTGTCGATTGATGCCCATGGGAACCGCGCCTATCGGCTTAGCCTGCAGACGCGGGAGCAGCATATCCGTCGGGAGAAGGCGACGTCGAATGTCTGTACGGCGCAGGCGCTTCTGGCAGTGATGGCATCGATGTATGCGGTGTTTCACGGGCCGGAGGGGTTGAAGGCGATTGCGCAACGCATCCATCGCAAGACGGTGCGGTTGGCAGAGGGGCTCAAGATGGCAGGGTTCGAGGTGCGCCCGGCAACCTTCTTTGACACCATCACGGTTGAGGTGGGGCCGTTGCAATCGGCGGTCTTGAAATCGGCAGTGGATGAGGGGATCAACCTGCGCCGCGTGGGGGAGACGCAGGTGGGGATCACTTTGGATGAGCGGTCCAAGCCTGCCACGATCGAAGCGGTCTGGCGGGCCTTCGGGATCGACAAGGCGGACAAGGACTACACCCCGCATTATCACATGCCGGACAAGCTCATTCGCGAGACAAAGTACCTGACCCATCCGATTTTCCACATGAACCGGGCGGAGACGGAGATGATGCGCTACATGCGGCGGCTGGCGGATCGCGATCTGGCATTGGACCGGGCGATGATCCCCTTGGGATCGTGCACGATGAAGCTGAATTCCGCGGCTGAAATGACGCCAGTCAGCTGGCGCGAATTTTCGTTGATCCATCCTTACGCGCCTGCGGATCAGGCCGAAGGCTATGCGGTGTTGATTGACGATCTGTCGTCGAAGCTGTGTGACATCACCGGTTATGACGCGATATCCATGCAGCCCAATTCGGGGGCGCAGGGGGAATATGCCGGGCTTTTGACCATTGCGGGATACCACAGGGCGCGCGGGGAGTCGCATCGCAATATCTGCCTCATCCCGATGTCGGCACATGGGACCAACCCCGCTTCGGCTCAGATGGTGGGATGGAAGGTTGTTGCGGTGAAGTCGGCGGAGAATGGCGACATTGATCTGGAGGATTTCCGCGCCAAGGCGGAACAGCATTCCGAGAGCCTTGCGGGCTGTATGATCACCTATCCTTCCACGCATGGGGTCTTCGAAGAAACGGTGAACGAGGTCACGCAAATTACCCATGATCATGGCGGGCAGGTCTACATCGACGGGGCCAACATGAACGCGATGGTGGGCTTGAGCCGTCCGGGTGACCTGGGCGGTGATGTGAGCCACCTCAACCTTCACAAGACGTTCTGCATTCCGCATGGGGGCGGTGGCCCCGGCATGGGACCGATTGGCGTGAAGGCGCATCTGGTGCCGCATCTGCCGGGGGATCCGAATGCAGGCGGCAATGCAGTGTCTGCCGCGCCCTTTGGTTCACCCTCGTTGCTGCCGATCTCATGGGCCTATTGCCTGATGATGGGCGGTGAGGGGCTGACGCAGGCGACGCGTGTGGCGATCCTGAATGCCAACTACATCGCCAAGCGGCTGGAGGGGGCGTTTGATGTGCTTTACAAGGGACCGACAGGTCGGGTGGCGCATGAGTGCATCATTGACGTGCGTCCGTTCGAGGAAAGCGCAGGCGTGACCGTGGATGACATCGCCAAGCGCCTGATTGATTGCGGGTTTCACGCGCCAACGATGTCCTGGCCGGTGGCGGGCACGCTGATGGTGGAGCCGACGGAGAGCGAAAACAAGGCAGAGCTGGATCGGTTCTGCGATGCGATGCTGGCCATTCGGGATGAGATTGCAGCCATTGAAAAGGGCGAGATCGATGCGGTGAACAACCCGCTGAAAAATGCGCCACATACGGTAGAAGACCTGGTGCTGGAATGGGGCGAACGGCCCTATTCGCGCGAACAGGGGTGTTTCCCGCCGGGTGCTTTCCGTGTCGACAAGTACTGGCCGCCGGTGAACCGGGTGGACAATGTGCATGGGGATCGCAACCTGGTGTGCACCTGCCCGCCGATGGAGGAATATGCTGAAGCGGCGGAGTAGGATGCGCGTTTTTTGCGTGCCGTAGTTTGGGTGTCGTTCGGTGGATGGTGCGCAGTGAATGCGCACCCTACACTGCTGAGCAGTGGATCTGTGGGCCACTGGAGCCGTCTCCGGACAAACCCGGAGTGAGCTTGTCGTACTCTGACATACCCTATCGGGTATGCTACGATATCCGTATCCCATGGAATCGGAGATGCTGAATGTCTATCAAAACGAGCGAAAAAGAACTCCTGCAGGAAAGCTTCAGGCGCCTGGAGGCTGATTTTGATACGTTTTCGACAGATTTCTACGAAGCACTTTTCCGGCGCGCGCCCGAGTTGCGCGCGCTTTTTCGCGAGGACCTTGCCGGGCAGGGAATGAAGTTTGTAGCGACCCTGCGTGAGGTCATCTTGAACGCGGAAGATGCGGAAAAGCAGGCCGAAACGCTTGCGGAGCTTGGTTCATTCCATGCGACCATCGGGGTGTCCACGGACAGCTATGACGTCATGGAAGAGGCCTTGATCGATACAATCCGCCAGACCCTTGGGAACAAGGTAACCCCCGATCTGGAAACGGCCTGGCGGAATGCCTATGCCGAAACTGCCGCCACCATGATCCGTTCTGGACACAAGTCCTGAGCCTGTTCCGGCGGTCCCTTGTCGATGTGTCCGGAAGGTTGAATTCTGCGGAGCTTTTTTTGAGGTTGCCAAGTCAAGTCTGACTGCCGTTACGCCAACAGGAACCCGAAGATCTTTTTCAAGCGGTTCCACGTCGGACGGTCGGGCGCCACAAGCAGATGGCCCTCCAATCGGCTGGCATCATATGGTCCGCCATCCAGCATCTCCACATGCGCGCCCGCGCGTTCACAGATCAGCGCACCTGCGGCGTGGTCCCACGGGTGCAGGTTCGCGGTCAGAAGGAAATCGGCGCGGCCTTGCGCAATCATCCGGTATTCATGGGCCGAGCAGCGCAGCGAATGAACGCGGCCGAAGGACGGCAGGGTTTCGGCGACCTTCGGCTTCATTTCAGGCGTGAAGTGGTTGATTGAAACCAGTCCGGTCAGCGTTTCGATTGACTTGCCCATGGCAGCTTTCAATCGCGTCTCGATCCCGCTCGGGCGGTCCATGCGCGCATGGCTTTCGTCATCTGTAATGGCCCAATCGTCCAGCACCGGGTCATAGATCAGGCCGAAGGCGGGGCGACCAAACTGTGTCACGGCGACGATCATGCCAAACACCGCCAGGCCATTAGCGAAATTCCACGTCCCGTCGATGGGATCCAGGATGAAGGCCAGCGGTGCGTCTGCAATCTCTGCTGTCAGGTCTGGATTCTTGGCAGCAGCTTCCTCGCCGATGACAAGGGCGTGGGGGAAAGCGATCTGCAAGGCGCGGGTCATCATCGCTTCGGCGGCCATATCTGCGACGGTGACCAGATCGTCACTGCGGGACTTGGTGAAAATCTCTGATGGTTCAAGGATGCCAAAGCGTGTGGTGATTTCGGCGCGGGCGGCGCGGCGCACGATGTTCACGATCTGCTGCTGTTGGGCAGGGGTGACCGCGCGGGGCAGAGTGGCGGGGAGGGTGTCGTTCATGTGTCGCTCTCGCTCCGTGTCGCATAGAGGGTTTGCCTATTCGCGTGCGCGCAAAACCTGCGCAGGTCGTGCGCCAAGCGCGCCAAGGGCAAAGCCGAGGCTGGACACGACCGTCGCCAGCACCCCGCCGCTGACGATCATCAACGCCGAAGGCCAGATGATTCTAAAGTCCGTCTCCATGACATATCGGCTGACGGCCCAGCCGCCAAGTATTCCCGCCGCAAGGGCGACACTGCCTGCAAAGAAACCCAGCAATACGGCGCGCAGGATAAAACTGCCTGCGATGGAACGCCGGGACGCGCCGAGGGTCTTGAGAACCGCAGCCTCGTAGGTGCGCGCGCTGGTGCCTGCGGCAGCGGCTCCGATCAGGACGATGAACCCCGTCAGCAACGTGGCCAGTGCACCATAGGAGGTGGCAGCGGCGAGCCCGGCCAGAACATCGGCAACCCGATCTATGGCATCGCGCACCCGCACCGCAGTGATATTGGGATAGCGGTTGGCCAGATCGCGCAGGATCGCTGCTTCGGCCTCCGGCGTGGCATAGACGGTGGAGATGAAAGTATGCGGTGCCGCTTCAAGTGCTGAAGGATTCATTGCAAGGATGAAGCCGATCCCAGCGGTGGAGAAATCGACTTCTCTGAAACTGGTGATTTCGCCAGTGATATCGCGCCCCAGGATGTTGACGGTCAGGGTGTCGCCGAGCGTCAGGCCCATTTCCTCGGCTTCTTCCGCCGCGAAACTGATCTGGGTCGGGCCGTTGTAGTCCTCCGGCCACCATTCTCCGGCGGTGATCGTGGTTTCTGCGTCTGGTGTCGCGGCATAGGTCACGCCCCGGTCGCCGTTCAGAACCCAGTGATCACCAGCCATGTCGCTGGCCGGCTTGCCATTGATCTGAGTGATCACACCGCGCAGCATGGGCGCGCTGTCGATGCGGCTGACGGCGGGATCGTTTTCCAGCCGCTCCGTATAGCCGGGCATCTGTTCCTTCTGGATATCGACGAAGAAATACGACGGTGCCACATCGGGCAGGTTGCCGGAAATGGCCTGACGGAGGTTACCGTCGATCTGACCCACCGCGGCAAGTACCGAAAGGCCCAGCCCCAGTGATAACACCACCGCCGCTGCCCCTTCTCCAGGCCCGCTGATCGCAGCCATGGCCCAGCGCAGCCGGGGGTAGCCACGCGTATGGTGTGCGAGTTGGCGCGCCAGAAACCGCAGCAGGAGCGCCGATAGCGCAAGGATGATCAGGGCGCCGGCAATGCCGCCCAGCGTCCAGAGCGTCAGGAACCAGGACCCGTTGAACCATCCTGCCAACGCCACCAGTGCGGCCGCAAGCGCGGCCACGGCTGCGATGTATCTGCGGGCGGGCAGCACCTTTGCCCCTGCCCAGGCATCGCGAAACAGGGTCGCGGCGCGCACGTCCTCGCTGCGGGCAAGCGGCCAAAGCGTGAAGGCAAGTGCGGTCAGCAGACCGTAAAGCGCTGCTTCGAAAAGCGGGCCGGGGTAGATGCTGAAAGCCGCGGGTACAGGAAGCCGCGCTTCGATCAACGGGGCCAGCAGCAGCGGGGCGCCCCCACCCAGCACCACACCGATGGCCACGCCGAGCAGACTAAGCGCGCCGATTTGCATGAAGTAGGTTTGAAACACGGTTGCCCGGTCGGCACCAAGGGCGCGAAGGGTTGCTATCGTACCGGTCTTGCCAGCCAGATACGCCCGCACGGCAGCAGAAACGCCCACACCGCCAACTGCAAGCCCGGAGAGGCCCACAAGCACCAGAAACGCGCTGAGCCGGTCGACGAATTGCGCCACACCCGGGGCGCCGTTGCGGGCATCCGTCCACCGCATCCCGGCATTGGCGAAAGCATCTGCCGCTTCATCCTCCAGCACCTGCAGGTCGGTGCCGGGGCGAACGGTCAGGCGATACTTGCTGTTGAAAAGTGTGCCCGGTGCAAGCAGCCCCGATCCTTCAAGATCCGCACGCCGCAGCAAGGTGCGCGGGCCAAGGGCAAAGCCGCTTGCGGCACTGTCGGGTTCGCGCAGAATCAAAGCGGTCAGGACGAAGTCCTGGGTACCAAGGGTGAAAGCGTCGCCGGGCGCCAGCCCGAGCCTGTCAGACAGGGCGCGTTCCATCACCGCGCCGGGCAAGCCGTCTGCGCCATCCAACGCCTGATCCAGCGGGACTGGTGGGTCCAGCACCATCTCCCCCACAAGCGGATAGGCGTCATCGACAGCCTTTACCTGGGTCAGGGCGCGCTGTTCTTCGACCACGGCCATGGAGCGGAATTCGACAATTTCCGATATCTCCTGTGCACGTGCGGCCATCCACACCCGCTCCTGCGGGGAGGCAAAACGATAGGTGAAATCCAGCTCTGCCGCGCCCCCGAGCAGGGCCGCGCCTTCCCGCTCCAACCCCGCTTCGATGGCTGCGCGAACCGATCCCACGGCGGCAATTGCGGCAACGCCAAGGGCCAGACAAGCCAGAAACAGGCGAAAACCCTTCAATCCGCCGCGCATCTCGCGACGGGCAAAACGGGCGGCCAGATCAAGGCTCATACGAGCCTTCCATCGGCCAGTCGCACCATGCGGTCACACCGTTCCGCCAGCTTGAGGTCATGGGTTACCAGCACCAGCGTTGCGCCATGCGCATCGCGCAGGGAAAACAGCAAATCCATGATCGCGGCCCCATTGGCGCTGTCGAGGTTGCCGGTCGGTTCATCCGCAAGAAGGATCGCGGGTTGCGGGGCGTAGGCGCGGGCAAGGGCGACGCGTTGCTGCTCTCCACCGGACATCTGCGCGGGATAGTGCCCGGTGCGGTGCCCGAGGCCCACGGTTTCCAAGGCGTCGGCGGCGCGGTCGAAGGCATCCTCCGCCCCGGCCAGTTCCATCGGTGTGGCAACGTTTTCAAGCGCAGTCATGGTCGGGATCAGGTGAAAGGACTGAAACACGATCCCCATTCGCCCCCGCGTCGCGTCGCCGCGCCGGAAACGCGCCAGCGCGTCCTCGTTCATCGTGGTCAGATCGTGGCCCAGAGCGCGCACATGACCGCCGGTGGCTTGTTCCAACCCGCCCATGACCATCAGCAGCGATGACTTGCCCGACCCGGACGGACCGGTCAGGGCCAGCGTTTCTCCCGGCTGGACCTCAAGCGAAATGCCGCGCAAAATATCGACGGGTCCGGCGTTGCCCTTGAGGACAAGCATTACATCTTCAAGCTGGAATACTGGTTCTGTCACGGATGGTGGCCCCTCGCCCTGTCCCGCCTCGATATGGAGTTATTATGATCAGGTGCAAGGCGTTAAGTGTGATATTGGCGCTTCTGGCCGGTGTGGCGCAGGCCGACGAAGTGGTCATTGCTGCGTTGGGCGACAGCCTGACCCAAGGGTATGGGTTGCCTGCCGAACAGGGCTTTGTGCCGCAACTGCAAGGCTGGCTGGATGCGCAGGGGGCTAACGTGCGGCTGATCAATGCTGGCGTTTCGGGGGATACGACCGCAGGCGGTCTGGCGCGTGTGGGCTGGACGCTGACGCCCGAAGTTGACGGTATGATCGTCGCGCTGGGCGGCAATGACCTGCTGCGGGGCCTTGATCCGGCGCAGGCGCGCGGGAACATCGAAGGGATTTTGCAGGCGTCCGACCGCGCCGAGGTTGAGGTGCTGCTGATCGGGATGGAAGCGCCGGGGAACTATGGTCCCGATTACAAGGCACAGTTCGATGCGCTGTATCCCGAGTTGGCAGAAGCCTACGGCGCTGGGTTTCTTGAAACTTTCTTTGCTGGTCTGGTGGCCGACGGGGAGGATATGGACCCCGCAGCGCTTCGGGCGTGGTTTCAGCCCGATGGCATTCATCCCAATGCCGAAGGTGTGGCACGCATTGTGGCGCGCGTGGGTCCGGAAGTACTGGCATTGGTCGACGCGATAGAGGCGGAGTGAGGCATGCCGGGGCGGTTCTTCCTCACGACACCGGTGCCCCAGGTCGCGGCAGTGCTTGGGGCACCGCCCGGCGACCTGACCGATGAGCCCGCCCGCCTGAACATCGCTCCCGGCCAACAGATCGTGACCTTCGGGCCCGATGGCCCGAGTCACATGCGCTGGGGCATCATTCCGGTGGGGCGCGTGAACGCGCGGGGGCGACCGGTGATGGAAACGTTGATCAACGCCCGGTCCGAAACGGTGTTCGACAAATCCGCCTATGAAGGAACGGGCCGTGCCGTGGTGCCTGCAAACGGCTGGTATGAATGGACCGGAGAAAAGCGGCACAAGACCGCATGGCGTATCACGCCGAAGGACGGTGGGCTGCTTTGGTTCGCCGCGATCACCGACGTCTGGCAGGGACCGGGCGGCGTAAGAGTACCGCAAGTGGCGACAGTGACCTGTCCGCCGAGCGCTGATGTCGTGGATATCCATCACCGGATGGGCGTTTTTCTGGCACCCACGGACGTCCCTTTGTGGCTTGAGGGAGAAGTGGAGGCCGTGAAGCCGCTGATGCGGCCCTGGCCGGATGGAAGTCTTCAGGTGGAGGAAGCGAGAGGAGTTGATTGGGAGGGCGCTTAGGCTTCCGGGGATCAGGCTGATTGTGGAATTCCGGCCTTATCTCAATCGTAGTCTCCAACAGGGATTGGACGCCGCATGATCCGGTTCGGCAACGGTCGAGCAAACGGAAGCGTGCGTTTGCGAAAGGACACATCAGGGACCACAGCGAGGAACGGGGTGCCCTTCGATCAGCAGCCCGTTCCTCAGTTTGCATGCGACCTCAAGTTCACGCCGGCAAGTTCATTCTGCAGCCATGTGGTTCTTTGAGGACTCCCCTTCGCCAAACCCTTTGGGCACCGGCAGGTCTTGCAGGGTTGCTGCACGTTTTTGCAAGGCGCGCCCGATCACCACGCGGCTGATCTCAGTGGTGCCGTCAACGATCCGCAGCATCTGCGCGAGGCGGGACAAACGATCCAGACCATAGGGTCGCAACAGCCCCATGCCGCCCAACACCTGAGTGCAAGTGTTTGCAGCTTTCACAGCGGCATCCGGTACAAAGCGTTTTGCGTGGGCTGCCATCAACGGCCCTTCGGGACTGCCAAGGGCTTCAGCAGCCTTGCGGTACAAAAGCCGGGACACCTCCAGGTCTGTCGCAACCTCGCCCAGCATCCACTGGATACCGTCCAGATCAAGGTTCTTGGCCCCGAACATCTTGCGGTTCTTCGAATAAGACAGCGCCGTATCCAACGCCGATTGCATCAGGCCGCAGCAGCCAGAGGCGATGGACACGCGGGCAATATCAATAGCCATCAGCGAGCCTTGCAAGCCCTGACCCACAGGCAGAATGATGTTGTCTTCGCTGACCACGACCCTGTCGAGATACATCTCGGACATGGGCAGGAAATTGTACGACGGTGTCTCATACATCGGACCAAAGCTGAGGCCCGGTGCGTCGGCGGGAATGGCGATCATCGCCATGTCCTTGTGGCCGGGTGTGTCGCTGGTTTTCACGACGGTGAAATAGATGTCAGCTTCGGTTGCAAGGCTGACCCATGCTTTTGAGCCACTGATCGTCCAGGTGCCGTCGCCATTGATCGTGGCGCGGGTGTACATTTGCATTGGGTCGGATCCCGATTGGGGCTCGGTCAGTGCGAAATTCGCCAGCTTGCGACCAGATGTCAGATCGCGCGCCCATTTTTCCTTGAACGCATCAGTGCCATAGCCGCATCCCGCGAAGGTGCAGATGTTGTGCATCGACAGGGCAAAGGCATACGCGCCGTCACCCAGTCCGAGCTGTTCATAGACCTGGATCCCCTCGGACAGGGGCAAGCCTTGGCCGCCGAATTCTTCCGGAGCATAAAGTCCGGTCAGACCTGCAGCACCGGCTTGGTCTGACGCATCGCGTGGCCATCGCTTTTCACTGTTCCACGTGTCCACATTGGGAGCAATCACCTGCGTGGCATGATCGCGCGCGGCTTGCAGGATCGAGGTAAGCTTGTCTGTCATGGGAAGATCCTTTTACGGTGGGTATTGTCGCATGGCGCCAACCACCGCCAGCCATGGAGGGCCATCGAGACGGGGTCACCATACGAAAGTTCAAGTTGGAATTTTGTATTTGAACTGAAATCTAGAGATCTCGCACGCAGGCATCAATCTCTTGGCGTGACAAGATATTGTCTAAAAGTGACAGAATTACTGCTTGCGTCGGTAGGCGCTCGGTGTGCCGTCCGTCCATCGATGGAAGGCCTTGTGAAAACTGGCTGAAGAAGAAAATCCAATATCAAGCGCTATGGCTTCAATGCTTTTTCGACCCGCTTGAAGATCGCGGATCGCAATGTCGCGGCGCAGGGCATCCTTGATGGTCTGAAATGTCGTTCCATCCGCATCGAGCCTGCGCATCAAGGTACGTGGTGTCATGTGCAGCGCGCGCGCGGCATGGGTCAGGGTTGCATCGTCCCATCCGCATTGGCTCAGATAGGTTCGGACACGCAGCGATTGCGTATGTTCTCGCGACCGCGTGAAAATCCAGTCGCGCGGCGCATTCTGCAGGAAACGATCAAGGTCGGACGTGCTGCGCGCCTCAACCGGACCCAGCATACCAGGATCGAAGGCGATTGACGTAGCGGGCTTGCCGAAGTGCAAGGGTGCGGGAAAGATAACCGTGTAGTCCTGATGAAACTCCGGACGCTCAAAGGCGAATTCGACAGCTTGCACGGGCACCTCGTGCCCTGCCAACCATGACATCAGCCCGTGTGCGAGTTTGAGGATCAGCATGTGACCGAACCGCTGAACCGACACATTGCCTTGGGGTTTCAGGGTAAGGACCAAAGTGCTTTTGGTGTCGTCCAGGTCAAATTGATAATCATCCAGCAGCAGGTTCCAGAACGTCGAAAACCGGTACAACGCCGAAGGAAGCGATGTTGCTTCTCGCACAGATGTCAGAAGATGCTGCAATGCTCTGGGCCGGATCGGGCGGCTCCACAGTCCCATCATTTCGTCGCCGGTTTCCACGGCGGCAAGCTGATAAAGGCATACGATCTGATCCAGCGTAACCCGGCCGAAACGCTGCGGGTGTTGGGAAATCAAACCCGACCTTTTCATGAGGGACGCCAATTCGGCGTCCGAGCAAAGCGAACGCAGTGCAAGAAGCCAATCATCAATGAACTGGCTTGAGACGGTTGAGAGGATCGTTGGAGTGGTATTGGTCATCTTTTCATCTCACTCCTGAAAGCACCCCGCAACATGGATCGCATTGAACCCAATACCGCCCTTACACATCAATCACCGTTCTGGGAGGCGTTTCATAAGCGATGTATTTCTTTACATATTCCAGCCGCTTGGAACCCCAGATTTGCGCCACCAGCCAGAGCGACATCTCAATGCCCGAGGTCACGCCACCCGCAGTCACGAGGTTGCCGTCGCGCAGGACGCGGATACCTTCGATGACGTTTGCACCGGTGGCTTCGCGCAGTTCATCGATAAACCAGTGATGGGTGGTGATGCGGCGGCCTTCTGTCAGGCCAGCGCCAACCAGCAGGAAAGTGCCTGTGCAGACGCTGGTGATCCAGGTGCAGGTGGGCGCGGCGCCCTGCAACCATGCTACGGTGGCAGGATTGTTGACCTGTTCTTTTGCACCATCGCCGCCGGGCACGATGATCACGTCGGGCTTGGGAATGTCGGCGTAGGTGTGCGTGGGAAAGACCCGCATGCCTTTTTCGCAGATGATCGGCTCAAGGTGCTCCGCGACAAGGCTGATGCGCCAGTCCGGATCGTCCTGTACGGCTGCACCCAGTGTTTCCCAGGGGCCGACAAAGTCCATTTCTTCGGCATGATCGAAGATCACAATCGCGATTGTTCTGGTCATTGTGAGTGCTCTTGCGCGGTATTCCGGAAATGCAAACGGACGCCGCAGCGCCCGTTTGTATGATCTTACTTACGTCGGACCCGCGCGTCAGGCCAGTGCGATATTGCTTGCGCTTTCGCGGCCATCCCGGCCTGCTTCGATGTCGAAGGTGACCTTCTGGTTGTCTGCAAGTCCGGTCAGTCCTGCCCGTTCGACCGCCGAGATGTGCACGAACACATCCTTGCCGCCGCCGTCAGGTGCGATAAAGCCGTACCCTTTGGTGGTGTTGAACCATTTTACGGTGCCAGTTGCCATGACCCCATTTCTCCTGTCGTTGGTCTGCCCGCAGTATGCGGCAGCTTGGCTTGGACGAATACTTCTTCGGCCCAGTGACCCAAAGGCAGGTGGTGTCGAAATTCTTTCGTGCAGCTTTGATATTGTGGCAAATGAGATTTCAAACCGCAAGTTGTTTACCTAGCGTCATGCAGCGCATTGGCCGAATGCAGCGCAAACTTCACAAAACGGAAATAATTTTACCAGTTGATAAAAAATTTGATCCGTGAGAGCGTTTGACAGTCCAGCCAGCATGAGGGTGCGCCAAATGTCATCAGATGTTTTTCAACCAGGGGTGAAAGCCGGGCGTTTGCCTGCGGCGGAGTACGAAGCGCAGTTTTCCGATCTTCATCCGGCGCTTGCTCCGCACGAGGCTGTCGTGGCGGCAGATCGCTGTTACTTCTGCCACGATGCGCCCTGCATCACGGCCTGCCCTACGGACATCGACATACCGCTGTTTATTCGCCAGATCGCCACGGGCACGCCTGATGCGGCAGCCAAGACGATCCTAAGCCAGAACATCATGGGCGGGATGTGCGCGCGGGTCTGCCCGACGGAAACGCTTTGCGAGGAAGCCTGCGTGCGGGAATTGGCGGAGGGCAAGCCGGTGCTGATTGGCCAGTTGCAGCGCTATGCGACGGACCATTTGCAGGCGCAGGGCGTCCATCCTTTTGAACGTGCCGCGTCCTCTGGCAAGAAGGTCGCAGTGGTCGGGGCGGGGCCAGCAGGGCTGGCCTGTGCGCATCGTTTGGCGATGCTGGGCCACGATGTGGTTATCCATGATGCGCGGCCCAAACCGGGGGGGCTGAACGAATACGGGATCGCGGCCTACAAGACACCTGATGGGTTCGCGCAGGCAGAGGTTGATTGGCTGCTCAAGATCGGCGGCATCGAGATCAGGCACGGTGAAGCGCTGGGCAATGGCGTGACACTTGAGGGGCTGAGGGAGACCTATGACGCGGTATTTCTGGGGATTGGGTTGGCCGGGGTGAACGCCCTCGGGGCCACCGGTGAGGACAAGGAGGGCGTCAGGGACGCTGTGGACTTCATTGCGGACTTGCGTCAGGCGAGCGACGTGGCACAGATCCCGATAGGCCGCGATGTGGTTGTGATCGGTGGCGGGATGACGGCGGTGGATGCCGCCGTGCAGGCCAAATTGCTGGGCGCGCTGAACGTGACGCTGGTTTACCGGCGGGGCCGCGACCGGATGAACGCAAGCGTGTTCGAGCAGGATCTGGCGGCGTCCAAAGGCGTGCGGATCGTGACGCATGCGGTGCCGGTTGCGGTGCATGGCAACGGGGCGGTGCGCGAGATCGAGTTTGAATACGTGGATGACGCCATGAAGGGCACTGGACAGATGCTGAAACTGGTGGCGGATCAGGTGTTCAAGGCGATCGGTCAGACGCTGGAGGGCGAAGAACTTCCTACGCTGGAGGGGCGCAAGATCAAGGTTGATGCCAACGGGCGCACCTCCGTTGACAAGGTCTGGGCGGGAGGAGACTGCGCATCGGGCGGAGATGATCTGACAGTGACCGCCGTGGCCGAGGGCCGGGACGCCGCTGAGGACATTCACGCGAAAATCTGTTAAGATGGGAGCCTTTCAAAAGCAGATTTTGGAGGCTGTCATGTCAGACGCTGCGTCGCATGTTATCCAACACTACGAAACCGGTCCGGTTCTGGAGCGGATCAAGGCCGGTCTGAAAGAGGCTGGCGTCAAGCTTGATCACGTCACACCGGAAGATCTGAAGCCGGTGGACGAATTCCACACTGGCGGGCTTGAGGCGACAGAGGAACTGCTGATGCCGCTAGGCATCACCAAGACGACCAGGGTTCTTGATATCGGAAGCGGCATTGGCGGCACGGCGCGCTTTATTGCCACCCGCTTTGGTGCGACCGTGCATGGGGTCGACCTGACGCCTGAGTTTGTACAGGCCGCCGAGGCGCTGAGCGCGATGGTGGGGCTTGCCAACAAGACACGGTTCGAAGTTGGCAGCGCGCTGGATTTGCCTGTGCCCGAGGCAACCGTCGATCTGGTCACCATGATGCATGTCGGCATGAATATCGAAGACAAACCCGCGCTTTTTGCAGAAGTCGCCCGGGTTCTGGTTCCCGGCGGTCGTTTTGCGCTTTTCGATATCATGAAGCCCGGCGATCTCGCGCTGCCCTTTCCGGTTCCCTGGGCCAGCACGCAGGAAAGTTCGTTCGTCGACACGCCGAAGGTCTACCGCGACGCCGCGTCGTCCGCCGGTCTGTCACTGATCGCAGAGCGGGACCGAACCGATTATGCGATTGATTTCTTTACCCGGATCACCGCGGCCTCGGACGGGACGAACACCCCGCCGCCACCCCTTGGCCTTCATCTGTTGATGGGGGCTGCCGCACCAGAGCGGTATGGCAATGCCGTCCGTGCTGCACTTGGTGGTGCAACGGCGCCTTGGGAGATGATTTTTGAAAAACCTAAGTGAGACGCATCCTCAAGGAGGGCTAGCATGGCTGATCTGACAACTGATTTTCTGGGGATCACTTCCCCGAACCCGTTCTGGCTGGCCTCTGCGCCGCCGACGGACAAGGAATACAACGTCCGGCGCGCGTTCGAGGCCGGGTGGGGTGGTGTCGTATGGAAGACGCTGGGGTCCGAAGGGCCACCGGTGGTTAACGTCAATGGGCCGCGATACGGGGCGATCTATGGGGCGGACCGGCGTTTGCTGGGGTTGAACAACATCGAATTGATCACCGACCGTGACCTTTACACCAATCTGGAGGAGATCAAGCGGGTCAAAGCCGACTATCCGGACCGCGCAATGATCGTGTCGATCATGGTGCCGTGCGAGGAAGCGGCATGGAAGGCGATCCTGCCGCTGGTGGAGGACACCGGTGCGGATGGGATCGAGCTGAACTTTGGCTGTCCGCACGGGATGAGCGAGCGCGGCATGGGCGCGGCCGTGGGGCAGGTGCCTGAATACATTGAAATGGTGACGCGCTGGTGCAAGCAATACTACTCCAAGCCCGTGATCGTGAAGCTGACGCCAAATATCACGGATATTACCAAACCTGCGGCAGCAGCGCGCGCGGGCGGGGCCGATGCGGTGAGTTTGATCAATACGATCAATTCGATCACGAGCGTCAACCTCGACACGCTGTCGCCGGAGCCGTCGATTGACGGCAAGGGATCGCATGGGGGGTATTGCGGCCCGGCAGTCAAGCCGATTGCGATGTCGATGGTGTCCGAGATCGCGCGCGGGGATGAGACGCGGGGGATGGAAATCTCCGGCATTGGTGGGATCACCACGTGGCGCGATGCGGCGGAGTTCATCACGCTGGGTTGCGGCAATGTGCAGGTGTGCACGGCGGCGATGACCTATGGGTTCAAGATCGTGCAGGAGATGATCAGCGGTCTGTCGGAATGGATGGATGAGAAGGGGCATACGAGCATCGCCGACTTCAAGGGTGCGGCGGTGCCGAATGTGACGGATTGGCAGTATCTGAACCTGAATTACGTGGCCAAGGCGGTGATCAATCAGGACCTGTGTATCTCCTGCGGACGCTGTTTTGCGGCGTGTGAGGACACCAGCCATCAGGCGATTGCCATGTCGGAGGACCGCAGCTTTACCGTGATCGATGAGGAATGCGTGGCGTGCAACCTGTGTGTGAACGTCTGCCCGGTGGAGGATTGCATCACGATGGAGGCAATGGCCCCCGGAACTGTTGATCCGCGCACCCGAAAGGTTGTCCAGCCGGAGTATGCCAACTGGACAACACATCCCAACAATCCTGCCACCAAGGCAGCGGAGTAATGCCTGCGGCGGGTTGATCAAGCCCGCATGAGAAACGGCAGGGTCGGTAAGGGCAGTGGCATTTCCTGTGCCCGCTGCCGGGTTTGTTCGGCCATGTCCACGATTTCCGTAGGTTCGGCGGGGGACTGTGCCCGGATCGCCGGGTCGTCCTTCGCGGTGCTTTCCGCCTGTGCCGTCACGATCGAACGCGGTGTGGCATCTGCGGGCCGTTCCGGTGGCCTGTCCAACTTAAGGGGTCTTTGGGCGGCGGCACCGCCCGCCCCGGCACCGCTGCCGTCATAGGACGTCGATGACCCGCTTTTGCCGGCATCGGCGCTGGATTGCGTTGGTGTGACCGCCTGAGGGGTCATGGCACCCGCCGCCGCGTAAGTCATGCCCAGACTGCCGCCTATGGGCTGTTGCGCCTGCGGCGCGTAAGGATTTGTCAGCAAAAGTACACTCATCTCTGCTCCTGTTGATTGCTAAGGAGCCCACCACCCGCACCAAAAGTGCGCCTTGCAGCTTAACAAGATACTAATGCCCGGTCGGTATCGTGCCAAAAGGTTAACGGGGCGGTCAGCGCGCTTCGGGGAGGCTCAGCAACGCGCCGAACATCTGCGCCAGATGGCGGCTGGCGCGTGCATGTGTCTCATCGGGGGTATCCAGCAGAACCCGTACCTGCGCATCAAAATCAGCGTAGTGCTGCGTGGTGGCCCAGATCGAGAAGATCAGGTGTTGCGGGTTCAGTGAAGGCAGCGCGCCTTCATCGATCCAGCGCTGGATCAGGGCGCATTTTTCGTCGAAGAGCGGTTTGAGATGGCGTTCCAGATCAGGCGACATGCGGGGCGCGCCTTGAAGAATTTCGCCTGCAAACAAACGGCTTTCCTGGGGCAGGTCGCGCGCCATGTCGAGCTTGCGCTGGACATAGCTCAGGATTTCGTGGCGGGGATCACCTTCGGCGTTCAACTTGATCAGCGGGTCGAGCCAGCTTGTCATCAGGCGGTTCAGCAGGGTGACGTGGATTTCGGCCTTTCCGTCGAAATAGTACAGGATGTTGGGTTTGCTCAGGCCCGCCTCAGCCGCGATCTGGTCCAGCGTGGTGCCGCGATAACCATGGCGCGAAAAGACCTCGAGCGCCGCATCGAGGATCATCTTGCGATTGCGGGTCTGGATACGGCTGGGTTTCTTATCGGTCTGGTTCTCTTGGGTCACGCGGCGTCTTTCTGGTGGCAAGTGCCGCAGGAACGGGCAACTGGGAAGGGCTGCCCCGGAGGGCATAAAGCAGTTCTTGACAGAGGCAAGCCTAACCGCAATCGTGTATTTACCAAATGGTAAAATTTTTTCGACGCCGCCAGCCTGACAAAGGAGCCTCCCATGACCGCGCCCGGCCAGAACCTCAAGATCAACCCGGACCGTTTGTGGGACAGCCTGATGGAGATGGCCAAGATTGGTCCCGGCGTTGCAGGCGGCAACAATCGCCAGACGCTGACGGATGAGGACGCCGAGGGGCGTGCATTGTTCAAGCGCTGGTGCGAGGATGCCGGGTGCAGCATGGGCCTTGACCAGATGGGCAACATGTTTGCCCGGCGTGAGGGCACAGACCCGGACGCCTTGCCGGTCTACGTGGGCAGCCATCTGGATACGCAGCCGACGGGCGGGAAGTATGACGGCGTGCTGGGCGTTCTGGCCGGGCTGGAGTTGATCCGCACCCTCAATGATCTGGGTATCAAGACCAAGCACCCGATCGTGGCGACGAATTTCACCAACGAAGAGGGCACGCGGTATGCGCCGGCGATGCTGTCTTCGGGCGTATTCGCGGGCGTGCACACGCAGGATTGGGCCTATGCCCGCGAGGACGCAGAAGGCAAGGCCTTTGGTGATGAACTCAAGCGGATCGGGTGGCGTGGCGAGGAAGAAGTCGGTGCGCGCAAGATGCATGCGTTTTTTGAGTTACACATCGAACAGGGGCCAATTTTGGAAGCCGAGGGCAAGGAGATCGGCGTTGTCACCCACGGTCAAGGGCTGAGCTGGACCCAGGTGACGGTAACGGGCAAGGACAGCCACACCGGATCGACGCCGATGCCGTTGCGCAAGAACGCGGGCCTTGGCATGGCGCGAATACTGGAAAAGGTGGACGAGATTGCATGGTCCCACGCACCGCACGCGGTGGGCGCCGCGGGGCATATCGATGTCTACCCGAACTCGCGCAATGTCATCCCCGGTAAGGTTGTTTTCACGGTTGATTTCCGATCGCCGGATCTAAGCGTCATTGAGGACATGGAGGCGCGGTTGCGCGTCGAGGGGCAGAAGATCGCGGATGACATGGGACTGGAGGTGGCTTTCGAGAAGGTCGGCGGGTTTGATCCGGTGGCTTTTGATGACGGATGTGTGCGCGCGGTGCGCGATGCGGCTGAAAGGCTGGGATATTCCCATATGAACCTGATTTCGGGTGCGGGGCATGATGCGTGCTGGATCAATAAGGTTGCGCCGACGGCAATGGTGATGTGTCCTTGTGTGGATGGGTTGAGCCATAACGAGGCGGAAGAGATTTCCAAGGAATGGGCGATGGCGGGGGCGGATGTGCTGCTGCATGCGGTTGTGGAGACGGCTGAAGTTGTGGGGTGAGACAGGGCGCGATTTCTTCGAAGAAATCGGTGCGGAATTTTCGGAAATTCCGGGGTGCTTTGTCGGATGTGACGGGCTTGGGTTGAGTGTTGCGTCGCTCGGGGCTCTGCCCCGGACCCCGGGATATTTCAGGAGAAAAGATAGGCGGATAGGAGAGAGCGGATGAGCAAGGTTATCAAAGGTGGGATGGTTTGCACGGCGGATCGCACGTGGAAGGCGGATGTGCTGATTGAAGGGGAAACGATCAAGCAGATCGGTGAGGACCTTGTGGGGGATGAGTACATTGATGCAGAGGGCGCCTATGTGATCCCGGGGGGGATCGATCCGCATACGCATCTGGAAATGCCTTTCATGGGGACGACTGCCGCCGAGACTTTTGAGACCGGGACGTGGGCGGCGGCCTGCGGCGGGACCACGATGGTGGTGGATTTCTGTCTGCCGGGGGCGGATGGGTCGATCAAGAACGCGATCAATGAGTGGCATCGCAAATCCGCGCCGCAGATCTGTTCGGATGTGGGATACCACATGGCGATCACTGGCTGGGACGAGAACGTCTTCAACGAGATGAAAGATGCCGTCGAGATGGGCGTCAATTCCTTCAAGCATTTCATGGCTTACAAGGGCGCCCTGATGATCGAGGATGACGAGATGTTTGCCTCTTTCAAGCGCTGTGCGGAATTGGGTGCGCTGCCGATGGTGCATGCGGAGAACGGCGATCTGGTTGCGGAATTGCAGCAGAAGTATTTCGATCAGGGCATCACCGGGCCCGAGGGGCATGCCTATTCCCGGCCACCGGAGTTGGAAGGCGAAGCGGCGAACCGGGCGATCACGATTGCCGATACCGCAGGCGTCCCTTTGTACATCGTGCATGTGTCATGCGAGCAGACCCATGAGGCCATTCGGCGTGCGCGGCAGAAGGGGATGCGGGTATATGGGGAACCGCTCATTCAGTTTTTGACGTTGGATGAGAGCGAGTATTTCAACAAGGACTGGGATCATGCGGCGCGGCGCGTGATGTCGCCGCCGTTTCGGTCCAAGGACCATCAGGATTCGCTCTGGGCCGGGTTGCAGGCGGGATCGTTGCAGGTGGTTGCGACGGACCATGCGGCGTTCAACACTGAGCAAAAGCGCGCAGGCCGCGATGATTTTCGGATCATTCCCAATGGGTCAAACGGGTTGGAAGAGCGGTTGAGCGTTCTTTGGACCGAAGGGGTTGAGACAGGGCGATTGACGCCGAACGAGTTTGTCGCGGCGACCTCGACCAATGTGGCGAAGATTTTGAATATCTATCCGCGCAAGGGCGCGATTGTTGAGGGGGCGGATGCAGATATCGTCGTGTGGGATCCCAAGATCACCAAGACGATTTCACCTGCAAATCACCATTCGATCCTTGATTACAACGTGTTCGAGGGGTTCGAGGTGACGGCGAATGCGCGGTATACGCTGAGCCGTGGGGATGTGATCTGGGCCTGGGGGCAGAATTCGCAGGCCAATCCGGGGCGGGGTAAGTTCGTGCCGAGGCCCGCGTTTCCGTCGGCAAATGTGGCGTTGAGCAAGTGGAAGGCGTTGACGAGCCCGAAGATGATCAAGCGCGATCCGTTGAATATTCCGGCGGGGATTTGAGTGGGAAGAACAACTACGCTTTATTCTGTTGATCGTGAAACAGTGCTCGCTTTCATCGAGGCAGAAGACCTGAGCTTTGATACGCGAAGCTCGGTAGGTCTTGACAAGGCTATGCCAGTGTTAAGCTATCTGATCGGATCAGACGCGGGCGAGCGTTCACTTTATTACTCGGAATGTCTTGAGTTGGGAGACGCAGCGTTGAGAGGTTTCTTGCCGGAGGACGCCGTGATGTTCTTGCGCAGGATACAAGATAAAACCGTGTCGAAAAGGCTTGCGGACGTAGATTGGCAAGCGGAAATCGCAGGCCAAATATATCCATTCAGACAAGACGATACCAAGCAAGAGTGTGTCAGCTACATCAGCCACTTCGAGAAAGCCATGGAAAGCTGTTTTGCGCGCTTGGTCGAAAGGGGCCACGGTATGATCACTGTGGAGGCGTGAACCAAATGAGTGTCGTTTCCGCGCAAAGCCTGGACCTGACTTTTCAGACCAATGATGGCCCCGTTCATGCGCTCAAAGGGGTAGACCTCAATATCAACGCGGGCGACTTCGTTTCCTTCATCGGGCCGTCCGGCTGTGGCAAGACCACGTTCCTGCGGGTGATGGCGGATTTGGAGCAGCCCACAGGCGGACAGATTACCGTCAATGGGGTCTCACCCGAGGAGGCGCGGAAGAACCGCGCCTATGGCTATGTGTTTCAGGCGGCGGGGCTTTATCCGTGGCGGACGATTGGCGGGAATATCCGCCTGCCGTTGGAGATCATGGGGGTGCCGAAGGCGGAGCAGGCTGAAAGGGTCGCCCGCGTGTTGGAACTGGTGGACTTGGCGGGCTTCGAGCGAAAGTTCCCGTGGCAGTTGTCGGGCGGGATGCAGCAGCGGGCGTCGATTGCGCGGGCGTTGAGTTTCGACGCGGATATCCTGTTGATGGATGAGCCCTTTGGCGCGCTCGATGAGATTGTGCGTGATCACCTCAATGAGCAATTGCTCAAGCTGTGGAAACGGACCGAAAAGACGATTGCCTTTGTTACCCACTCGATCCCTGAAGCGGTCTATCTGAGCACCAGGATCGTTGTGATGTCGCCCCGACCCGGGCGGATCACGGATGTAATCGAAAGCCCGTTGCCGATGGAGCGGCCGTTGGACATTCGCGATACGCCTGCATTCCTCGAGGTGGCGCACCGGGTGCGGGAAGGGTTGCGGGCGGGGCATCTGGATGAGTAGCGAGGGGCGCTTTTTGCGGATCGGCCCTTCGGGGAGGTTTTTGAACCATTTGGAAGCAGGGGGTGGCGCGTGAGCAGATCCGTTTTGCCTGTCTTGACCGTTGTAGGGTTCATCTTTGTGTTGTGGTACGCGGCGGCGGTTTGGCTGAACGCGCCATGGGCCTATGACAAGGCGACGCGGACGGGGGAGGTTTTGACGTTTTCGCGGGTCGTGGAAGATACGTGGTCCCAAGAGAAGCCCAAGCTGCCCGCACCGCATCAGGTGGGGGCGGAGATCTGGAAAACGACGGTTGAGAAGAAGATCACGTCGAAGCGGTCGCTGATCTATCATGCGTGGGTGACGTTGAGTGCGACCTTGCTGGGGTTTGCGCTGGGCACCGGGCTGGGCATTCTGCTGGCGGTGGGAATTGTGTACAATCGCACGATGGACATGAGCGTGATGCCCTGGGTGATCGCGAGCCAGACCATCCCCATTCTGGCGATTGCGCCGATGATCATCGTGGTGCTGAACGCGGTGGGGATTTCGGGGCTGCTGCCCAAGGCAATGATTTCGATGTATCTGTCGTTTTTTCCGGTGGTCGTGGGCATGGTGAAGGGGTTGCGCAGCCCGGATCAGATGCAACTGGATCAGATGCGGACGTGGTTTGCGAGCGGCAGTCAGATGTTCTGGAAACTGCGGTTGCCAGCGTCGATGCCGTATCTATTTACATCATTAAAGATCGGGATGGCGGCGTCGCTTGTCGGGGCGATCGTGGGTGAATTGCCGACGGGGGCTGTGGCCGGATTGGGCGCGCGGTTGCTGGCGGGGAGCTATTACGGGCAGACCATTCAGATCTGGTCGGCACTGATCATGGCGGCGGCACTGGCGGCGGCGTTGGTGGGGATCATCGGAGTTGTACAGCGGGTAACGCTCAAGCGGATGGGGATGGCGTGATGGGCTGGCTTGTCTTTGCACTGGTGGCCTGGGGGGCCGGATGGGCATTCAATGTCTGGCTGTCACGGCGACCTTCCCCGGGCGTGACGGGGTTGGCGGCCCCGCTGGTTTTTGGGGTGACGCTGATTGCGATCTGGGAAGGGATGGTGCGCGGGTTCGAGATCAACCAGGTGCTGTTGCCCGCGCCGTCGGCCATTGCCGCCCGGTTCGCGGGTTCGCTGGACATCCTGTGGGTAGATTTCGTGCAGACGGTGATCAAAGGCGCGCTGACCGGCTATGTCATCGGCTGCGGGGCGGCGTTTGTGGTGGCGCTTTTGGTGGACCGCTATGATTTTCTGCGGCGGGGGCTGCTGCCGGTGGGGAACTTCGTGGCGGCGTTGCCAGTGATCGGGATGGCGCCTATTCTGGTGATGTGGTTCGGCTTTGACTGGCAATCGAAGGCGGCTGTGGTTGTGGTGATGGTTTTCTTTCCGATGCTGGTGAACACAGTGCAGGGATTGCAGGACACCTCTGCCATGCAGCGTGATCTGATGCGCACCTATGCGGCTGGCTACTGGCGGACGTTGGTCAAATTGCGGTTGCCCGCGGCGATGCCTTTCATCTTCAACGGGCTCAAGATCGGCACGACGCTGGCACTGATCGGGGCGATCGTTGCTGAATTTTTCGGCTCTCCCGTCAAGGGGATGGGCTTTCGTATTTCCACATCGGTGGGTCAGCTTGCGCTTGACCTCGTGTGGGCAGAGATTGTTGTCGCGGCCATAACCGGGTCTGCCTTTTATGGCGCGATGGCATTGATCGAGCGATCGGTCACCTTCTGGCATCCAAGCCAGAGGCATTGAACGACAAAAGAAGACAACAACGAAGGGAGTTATGACATGAATTTTGTATCAAAAGCAGCGGCGACCGTTGCCGTGGGGCTGTGGGGCACGTTGGCCCAGGCCGCGGATGAGGTGACGCTACAGCTGAAGTGGGTCACACAGGCGCAGTTCGCGGGATATTACGTGGCGCTGGACAAGGGATTTTACGAGGAAGAGGGCCTTGACGTGACGATCAAGCCCGGCGGGCCGGATATCGCGCCGACACAGGTGCTCGCCGGTGGCGGCGCTGATGTGACCGTGGAGTGGATGCCTGCCGCCTTGTCCGCACGGGAGAAGGGGTTGCCGATGGTGAATATTGCGCAGCCTTTCAAATCCTCCGGCATGATGCTGACCTGTCGCAAGGATGCGGGGATTTCGTCCACGGATGACTTCAAGGGCAAGACGCTGGGTGTCTGGTTCTTCGGCAATGAATTCCCATTCCTGAGCTGGATGGCGCAGTTGGGAATTCCGACCGAAGGTGGTGCGGATGGTGTCGAGGTGCTCAAGCAGGGTTTCAACGTCGATCCCCTTTTGCAGCAGCAGGCGGCCTGTGTGTCGACGATGACCTACAACGAATACTGGCAGGTGATCGATGCAGGGCTCAGCCCGGATGACCTTCAGGTGTTCAAATATGAGGATCAGGGCGTGGCGACGTTGGAAGACGGTCTTTACGTGTTGGAAGATAACCTCAGCGATCCCGCATTCGAGGACAAGATGGTGCGCTTCGTTCGGGCCTCTATGAAGGGTTGGAAGTATGCTGAGGAAAACCCGGATGAGGCGGCAGACATCGTGCTGGAGAATGATGCATCCGGGGCGCAGACCGAAAAGCACCAGCGTCGGATGATGGGCGAGATTGCCAAGCTGACCGCAGGATCGAACGGGGCGCTGGTCGAGGCCGATTATGAGCGTACGGTGGCTTCACTGTTGGCGGGCGGTTCCGACCCGGTGATCTCCAAAGCACCTGAAGGGGCCTGGACGCATCGTATCACTGATCAGGCATTGAACTGAGCTTTCGGCGACCATGACTTTGGAAGGGCCTGCCGACGTGCGGGCCCTTTTTTTGTCCGGCTGGGTCTGTTGGCTCTTGGCATTGCTGGATGCAGGGCGAAGACTGGGGCTGTTCTTGTTTTCCATTGAAAGGTGCGGCTGATGACGCTTTCCGCAGATATGACCCAACGCATCCTTGCTTCTGTCGAGGACGGATTTGCCGATCAGGTGGCGATGACGCAGGAGATGGTGCGGTTTGCGTCCACACGCGGGCATGAACATGCCGTGCAGGACTACGTCTTTCGCGCGCTCCGGGACCGGGGGCTGACGATGGAGCGATTTTCGATGGATGAAGAGGCCATCGCCCGGCATCCCGGTGGCGCGCCCTTTTCAGCGGATCACACCGATGCGCCGATTGTCGTGGGTACGCACCGACCGAAGCAGGAAACGGGAAAATCACTGATCCTGCAGGCGCACGTGGATGTGGTGCCGACCGGGCCTGCCGACATGTGGACCCACCCGCCGTTTGATCCGGTGATCGAAGGTGATTGGCTCTATGGTCGGGGTGGGGCGGACATGAAGGCGGGGCATGTGGCCAATATTGCGGTGCTGGATGCGCTGGCGCGGATCGGACTGGCCCCGGCGGCAACAGTGCATGTGCAGTCGGTGGTGGAGGAGGAGAGCACCGGCAATGGGGCGCTCATGACCCATTTGCAGGGGTATAGCGCCGATGCGGTTCTGATCCCCGAACCGGAGGATGAAATGCTGGTACGGGCCAATACGGGTGTTTTGTGGTTCCAGGTGGAGATCAGGGGGCATCCGGTGCATGTGCGCGAGATGGGTCAGGGGGCGAATGCCATTGATGCGGCCTACCGCGTGATGGAGAGCCTGCGGGAGCTTGAAGCGCAAATGAATGCGCAGAAGGGTGCCCATCCGCATTTCGAGGGGCTGGACCATCCGATCAACCTGAACTTTGGCAAGATCGAAGGAGGGGATTGGGCGTCATCCGTACCCGCGTGGTGTCGGGTGGATTGTCGGTTGTCACTGTATCCCGGCATGGCGGCTGCAGATGTGGAACAGCAGGTGCGCGATCATCTGACAACGCTATCGCGGGCGGATGCGTTTTTGGCCAACACCCCACCGCAGATCACATTCAACGGATTTTTTGCCGAAGGATATGTGCTGGAGCCGGGGTCGGATGCGGAAGCGGCGCTTGCACGGGCGCATGAAGTGGTTACCGGTGATGCGTTGAAGGATCTGGTGACACCGGGATACCTCGATACGCGGGTATATGCGCTTTACGACCGGATACCAGCGCTGTGTTATGGGCCGATTTCGCAGAACATCCACGGGTTTGATGAACGGGTCAGCCTTGCATCCCTCAAGCGGATTACTGGGGCGATGGCCCTTTTCGTGGCAGACTGGTGCGGGGTTGAGGCGCGGGAGTGACTGCGGCTTTGTTGCCATGCAAGTGCAATCGACCTAAACCGAACTGTCTTTACCCGTCAGAATACGGAGAACCCTGAAATGGCGTCAGAGCAGCTTACACATCCAGAGTTGATCGAGGCGGCGGAGCTTTTCCTGCCTGCGGCTGATCTCAAGACGGAGTTGCCGTTCTTCCTCAATCAACTGGGGTTTCGGCTGGATGAGATTTTCCCGGCGGACGATCCGGCGGTTGCGCTGATATCCGGGCATGGGGTGCGCATCAGGTTGGACCGCGATGCGGATACGCCTCCTGGCAGGGTGCGGCTGCGCTGTGCGGGGCCGGATGGATTTGCGGGCGGGCATACGATGCTGACCTCTCCGGGCGGAAATGCGATCGAGGTGGTGGATGCCGCCCCGCCGCTGGAAATGCCGGAAACGCGGCATTCCTTCATGGTGCGCCATTTGCGCGACAGCGATTCCTGGGTGATCGGCAGGGCGGGCATGCGGTATCGGGACCTTATCCCCGACCGTCTGGGCGGGTCGATCATCGCCAGCCACATTCGCATCCCCGATGGCGGCCCGGTGCCTGACATGGTGCATTATCACACGGTCGGATTTCAACTGATCTTCTGTTATCGCGGCTGGGTGCGGCTGGTGTATGAGGATCAGGGGGAGCCGTTCATACTTGAGGCGGGGTGTTGCGTGATACAGCCGCCGCAGATCCGGCACAGGGTGCTGGAAGCCTCGGCGAACGTTGAAGTGCTGGAGATCGGCGTGCCGGCGGAACACATCACCACAATTGATCATGAGATGGTGTTGCCCAATGGCGTGGTGAACCCTGATCGGGAATGGGACGGGACGCGTTTTGTGCATCACAAGCTGTCGGAGGCTGTCTGGACACCGTGGCGCATTCCCGGATGGGAAAGCCGGGACACTGGCATTGGCACGGCGACGCAGGGCGTGGCAGGTGTGCATGTTGCCCGGCCAGCGCAGGTGCAGGAGGCATGGACCAGTCACGACACAAATATCCTGTTCACCTTTGTGAAAGAGGGGGAAATGACTTTGGAGGTGACGGGGCAAAAACCTTACCGCCTTGTGGCGGGCGATGCCTTCGTGCTGCCGCCCTTTCTGAAGGCGCGGTATGTGGAGGTCAGCACAGATTGCGAGCTGATCGAGACAGCGCTGGGGTCTGAGTTCGAGACACAGATCGCGGAATGATTGCAGCGGCTGTATGAATGCAAACGGCCCCGCCTTTTCAGCGCGGGGCCGTTCTGCGTTTGTCGGGTCGACTTAAAGGACTGTGACAACCGTGCCCAAGGGCACACGTTCATAGAGATCCTTCACATGTTCGTTCATCATGCGGATACACCCGTTGGAGACGGAGCGTCCGATGGAGCCGGGCTGCGTGGTGCCGTGGATACGGAAATAGGTGTCGCGGCCGTTCTGAAAAAGGTACAGCGCGCGGGCACCCAAGGGATTGCCGGGGCCGCCGGGCTGCGCTTCGGTGTTGCCGATAAACCGTTTATAGGCGTCCGGATCGCGTTCGATCATCTCGTCCGTTGGGCGCCACGTCGGCCATTCCTTTTTGACGGCGATGGTCGCGGTGCCGGTAAATTCCAGACCGGCCTTGCCGACACCCACGCCATACCGCAACGCGCGACCGGGAGCGGTGACAAAATAGAGGTAGTGGCTGCGTGGCAGGATCAGCAATTGGCCTGGCTGATACTGGCGTTTGATGGACACTTCCTGCGGAGTGGCGTCAAAAGCGGCAGTCCGGGCAGAAAGGACTTGTGGCAGTGCTGTTGCTGCGATTGTGCTGGCGAGAAAAGTACGGCGGCGCATCGAATGCTCCATAATCGGGAAAAAGGATGGCGTGATTGTCCCAAAATTGGGATTCGTCGCAAGCCCAAGATGCAAGAAACCGACCAATAGTTGCCCATTGGTCGGTCACATTCGCGTAATTCAGGCTTAAGCTTAGCTTAGGCGAGGGCGATGTTGGTCGCGCTCTCGCGGCCATCGCGGCCTGCTTCGATGTCAAAAGTGACTTTCTGATCGTCTGCCAGACCTGTCAGGCCAGCGCGTTCAACCGCAGAGATGTGCACGAACACGTCCTTGCTGCCGCCGTCGGGCGCGATGAAGCCGAAGCCTTTTGTTGAGTTGAACCATTTTACGGTGCCAGTGGCCATATCCGTATTCTCCGTATTTAGTGTGCCATCCGCGTCGTGCGATGGCTTGGCGTCGTTTTCGTCTAGATCGAACTGAGCGCCGGTAAGGGAGACAGGGGTCGGCCGAGAGTAACGTAAGCACCAATACCCATGACAGGTTGTGTCGGTCAGGGCAAGAGGGACCATTTAGAGCACAAATTCGGGCGACAGATTGCCGATTGAGCCCGGTCCGGCAAGGTCTTGCCATGATTGGCGAAAAACTGTCGAACATCCCGAAATTGACACAAATGAGCCGCAAACGCGCCTTTTCCGCATGCGTTTTCGACTGCGGTTGTAGGAACGTACCGATGTGGTTCGGGGCGGTTTAGTGAGTGAAAAAGGAAATGTTATGCGTATTCTGGCAGTTGATGACGACCCTGTGATTCTCGACATACTAGAGGAATGCCTGCCCAATGAAGGGCAGCATGAGCTTGTCTGCTGTGGTTCGGCCGAAGAGGCCTTGGCCATCACTCAGACTGAAGAACGGCCTTTTGATTGTCTTCTGCTCGACATCATGCTGCCGGGGGTGGACGGGATCACGCTGTGTGATCAGTACCGTCAAAGTGCTGCTTATCGCACCACGCCGATCATCATGATCACCGCCAGCACGGCGTCCGAGTTGATGGAAGCGGCGTTCCGTGCAGGCGCCACCGATTTCCTGTGCAAGCCGCTGGACCTGATCGAACTGCGCGCGCGCATCAATGCAGCGGGCATGTTGAACGCAAGCCTGCACCGCGAGCAGGAAGCACGCAGTACGCTGGAAGCCCTTTCCGAAAAGCTGCACCTGCGCTTTGATGAAGAGATCGCTTTGGACGTATCCGGCGTTGGCGATGCGCTGGCACTGGAGAACGCATTGCTGCGGATGCCAGAGGGATGTTATGCGATGAGCCTGTTCAGCCTCGATATTGTGGGGCTGCGTGGGATCCACCGCGCGGTTCCGGCACCCGCATTCCGCCACCATATCGAAGCGGTGGCCGAAGCTGCCGTTGAGGGGCTTGAAGGGCGTGCATGGCGTCTGGCCTATGTCGGCAGCGGCCGTTTCGTTGGATTGGTGATGGGGCGCATGCGCCTTAACACCGGCGATGTGTTGAGCCAGATCAATGCGTCTTTGGCGCTGTCCTGGGACGAAGCGGCCAGTGGCACCCCCCAGCCCCCCGTGCTGCGCCTGAACACGATCACCGATCAGCGTCTGTGGTCAGGTCTTTCTGCCAGTGATGCCCTTCGTGCGCATCTGGAAAACAACGATACCCTGTCGGAACTGGCGTCCGAGGACAGCGAGAATGCGCTGTTCGACCGTCTTGAGATGGCGATCGAAGGCGACCACTAAGTCGCATCCCTGATCTGACTTGATTGACAAAGGGCGTCCCACGGGGCGTCCTTTTGAATTCTTGGCGCATGAAGCCGCGGGATAGCGCAGCCGCGCACCCTGTGCGGAAAGACGAAAATCTGCTACAATGCAGCCCTGACAGAATGCAGGAGGGTGCCATGCGCTATGTCACGATCACCACATGGGAAATGCCGCAAGGGACTGATTTCAACATCGTCATGCAATCGATGCGGGACAAACGGTTGCCTGCACTAAAGGCACTGGGTGCAAACCGAGTGACGGTTATCCGCACGACCGACCGGACGGTGGCGGCGATGACCGAGTGGCCCGACAAGGCCACACGGGACGCCGCGGAGTTGAAGATCGATGAGGTCAGGCGGTCCGTGCATTCGGAGGACCAGACGCGGATGACCGGAGAGATGAAGGGAGAGATTGTAGCGGATATTTGAGGAGGCGGATGGGTGCGGGCACCCATCCCACGAATTACCGCACGAATTTCTTGTGCTTCAGCCGCTTGGGCTCAAGCGCATCGGCACCCAAGCGGCGCTTCTTGTCTTCTTCGTAGTCGGTGAACCCGCCCTCGAACCATTCCACATGCGCGTCGCCTTCGAACGACAGCATATGCGTACAGATCCGGTCGAGGAAGAAACGGTCGTGCGAGATGACCACCGCGCAGCCTGCGAAATCAACCAGGGCGTCTTCCAGCGCGCGCAGGGTTTCGACGTCTAGGTCGTTGGTCGGTTCGTCCAGCAGGAGAACGTTGCCGCCTTCCTTCAACAGTCGTGCCATGTGGACGCGGTTGCGTTCGCCGCCTGAAAGCAGGCCGACCTTCTTCTGCTGGTCGCCGCCCTTGAAATTGAAGGAGGAACAATAGGCGCGGGAATTTACCTCAGCGTCGCCAAGCTGGATCAGCTCGGCACCCCCGGTGATCGCCTGCCACACGGTATCGTCGGCGTTCAGGTCATCGCGGGACTGGTCGACGTAGCTGAGATCGACGGTGTCGCCGTACTCAATCGCGCCGTCATCCGGCTTTTCCTGCCCCGTCAGCATCTTGAACAGCGTGGATTTGCCCGCGCCGTTGGGGCCAATCACGCCGACAATGCCGCCGGGGGGCAGGTTGAAGTCCAGCCCTTCGATCAAGAGCTTGTCGCCCATGTGCTTTTTCAGGCCTGCAACTTCGATCACCTTGTTTCCCAGACGCGGGCCGTTGGGGATGACGATCTGTGCGCGGGTCAGCTTTTCGCGTTCGGACGTTTCGGCCAGGTCGTTGTAGGCGTTGATCCGCGCCTTGGATTTGGCCTGCCGCGCCTTGGCGCCCTGCCGCATCCATTCCAGTTCGCGTTCCAGCGTCTTCTGTTTGGATTTGTCCTCGCGCGCTTCCTGCTCCAGCCGCTTGGCTTTCTGTTCGAGCCACGCGGAATAGTTGCCCTCGTAAGGCACGCCCCGGCCCCGGTCCAACTCGAGAATCCAGCCGGTGATGTCATCTAGGAAATACCGGTCGTGGGTGACGATCAGGATCGTGCCTTTGTAATCGATCAAGTGCTGTTGCAGCCAAGCGATGGTTTCGGCGTCCAAATGGTTGGTCGGTTCATCGAGCAGCAGCATGTCCGGCGCTTCGAGCAAGAGTTTGCACAGCGCCACGCGGCGCGCTTCGCCACCTGAAAGCGACGACACATCCGCGTCATCGGGCGGACAGCGCAGCGCTTCCATGGAAACATCGATCTGGGAATCGAGGTCCCACAGGTTCTGCGCGTCGATGTCGTCCTGCAGCTTGGCCATCTCGTCCGCAGTCTCGTCTGAGTAGTTCATGGCAAGTTCGTTGTAGCGGTCGAGAATGGCCTTCTTGTCCGCCACGCCAAGCATGACATTTTCGCGCACGGTCAGTTCGGGATCCAGCTTTGGTTCCTGCGGCAGATAGCCGACGCGCGCGCCTTCGGCGGCCCATGCTTCGCCCTGAAAGTCCTTGTCCATGCCTGCCATGATCTTGAGCAGCGTGGATTTGCCAGCGCCGTTGACGCCCACAACACCGATCTTAACGCCGGGCAGGAAGTTCAGGTGGATGTTTTCAAATAGTTTCTTGCCGCCCGGATAGGTCTTGGAGACACCGGACATGTGGTAAACGTACTGATAGGCGGCCATGGGACGATTCCTGTCTGGTCAAATGGGGTTGGCTCTCGCAATATCGCGGGGATGAGACAAGATCAACGCAGACCTCCTCTGGCTGTTCTGACCCAACTGATTGCCATGTTGCTGTTGTCTGGTTGCGTCATGGCGGTGGGGCTTTCGGATACACCGAACCTTTATCTGGGTGGTCGCACTTACCCCGACCGTGCGGTTCCCGCGCCCTTGCAGGTGACGAACCCACCCATTTTTTTCGTCACGGACCGCAATGCACTTGGGTCAGAGGGGCGGGTGACGGGATATGGATCGGATCGATCAGATGCCATGGCATTTGGCCGCGCACAGGTCGAATTTCAGGCAGGCAGCTGGACAGATCTGGTCGAACGTACCTACGTCGACCGGGGCCGTCGTATGTCGCGGCTTGACGTTACACAGGTCGAGGAAATGGTACGGTTTCCACTGATCCCGTTGCAAGCACGGCGGCGGGACGGTGGGTTGCGGATCACACCCGAAGCGCGGGCGGCCTATTCCGCACAGGAAGAGGCGTTCAAGGCCGCGCTGAGGACGGAGGTGAAGCGCACGGGCAACGGGCGGGTGCTGGTCTATGTGCATGGGGTCGGCAATGATTTCGAAAATGCCCTCCAGACGCTTGCAAATATCTGGCATTTCTCAGGCCGACGCTCGACACCGGTCGCGTTTACCTGGCCTGCGGGAAATGGGGGCGCGCTTGGGTATTTTCAGGATCGCGAAGCGGCGGATTTCTCAGTCTTTCACGCAAAGGAATTCCTGCGATTGATGGCGGAGGTGCCAGAGGTCGAGGACATCGACATCGTTGCCCATTCGCGCGGGACAAGCGTCATGACACAGGCGTTGCGGGAGATGGTGATCTTCCAGCAAGGACGCGGTGCGGCCCCCAAGACTGCAATGAAGACCGGCACGCTGATCCTTGCCGCGCCTGATCTGGACACCGGTGTGGCCCGGCAGAGGATCACATCCGAGCGGGTGACGGAGGCGTTCGAGCAGGTCAATATCTATGTCAATCCTGACGACTCCGCGTTGCGTCTGTCTTCATTCCTGACCAAGCACCCGCGTGTCGGTGCTGCCGAGCGAGAGGATTTCGCGGCGGGCGAGTTGGCGCAGTTGCGCAAGGAAGCCCTGGTGCATTTCATTCGTGTGGAAGGGGCCGGCAGCGCACACAGCCATTCGTATTTCCGGCAAAACCCGGCAGTGATGTCTGATATCGTTCTGGCACTCCGAACGCGCGCATTTCCGGGCGGCACATTGCGTCCGCTGGAAGAGGATGCGGATCTGTTTTGGCGGTTGCAGCCGAATTATCCGCTTGAGCGTTTGCCGGTCCTCGAACCGGAACCGGGTCGTTGACCAGCTTTTCGGAAATGATCAACCGATATGCGCAACCCGGCGTGGTCGAGGGCATCTGGTTGCGCGAGGAACGTCTTGCTGACCCTGTGCATGTGGCGGAAGCGACACTTGGTCCCGCTGGTCTGGAAGGCGATCACGGGCGTGCGGGCAAACGCGCTGTCACATTGATACAGGCAGAGCATCTGGCGGTGATCGGTGCCATGCTTGGAAAGGTAACAGTGGATGCGGCCGCGCTGAGGCGGAACCTCGTGGTTTCTGGGCTTAATCTGAATGGGCTGAAAGGGCGACAGTTGCGCATCGGCGCCGCGCTGGTCGAGGTTACGACAATCTGTGCACCCTGCAGCCGCATGGAGGCCGCGCTTGGTCCGGGCGGGTATGCCGCAATGCGCGGGCACGGAGGATGGTGCGCCACCGTCCTTGAGCCAGGCAGCTTTAAGATCGGCGATCTTGTGGTGCCACAGGCTGTATTGGCATAGTTGCCGCCCGATTGAGGTCGGTTGAACTGTATCGGCGATGATTTTCGGTCTGATTGATTTTTGATGTGGCATGATTTGGCCGATCGTCCCGACTTTAATCTGCTAGACTCGACGCAACCTGAGGTGGGATGTTTCGGTTTCTCAACCGCAGGGATGGATCGTCGTTCCGACACCCGCGGTCAATTGATCAATCAAACGGGGCGGCGCAGCAACAGGGATACAAGTCATGTCAAAAACCACCATTGTCGTGGGTCTGGACGGGTCGGAGGCTGGTGCGCGTGCGCTGGAATTCGCAAAGGTGCAGGCGCGACGGCTGGACGATTGCGCGATTGCGATCTGTTATGTGATCGAATGGTCGCCATTCAGCTTTCAAACACCAGAAGAGAATGAGCAGCGCCACAAGCGCCGTGAAGAAGAGATCGAGCTGGCCCGCGAGCGGGTACTTGATCCGGCGTTGAAGGACGCCGAAGCAGATGATTTCGAGGTTGTCGGGATCGTCAGGCACGGTGATGCCGCGGACATTCTCGACGATGTCGCGCGCAAGCATGATGCCGCACAGATCGTAGTGGGCCGTGTTGGCGCGCGGGGTCTGAAAGAACGCCTTTTCGGCGGCGTCACCGGACGACTTGTGGCCACGGCCAGCGTCCCTGTCACGATCATTCCTTGAAACAGGTGGATATTACATGAAAAACATCATTCCAGCGGGAATGCTGGCTGCGCTTGCCGCAACCCTTCCCTCCTTTGTCGCTGCGCAAGAGGCGGCCAGCCTCGACCAGCGGGTCAACGATATCTTTGCAGGCTCTACCGGATGGTTTGTGAGCCTGATCTTCATGAATCTGCCCGGCACGAATTTCCCATGGATCGTGCTGTGGCTGGTGGTGGCAGCGTCGATTTTCACGCTCTACTTCGGCTTCATCCAGTTGCGGGCCTTCGGTCATGCAATCAGCCTTGTAAAAGGGGACTATTCGGATCCCGAAGACGCAGGCGAAGTCAGCCACTTTCAAGCTTTGACGACAGCGCTTTCGGGCACTGTGGGTCTGGGGAACATCGCCGGTGTGGCGGTGGCCGTCGGTATTGGTGGGCCGGGTGCCACGTTCTGGATGATCCTTGCGGGTCTTCTGGGCATGGCATCCAAATTCACCGAGTGTACGCTCGGTGTTAAGTATCGTAACGAGTATGCCGACGGTTCTGTCTCCGGCGGGCCGATGTATTACATGACCAAGGGCTTCAAGGAACGTGGCCTTCCCGGTGGCGGAATTTTGGCCGTGGTCTTTGCAATCTTCACGATCGGTGGTGCACTGGGCGGCGGGAACATGTTCCAGGCCAACCAGGCGCATGCGCAGATCACCCAGATCACCGGTGACTTCAGCGGCTTGATCACCGGCGGTGTCTTTGCGTTAGTTGTTTTCGCGGTGATCGTTGGCGGGATCAAATCCATTGCGCGGGTGACCGAAAAGGTCGTGCCGTTCATGGGGGTGACCTATGTTATTGCGGCGCTGGTCATTCTGATCGTCAACGCGGACCAGATCGGTTGGGCCTTCGGTCAGATATTCGAAGGGGCCTTTACCGGCCTTGGTGTTGCAGGCGGCTTTGTCGGGGCGCTTATTCAGGGCTTCAAGCGGGCGGCATTCTCCAACGAAGCGGGCGTTGGTTCCGCGGCAATCGCCCACTCTGCGGTGAAAACCAAGGAGCCTGTGACAGAAGGCGTGGTGTCGCTGTTGGAGCCGTTTATCGACACGGTTGTGATCTGTACGATGACGGCGCTGGTCATAACCATTTCGGGTGTTCTGGTCGTGAATCCCGAGACTGGTCTGTTTGTGCTCAATGAAGCGGGCACGGCGATCCAGACTGCGGACGGGTCATCCGGCGTGGCGCT
The DNA here is from genome assembly GCF_041281685.2 of Sulfitobacter rhodophyticola. GTDB lineage: Bacteria > Pseudomonadota > Alphaproteobacteria > Rhodobacterales > Rhodobacteraceae > Sulfitobacter. Next base: position 805,334 of record NZ_CP166251.2, on the reverse strand, counting down.
GACGTCTGCGGCATTTGCCACCGGGTTCAGCTGGTTTCCCTATGTGCTGGCCATTGCGGTGATCCTGTTTGCGTTCTCCACCATGATCTCGTGGTCGTATTACGGGTTGAAGGCATGGACGTATCTGTTTGGTGAAGGCAAGACCAAGGAGCTGATCTTCAAGCTGATTTTCTGCTTCTTCATCATTGTGGGTGCAGCAGCCAATCTGGGTGCGGTCATCGACTTCTCCGATGCGATGATTTTCGCGATGGCAGTTGTGAACATCACGGCGCTGTATTTCCTGATGCCGATCGTCAAGCGGGAGATGAACAGCTACTTTGACCGCCTGAAATCCGGTGAAATTGTAAAGCATGCCGGGCACTAAGCCACTGCTGCGACATTGACAAAGGGCGGCAAAGCCCCTCCTTTCGGCCCCTGAAACAATTCAGGGGCCGTTTGCGTGCGTCATACAATGCCATTTGCCAGATCCGGTCAGGTGATCGGTTTGCTTGGCGGATCTTTCGATCCTGCGCATGCGGGGCACGCCCATATCACGCGGGAAGCGTTGAAGCGGTTCGGGCTGGATCGTGTGTGGTGGCTGGTGAGCCCCGGAAATCCGCTGAAAGACCGTGGTCCCGCGCCGATAGACAAGCGGATCGCGCGGGCAAAGGCGGTTATGCAGCACCCGCGGGTTGAAATCACAGACATCGAAGCGCAGTTGGGTACGCGCTATACCGCGCAAACCTTGCAGCATCTGCGACTGCTTTACCCCGGCGTTCGATTTGTCTGGCTGATGGGGGCCGACAACATGGCACAGCTTCATCTTTGGCAGGATTGGCGTGACATCATCGAAAGCGTTCCGATTGGTGTACTGGCACGCCCGGGTCAGCGTATTTCGGCCCGGATGAGCCGTGCCGCCGCGCTTTATGCGCCATACCGGATACCGGGGCGGTTCGGGCATTTGCTGGCACGGGCGGAGGCGCCTGCGTGGTCGTTCGTGAACGTTCCGATGAATGATACCTCTTCAACCGCGATCCGGGCGCGGGGCGATTGGTCAGCGCAACCGCGTTGAGGCAAGACCGGACCCGATGATCAACACCAGCCCTGCCCAGACCGATGCGTCAGGCAGGTCGGAAAAGACCGCCCATCCCAGCAGTACCGCCGCGATCAGTTGGAAATAGACCAGCGGCGCCAGCCAAGTCGCAGGTGCAATGCGGTAGGCGTAAAGCAACAGCAGGTTGCCGAGCATGGAGCAAAGGGCCGACGTCAGGGTGAGTGTCGCGGTTGCCGTGTTCAGGGGCGGCAAGGTGGCAAGGCCGAAAGGCAGAAGTGCAACCGCGCTGATGAAGAGCTGTGTAAATGTCAGTGCCAGGGGTTTGCCCACGTCCGACAGCCATCGTGACATGGTCAGAAAAGCGCCATAGAAGAAGCCCGCCAGAACCGCCCAGATCACGCCCGGTTCGCCGCCCATGCCGGGGCGCACCACCATCAGTACCCCGGCAAAGCCAACCAAGATCAAAGCACTGCGGACCCATGTCACCGGTTCACGCAGGAAAAGGGCGGCAAGGATGTAACTGACCATGGGGCCAATGAAGAACGCGGCGAACACCGTGGCCATCTCGGCCTGTCGGAAGGCGAACTGGATGGAAGTCAGCCCGCAGGTCAAGCTGAGGGCACGCAGCCAGACGCGCCTGTCGCGCAGAAGCGACATCGTGCCGCGTGGCAGGAACGGCAGTACCATCAGCGTCCCAAAGGCAAACCGCGACCAGGCGACGAATACGGGCGAGACGCCCATGTTCGAGCTGAGGACCTTCCCGGCGGCATCTCCGGCCGGGATCAGGGACATGGCCACGAACATGATCAGGACGGCGCGTTGCATGGACCCGGTTAGCACGGCGCGCTGCTGGATAAAATGTGTTCAATGAGCGGTTGTGTGCGGGCGGTGCGTGCGGTTTAAACAAATGCATGGGAAGAGGGATGTCACGCCGGGGATTTTTGCAAAGCGGTGCCGCGTTTTTCGCACTGGTGCCTGCTGCATTTGCCGCGCCGCCTGACACCTCGCTGCGCCCGGTGCTGCGGGCGGAGGATTTTTTCAAACGGGCGATCCCGGACGCTGATGCGATCATCCGGGGAGAGAAGCTGTCAGGTCAGGTTGCCTTTGCGGTGGCGGATGCGGCAAGCGGGGATTGGTTGGAGTGCGCCAATGAGCATCAGGGCACACCCCCAGCCAGCGTGACAAAAGCGGTCACAGCACTTTACGCGCTGGATACACTCGGCGCATCGCATCGGTTCGAGACGCGTTTGTGTGCTTTGGGTGGCGTTATCGACGGAGTTGTGCAGGGGGATCTTGTCCTGATCGGCGGGGGGGATCCGACGCTGGATACCGACGGGCTGGCAGGGATGGCTACAGCGCTGAAGGAAGCGGGGGTGCGTGCCGTCAAGGGTGGATTCAAGGTCCATGAGGCGGCCTTGCCATTGGTGCCTGAGATTGATCCGGGTCAACCTGATCACGTCGGTTATAACCCAGCAGTGTCCGCGCTGGCACTGAACTACAACCGGGTGCATTTCGAATGGAAACGTGGCGGCAGCGGATATGCCGTGACCATGGATGGTCGTACGGAAAAGTACCGCCCTGCGGTTGCGATGGCAGCCATGCAGATCAAGGACCGCCGCAGCCCTGTCTATACCTACGAGGATCGCGGCGGGCAGGATCACTGGACGGTGGCAAAAGGTGCACTTGGCAAGGGCGGCGCGCGCTGGTTGCCCGTACGCAAGCCGGGGCTTTATGCCGGCGATGTCTTTGCCACGATGGCGGGTTCACACGGGATCAGGCTGAAAGCGCCAGAGTTGATATCCTCCTTGCCCGTAGGGGGTGACGTAATCGCCAACTGGCAGAGCGACCCCCTTCTCGGCATTCTCAAGGACATGCTGAAATACTCCACCAACCTGACGGCGGAAATGGTGGGCCTTGCAGCTTCAACCAAACGTGTCGGGACAGTTGCGGATCTGCGCGCCTCAGCGGCAGAGATGAACGCCTGGGCGCAGGACGCGCTGGGTATGAGCGATCCGGGATTGGTGGATCATTCCGGTTTGGGCGACAGCAGCCGCCTGACAGCGCTGGATATGGCCAAGGCGTTGTTGAGGGCGCAGCAAGGTGCGTTGCGTCCAATTCTGAAACCCTTCAACCTTCGAGACAACGAGGGGCGGCCAATCAAGGATGGTGCCATTACGGTTGATGCCAAGACCGGCACGCTGAATTTCGTCTCTACGCTCGCGGGGTATATCACGGTGCCCACCGGGCAGGTGATGGCTTTCGCAATATTCGCAGCAGACGGGGATGCGCGGGCCAAGGTGCGCCCGGAAGAACGTGAGCGTCCGCCTGGGGCGCGGTCCTGGAACAGGCGGGCCAAGCGGGTGCAGCAAGGACTTATCGAGCGTTGGGCCGCCCTTTACGGCAGTGAACAGACCACGCAGCTTTGATCCCGGTAGGGGGCGCGGTCCTAGGACAGATGCCGCGCCCGTGCGCCGCGTTCAATTGCGGCGGCGTGCAGTCGGTCGATGTTCAATTCATACCGGATTTCTTCGAGCAGGCGCAGCTCCGTCTCCTCCAGCGTGCCGTCGGCAGCAGCCACATCACAGGCGAGCGCATAGGCCGTTTCGAACAGACGTTCGGGCAGGGCTTCCTTGATCAGACCAAAAAGGGCATCTAGGCCGTCTTCTTGCTCAAACAGATCAAAAACCGTCTTGCTGACAAGGCTGAGGCGATCTTCGTCATAGTCGGCAAAGATTGGCAGGATATTGACTGCGGATTGTATCTTGATCAGTTCTGAGGTGCCGATGTTCTCATCCGAAACGGAGACAGCGACCATAAGCGCGACAAGGCAGTCTTGCGCGCTGAGCGAGAGGGAAGTGCTGTCTTGCATGTTATGTCCTTTGGGGGAGGGTATGTTGCAGCGCAGAATATTGACCCTTCCCCGGTGACGCAATAGGAACGCGGACAGTCTGGCGCATGGGGTGCCGGGGCTGAAAATGGATGATCCGACATGTCAAAGATGCGTGACGCGGCGTTGAGCAGCAAAGCCTGGCCCTTTGAAGAAGCGCGCCGGGTGTTGAAACGCTACGCGTCAAAGCCCCCGGAAAAGGGTTATGTGCTGTTTGAGACGGGGTATGGCCCGTCCGGGTTGCCGCATATCGGTACTTTTGGCGAGGTGCTGCGCACCACGATGATCAAACGGGCGTTCGAAGAGATTTCCGATATCCCGACCAAGCTGATCTGTTTCTCCGATGATCTTGACGGGATGCGCAAGGTGCCGGGTAATGTCCCGCAGCAGGAGATGCTGGCGGAGCACATGCACAAGCCGCTGACCAGCGTGCCGGACCCGTTTGGCACGCATGAGAGTTTTGGTCACCACAACAACGCGATGCTGCGACGGTTCCTTGATACTTTCGGGTTCGAGTATGACTTTTATTCGGCGCGGGAATTCTACCAGACCGGCCAGTTTGACGAGATCCTGCTGCGCGCGGCAGAGCGGTATGACGAGATCATGGCAGTCATGCTCAAGAGCCTGCGCGAAGAGAGGCGGCAGACCTATTCGATCTTCCTGCCAATCCATCCCGAAACCGGCCGGGTGATGTATGTGCCCATCAAGCAGGTGGATGCCAAAGCGGGCACAGTCACTTTTGATGACCGGGACGGGACGGAGATGACGCTGCCGGTGACGGGCGGCAATGTGAAATTGCAGTGGAAGCCGGATTTCGGAGCGCGCTGGGCGGCACTGGACGTGGATTTTGAGATGTACGGCAAGGAACATGCCACAAATACAGCGATCTATGATCGGATCTGCGAGATACTGGGTGGAAAGAAGCCTGAACATTTCAGCTACGAGCTGTTCCTTGACGAAAATGGTCAGAAGATCTCCAAATCATCCGGGAACGGCATTTCGATCGATCAGTGGCTGTCCTATGCAAGCACTGAAAGCTTGTCGTATTTCATGTTTCTTAAGCCGAAGACGGCGAAGCGGATGTATTTCGATGTCATCCCCAAGGCGGTTGATGAGTATCACCAACAGTTGCGCGCTTATGAGACACAGGACGAGAAAGGCCGTTTGAACAATCCGGTGTGGCATATCCACGGGGGTGATGTGCCAAAGTCGGACATGATTGTGCCGTTCTCGATGCTGCTGAACCTCGCGTCGGTTTCTTCGGCCGAGGACAAGTCGCAGCTTTGGGGTTTCATCCAGCGCTATGCGCCCGATGCAACGCCTGAGGCAAATCCCGGCATGGACGCGGCAGCGGGCCATGCCGTGCGTTACTACAACGACTTCGTGAAGCCACAGAAGGTGTTCCGCGCGCCCAGCGAACTGGAGCGGACAGCGCTGAAGGAGTTGCGGGAAAATCTGAAGGCCTGGGACGGCGGATTGGACGCAGAAGCATTGCAAAGCATGGTGTTCGCCGTTGGCAAGCCGAAGTTCGACCCGCTGCGTGACTGGTTCACGGCGCTTTACGAAGTGTTGTTGGGCGCGTCACAGGGGCCGCGCTTTGGCGGTTTTATCGCGCTTTACGGTGTTGATGAGACCATCGCATTGATTGACGCGGCGCTGGCCGGGGAACTTGTGAACAGCTGAATTCTTGCCTCCGCCAGCGTGTGACTTACCTTTCTGCATGTCGCAAAGAGGGAGACGGATGATGCGCAAGGCAATTCTGGCAGGTGTGGGCGGGCTGATCCTGTCCTTTTTCATGGCGTTTTCGGCTGTTGCACAGCAGACGGAAATCGAAGGCACGATCAACAGCCAGCTTGAGGCGTTCAAGGCGGACGATTTCGAGGAGGCTTTCACCTATGCGACGCCAACCTTGCAGCGGTTGTTTCAGACCCCGCGTAATTTCCAACGCATGGTCACGGAGGGCTATCCCATGGTGTGGCGGCCTGCGGAAGTGACGTATCTTGATCTGAACGAACAGGATGGGGCGTATGTCCAGAAGGTCCAGATCGTCGATGCGAAGGGATTCACGCATCTGCTGGCCTACAGGATGATCCAGACCGCTGCCGGTTGGCGCATTGGCGGGGTGTCGATTTTGCAGGCGGACGGCGTGACGGCTTAAAACGATCTTTCGTAAGGAAAGCTCTAGAATGGGCTGAATTTTTGAGATCTGGCAGTGTTTTGACTAAAATGCCGCTAAAATTCACGCTTTGTTAAGTACCTGACGCTTAACACATTCTTCATGAGATTTAGTCTGCGCTTCCTTTGCAGGGCTGTGGTGGTCGCCTTAGTGGTTGCCCTGTCAGCCGCCATGGCGACCGCAACCACCGTACCTGCAGGCAGTATGCAGGTGCGGCAAGCCGTCCCGACGCGCACCGTCTGCCATTGGAGTGTCTATGCCGGTGGCCTATACGTTACAGGATCGGATGCCTTTCCCGATGTATGTCATTGTGGCGCGTATTGTCACGCCTATGCGACCGACCCTTTTCCACGCGGCAAAACGCGCGGAGCGCGGCACTTGCGGCATACAGATCAAGACTGGTCGGTGACGCTTGGCGGTCTTTCGCCGCCGAACGGGATCCATCGCGGACAAAGGATTGATTTCTTTGCAAGTTTGGCACCCTGTGGCTGGTCATGCGAGCGCGGTTTGGGACGCAGGGCACGCCCCAAGAACCCGACCAAGATCCTTAGCGCGACGGCGGTGCCCCTTCCCGCGGGTTTCTGGTTTCTGTTTGCAGCTGTTCTTTGCCTGATGCGGTCGCGCGCCGGAACGGCCGGTGTTGCGCACCCTGCGCGCGCTGTGGTGCGTCGCACTTAACGCCTTCCCCTTATTTCCCTTTCCTTGTCCCGGCGCGTGTCGGGCTTCAGCGCAATCAGCGGATGTCTGCGGGCCGGGGTGGCTGCAGGCGCCGAAGAAGGGATTTGAGATGAGCAATGCGACAATCAATGGTGCGGATCTGATGCCGACGCCCTATGCCGAAGGTTTGGATGTCTATTCGCGGGGCAATGGTACGCCAGGGACCGACACCTATGAGAACGCGGCGAATGCCGCTTTTGTGCCTGCTGATCAAGATTTTGGCGGCGCGTTGGAAATCTTCAAGTCAGAGACCACGACGCGACTCCGTTTCATGGGGCAGACCCCGCTTGAGCCGGGATGTTACTTGCGGATCCGGGCACGTGTGAAAGCGATCAGTGGAACGCTGCCGCTGGTGCGGATTGCCGGTTACCCGGCACGGGCCAACGGCAGCATCGTGTCAGGATTGGTCCAAGCCGCGCCTCCCGCGCAACTTACCGGTTACGGGGAAGTGGTGGAGATCAGTGCCATTGTCGGTGCGGGTCAGCGCACGGGTGTTGAAATGGTGTGGGGGACTGATGCGGTCTATGGCCATTTTGGGATCGATCTGGATGGACCCAACGGTGGCGTTGTGCGGGTCGATGATCTGGTGATCGAAGATGTGACAGCCCAGTTTCAGCGCGATATCCTGGCGACTGTTGATGTCGTGGACTACGGTGCAATCGGCGACGGAACAACTGATAATACCGCAGCTTTTGAGGCCGCGAACAGCGCTGCCGAGGGCCGAACCATTCTGGTGCCGGACGGGGTGTATCGGCTGAACGATGATGTCACCATTGATACCAACATCCGGTTCGTGGGTCGCGTTACCATGCCCACGGCGTCTGTCCTTCTGCTGCGCCGCAACTTTGACCTGCCCAATTATATCGAAGCGTTCGAGAACGAAGAGCTTGCCTTTCTCAAGGCGTTTCAGGCGCTTCTGAATAATTCTGACCATGAAACGCTTGACCTGAAGGGCAGGAAGGTGAATGTGACTGCGCCGCTGGACATGCAGGCGGCGGTGCCGGACCGGACATCTTATGCCACACGCCGGATCATTCGTGGGGGACAGTTGGAGGCTGCGAATTCAGCTGCCTGGGATACGCAAGTGGTCACATCACAGGCAACTTATGCGCCCAACGACGCGCGCACCCTGACAAATGTGGTGAACGTGGCCAATGTGCCTGTCGGCGCGCTGGTGGAAGGCACCGGTGTCGGGCGCGAGGTTTATGTGCGGTCCAAAAATGTGGCGTTGCAAGAGGTCACATTGAATGCGCCCCTGTATGACGCTGCAGGGACGCAGAATTTCACCTTTCGCAAGTTCCAGTATCTGATCGATTTCTCCGGTTTCACGCAGTTGAGCAAGTTTGCGCTCGCGGATATTGAATTCCAGTGCAACGACCGCTGCAGCGGTGTCATGCTGGCACAGTCGGGCAGTACCTTTCAGGTGCGCGACAGTTTCATCAGCCGCCCGGCTGACCGCGGGATCACGTCAATCGGGGGCGGCTGCCAGGGCATGTTGATCGACCGGTGCCAGTTCCTGTCAGCCGAGGATGCACTGACGGTGCCGAACCGTCGAACAATTGGGTTCAACGCCAACGCCAATGACGTAAAGGTGCGGGACAACCGTGCGACGCGTTTCCGTCATTTCGGTCTGTTGGCCGGTGCCAACAACATCATCAAGGGAAACCATTTTTTCCAAGGGGATTCAGTGGCGGGAGGCATCCGGTCAGCCGGGTTGATCCTGTGTGCACCACATACCAGTTCCATCATTTCGGGCAATTACATCGACAATTGCTTTCTTGAATGGACGAATGAGCAAGACCCTGCACCGGAATTCAACACGGAGTTTTCCTTTTCCGCACTCAGCATTACCGACAATGTCTTTCTTTCCGGTGAGGTAGCCCCCTGGTTCAGCTATATCGTGGTCAAACCGCATGGGGTTGGTCATTTTCTCAGCGGGGTCTTGATCAGCGGGAACCGTTTTCGGAGCATCAATGGCTTGATCGACCGTGTGGACCGGGTGGATACGACCTTTGCCGACCTGGACATTGCGCGGGCCAAGAACGTTGTGATGACGGGGAATTCGTTTCACGGGGTAACAGCGCAAGTGGAAACGCCTGCGCATATCGAATTCACCCAGAATACAGAAAGCGATGCATGGCAGATCGATGCGTCCGACTATCTGCCCTTTGGCGGACAGGCGCTGAAGGTGGACAGTGTCGTGGCCATGGGGGCCATCCGCAATGCCAACAACGTGCGCCAGCACGACATGCCGCAAGTGGACACGGCGCGCGGACCGGACCGTCGGGAGATACGGTTGGTCTGGCCCACGAGTGTCCGCGGTCAGGTCATGGCCGTTGTCCGCATGGACGCACGCTAGACCCTGTCAAAACTCACGCCAGAGGCCCAGTTTGAGCGCGGTACTGTCGGTATCGTCCAGCGGGGCCTCTGCGCCGATCTGTACACGGAATTTCTTGCCGCGTGGTTGCAGGATCAGGGAAGGCGCGATGCTGGCGCTGCTGTCACCGTCAAATGTGCTGAGATAGAGTTGCAGCATGCCCGTTGTGACTTCTGTAAACCCCATTCCCACGGTCGTGTCGATTTTCGCAGTACCTTGTGAAGTGGTGATGTCCCAACGGTAGGAGCTTTCGACAGACAGCCAGCCGTATTTTTCGCCCCATTGAAGGCCACGGCCATAAGACAGGCCAATTTTGAGGTGCGGCTGCACGACGGCGTCGTCCCAGGTGGCTCCGCCCCCCAGTTCATACGCCCATTTGCTTGTCGCTTCCGGCGCGCTGAGCGCGCGGCGCAGGAACAGCGTTGCAAACCCGTCCTGCACCCCGAGGCCGTCTGTGCCTATTCGAACGTCGACGCCCAGTGTCATCTTTGGAAGCAGCCCGTATTCCAGATAGGTCGTGTTGGCGATGTCCTGATCACGGTTGATCGTGAATGCCGTGGCGCTGAAGCCAGTTCCCTTGTCGCGCAGCCAAGCCCCTGCCTCGGCAAGTGTTGGGGTAAGCACCAACAGCCACAGAATAATTTGTAATCGCATGTGTTTCTTTGCCTCCGCTCCGGGACGGTGGTTGGGAAAAAGTTAACAAAAGGTTAATGGGTCGGTTACGGCGACTTGTCTGCGTTGTGTTTGGTGTTTTTCGGATGCGGTTGTGGTTGAATTGTCCCATTTCCGAGAAACGCCGGGGGATAGGGAATTTCAGACAAACCTGGCTTGATCGCAAGTTCATACCGGTGACCTCGCCAATGGCAAGAATCCGCCGCATCCTTCGATCAAGGAACAGTGAAATAACGCCCCGACTTCGTATATTTCATGAGGTGTATTTGAGGAGAACCAAATGAAGTGCCCCATCGACGGAACCGCCCTTGTCATCGCCGAGCGTAGCGGTGTGGAGATTGACTATTGTCCGGAGTGTCGGGGGGTATGGCTCGATCGCGGGGAGTTGGACAAGATCATTGATCGTTCCGCCGGACAGGCCGCCCCGCAGCCGCAGATGCAGCAGCAAGGCGGCTACAAGAAGAAAAAGCGCGGCGGCTTCCTCGAAGACCTTTTCGACTTCTAGGATAATGACCTGCGTTTGAACGCGACCCGCAGGTCGTCAATCGCGACTACCTGAGCGGGAGACAGATCCCCGTCTGCTAGCGCCATCAAGAGCTCCTGCATCTGGTCCCACGCCTTGCCGTCGTCAACCTTCTTCAAGCGGCGGCCAAGGCGTGGCACGGCTTCACGGGCACCGTTGCATTGTGTGACCAGCCAGCGGCCGAGGACTTCCATCTCTTCGGCCTCTTCTTCCGTACAGCGGAGTTGGGAGCGCAAGAGCATATGAAGCTGTTTGCGCTGCTCAATCGTGGGAAGGGTTTCGAGTTCCAAAAAGGACTGCGCGATGGCGCAGATCGCGATGCGGGGATCATCGATGCCTTCCACCGGATGGGCATTGGTCTGGCGGCGAAAGGCGAGCCGCCTTGGCGCGTTCTTGAGTGTGGTTGCCACGTCCTGCGCGGTGTGGATCGCTTCGCGGGGGTTGTTGCGGGCCCACCACCAGATGGCACCGGCGATTGCGGTAAGGATGGCAATGATAATTGGCACGATGAAACCTCAGTCAGACTTGATATGGAGGGACGTTTCGCAGCAAAGTCTGGTGAGGGAGAGGGCATTGCAGGGCGATTTAATGGCGAATAATACGCGCCTGAAGGGCTGGATCAGCTTACCGGCTCGGGGCCTTCACAAGCACGAAAGGCCGCAACCGGGTCTGCGGCACCTTCAAGCGACACCGCGATAAGCTGGTTGCCGATCGTCGCAATCATTGCATCGTTGTATTGCATGCCGTTCAGAACATTCCCAAATCCGTTGTCTTCCACCGTCACGCGCCTGCCTGCGTCGCTGAATTGGTGACGATCCGTGCCGATGGCAAGTGACAATGGACCACTGAATTGCAGCCCGAAGACCGATGCCGCAGGGAAAGGTTGTGCTTGTTTCAGAGAGAAGGAATAGAGCGGCGTCACGGGATCGTAGGTTAGGGTCACCTCAACATCGTCAGTGGTGTGGGTCAGAACACATGGATCGCCTGGTGTGAATTCCCAAGCTGCAGATGAAGATGGGGCCAGTGTGATGACCAAGAGCGCCAATGCGGCCTTGGCAAGCGGATATGGAGGACGTTCAGCCATGCGCAAAGGATAGGCGGCTTTGGTGTTGCTTCAAGTCTTGACGCGTGCTGCGCTCCCCGGCCTGCGCCGCGCAAATGCCAATCCGCCAAGTGCACCGCCCAACAGAACGATCCCCGCAGGCAAGGGAACGTTTGCGATGATCGGTGTCATGGTGCCGGTGAATTGGCCGTCGGCAGCAAAGCTGAGGCCGGTCACGAATGCCGTCGGATCAAACGGATCGAGCGCTGCACCTGTTTCGATGCCAAGAATACGAAACCTTTCGGTGTCATCTCCAAGGAAGTATTCGATCCCTGCCATCACGTCGGAGTCGTAGGCATATTCAGTGCCGTTCCATAGGTGAAGAGTGAAAAGGTCATCGCCAATTTCGGGCAGGATGAAAGAATTGAAAAAGGGGTCCTGTTCACCGATCTGATAGTCATAGCCGACAGCGACAAGCGGATCGTAGTATTGAATCTGGTTGGCGAGTACGGGGTTGTTGAAGTTGTAGACGACACTGCCGTCAGCAGGAAATGTCAGCTCTGGCAGGATAACGTTTTCGTCGCCAAGGTCGGTGGCTTGAAAGTCAAAGAAGGTATCGCCGCGTACAAGGGCGGCTCCGGCTTGGCTTGAACCGGACGGGTTAGTACCTGCTGTTCCGTCTTCGACGCTGCGATTGACGCGAGTTGAGATGCGGGCCGAATACAGACCCCCTTCGGCCAACTCACCTTCCGGTACAGTGAAACTGCTTTCCCCTTGAGGAATGGTCGTGATGTAAACGCGATCTGCGTTCCCGCTAAATGCGTCACGGTTGTTCAGGTCATAAATCGTCACGCGTACCACATCGGCATTCGCTTCATTGTTCTGCCAACTGAACGTGGGTGTGGTGATGCCGGTTGCCTGCGAAAGCTGGACGTTTGTGACCCTTTCAGGGACGTCAACCACCCCAACTTCAGGTGAATTAATCACAAGTGAATCCGGGCCGTTCGTGATTGTGAATTCCCATGACCCATTGAGGCTTGGATCGTAATTAATCCCGGCTCCAAATGCATTCGGATCAAAGGAATCCGGTGAAAAACCTACTTCCCTTTGCACCCCGTTCTGGCGGGCAATGATAGTCGTTGGGAAATCGCTGACGCGTTCGCCGTCATTTTCGCCCTTTCCATTGGGTACAACGTTCAACAAGCCAAAAGAAAGCGTATCGACAGGGCCTTGAGGCGATCGAAATATGCTGGATGACCCACGTTGCTCCCGAAAATGGAACACCTCCCATGGATTTCCATCGGCATCTACTGAAATGGGTGCGGCCGACAATTCGGCTGAAAACGTCATTGGAATAATGAAAAAAGCAGAAAGAAAAAGACGCATTGGAACCCCCTGAGAAACAGTTTGTTTCCAATTAGGGTACCAGAATTGCCTCACAAAGTCGTGAACCAAGAGTCCAATGAAGTCAGGAGTTTCCCGGCAAGCGCGTGATCCGGCCGTAAAAACAACCCTACCGCCGCCCTTTCTTTCGCTTCACACCACCGCGCATGCCGCCACGGCCCATCGTGCTGCGCCCCGATTTGGATTGCGCATCATCTACGGCCTTGTCCACCGCGTACTGCCGCGCCATCGGATCGTCGGCGATTGCCAGATCGACCGCTTCCAGCCGCTTGACCTCATCCCGCAAGCGGGCTGCTTCTTCGAATTCGAGGTTCTCGGCGGCCTTGCGCATGTCGGTGCGCAGCCCTTCCAGCACGGCCTGCATGTTGGAACCGGCCATCTTCTTGTCGATCTGCGTGGTGACGCGTGCCTGATCAGTGTCGCCCTTGTAGAGGCCCGCCAGAATGTCCTCGACGTTCTTCTTGACTGTGGCAGGGGTGATCCCGTGTTCCTTGTTATAGGCGATCTGTTTGGCGCGGCGGCGGTCGGTTTCAGCCAGCGCGCGTTCCATCGACCCGGTGATGCGGTCGGCGTACATGATCACGCGGCCGTCAGCATTTCGCGCGGCCCGGCCGATGGTCTGGATCAGTGATGTTTCAGAGCGCAGGAAACCTTCCTTGTCCGCATCCAGGATGGCGACCAGACCGCATTCGGGAATATCCAGGCCTTCGCGCAGCAGGTTGATGCCGATCAGCACATCGAAGGCCCCCAGCCGCAGGTCGCGCAGGATCTCGATGCGTTCAATCGTGTCGATATCGGAGTGCATGTAACGCACGCGGATGCCCTGTTCGTGCATGTATTCGGTCAGGTCCTCGGCCATCCGTTTGGTCAGTGTGGTGCAGAGCGTGCGATAACCATCGGCGGCAACCTTGCGGACCTCGTCCAGCAGATCATCGACCTGCATCTCGACCGGCCGGATCTCCACCATCGGATCCAGCAGGCCGGTGGGGCGGATCACCTGCTCGGTGAAGACACCACCCGTTTGTTCAATCTCCCACGCGGCCGGCGTGGCGGAGACGAAGACGGACTGCGGGCGCATGGCGTCCCATTCCTCAAACTTGAGGGGGCGGTTGTCCATGCAGGACGGCAGGCGGAACCCGTGTTCGGCCAGCGTGAACTTGCGCCTGTAGTCGCCCTTGTACATGCCGCCGATCTGGGGGACGGAGACGTGGGATTCATCCGCGAAGACGATGGCGTTGTCAGGGATGAATTCAAAAAGGGTGGGGGGCGGCTCCCCCGGCGCGCGACCGGTAAGGTAGCGCGAATAGTTCTCGATCCCGTTGCAGACGCCCGTCGCCTCCAGCATCTCCAGATCGAAGTTCGTGCGCTGCTCCAGCCGTTGTGCTTCCAGCAGCTTGCCGTCATTGACCAACTGATCAAGCCTGATCTTGAGCTCTTTCTTGATACCGATGATCGCCTGTTGCATCGTCGGTTTTGGGGTCACATAGTGCGAATTGGCGTAGACGCGGATCTGGTCCATCGTCTGCACCTTCTCCCCAGTGAGCGGGTCGAATTCGGTGATGCTTTCCAATTCCTCGCCAAAGAAGGACAGCCGCCATGCGCGGTCCTCGAGGTGAGCAGGGAAAATCTCCAAGGCATCGCCGCGCACCCGGAACGAACCCCGTTGAAACGCTGCATCATTGCGGCGGTATTGCTGGGCCACGAGGTCTGCAATGACCTGCCGTTGGTCATACATCTGCCCGGTTTTCAGGTCCTGCGTCATCGCGCCGTAGGTTTCGACCGACCCGATACCATAGATACAAGAAACCGACGCGACGATGATCACGTCATCGCGTTCCAGCAGCGCCCGCGTGGCCGAATGGCGCATGCGATCGATCTGTTCGTTGATCTGGGATTCCTTCTCGATATAGGTGTCGGACCGCGCGACATAAGCTTCCGGCTGGTAGTAGTCGTAGTAGGAGACAAAGTATTCCACCGCGTTTTCGGGGAAGAAGCCCTTGAATTCGCCGTACAATTGCGCCGCGAGCGTCTTGTTGGGCGCCAGGATGATGGCGGGGCGATTGGTCTGCTCAATCACCTTGGCCATGGTAAATGTCTTGCCGGTACCCGTCGCCCCAAGCAACACCTGATCGCGGTCACCGTCCAGCACACCGGCGCAGAGTTCCTCAATCGCGGTGGGC
Organism: Sulfitobacter rhodophyticola; assembly: GCF_041281685.2. Classification (GTDB taxonomy): domain Bacteria; phylum Pseudomonadota; class Alphaproteobacteria; order Rhodobacterales; family Rhodobacteraceae; genus Sulfitobacter. The sequence continues at coordinate 790,323 of NZ_CP166251.2, read as the reverse complement.
TGATCGCCTGCGGGTTTAAATTCCGTTTGCATCCGGAACGTCTTGCCGCCTTCCAGCTTTGGGCGTTCGCGCACGTCAGGGGCAGGATGCGCCAGAACGGCGGTAGCGTCAGAACTGTCAGTCTGGGCGTATGGCATCGTAGATTCCTTGGCTGGCGTTGTGCAAAGGTGTCATCTTTGGCAGCAGGTTCAAGGGCTGACGGGGAGGCTGCTGCCAGAAAATGACATCAGGTTGGCTGACATGGCTCCTATCACATGTTGGTGTGACATGTGACAGCATCTTGAACGCCATATGCAACCTGCGCACATCGAACCACGGAGGAGGGCGAAGATGCTCATAAGGCGTAACATTCTTTTGACCGGCGTGGCACTCGTGGTCGCCGGGGTCGGTGGTATGTACCTGACGCGCGATGAACCAGGCACCCACGAATATTTCGCTACCGAAGGCATTGCCCTGCGCGGCGCGGATCCGGTTGCCTATTTTACCCAGGGCGAACCGGTCATTGGCTCTGCCGAGTTTTCCTACGATTGGTCCGGCGTGACGTGGCATTTTGCTTCTGCCAGTCATCGTGACCGGTTTGCGGTCGATCCGCTTGCCTACGCGCCGCAATACGGTGGCTATTGCGCTTGGGCCGTGGCCGAGAAGCAGCAATTGTATTCGACTCAGCCTGAAAGCTGGACGGTCGTGGATGGCAAACTTTATCTCAATTATTCCGACGGGGTGGAGGAGACGTGGAATACGGACCGCGCAGGCTTCATCACACGCGGTGACGCAGCCTGGCCCGAGGTGCGAAAACTGTTGATGTAATGGGATTCATTCCCTTGCCCCGCTCCTCATTTTGCCCGATATAGATTTCAGCCAACTGCCAAAGGACCTCTCATGCGCGCTCGTATCTATCAGCCCGCCCGCACGGCCATGTCATCGGGCACCGCGAAGACACATCACTGGGTGTTGGAGTTCGCCCCAGCAGAGGCGCGCGAGATTGATCCGCTGATGGGTTGGACGTCCTCCACGGATACGCAAAGCCAGGTACGCTTGCAGTTCGATACCAAGGACGACGCCATCGAATATGCGCGAGAGCATCGCATCGACGCACAGGTGCAGGATCCGAACAAGCGCAAACCCAACATCCGCCCCGGCGGCTATGGTGAAAATTTCGCAACCGGGCGCCGGGGGGCGTGGACGCACTGAACGATCTGTAAATCGGGGTAGAGATCACGCGACGATGATCGTTTCACAGGTTGTGAGGCGTTGGCCGCCTCATCATCTACGTGGCCAATGGATACTAGGCTTTGCGAGCCTTGGACGGATCCCAAACCTGACCTAAAGGTGGATCGCGGGTTTAGACATCCCCGTTTCACAGTCTTTGTCAGCGTGAACATCCAAGATGTCAAATTATCGGTGGGTTGGTCACGTTCAAGCCAGCGTTTGAGCTACTCCCAAATATTCGGACGCTGGCGTAGGCCACGATTTGTTGTCTGCTGACCTTCAACACGAAGGAGATCAGATTTGTCGAAACGGAAGCAACATCCTCCAGAGTTCAAGGCTAAGGTCGCGTTGGAAGCGGTGAAGGGTGAAGAGACAGTCAGTGAGTTGGCCAGTCGGTTCGAGGTGCCCCAAAATGATCCATCAATGGAAGCGGGCTTTGCTTAAGCGCGGTGGTCGCAAGATGCCTGAAGTCGATTAAGAACTGGTCAAAGACTTGCACGCCAAGATTGGGGAGCTGGCTGTCGCCACCGGTTATTTGGTCAGAAAGCCCAAACCTTGGACCGGCAAGTGAAGCGCAAGATGATTGAGCCAGACCTGCCTGGCTTATCTGTTGGCAAGCCATGTGCCTCGCGGTCGATATCACGGCTGTCGTTTTACCATGAGCCGACAGGCGAAAGTCAAATATACCTTGATCTGATGCGTGTGATCGATAAGCAATTTTTGGAAACCCCTTTTCACGGCGTTCGGCAGATGACATGGCATCTGCGCAACGAGGATCATCTCGTGAACGAGAAACGTATCCGCCGCCTCATGCGGCTAGCGGGTTTATTGCCGATCTATCAGAAGCCTACCACCATCAAGGCCGCCGAGGGGCACAGGATAACCCCTACCTGCGGTTTGGCGATCGTGTAAATCGGCCCAATCAGATTTGGTGTGCGACATCACGTACTTGTCGATACGGCTCGGCCTTCTTTTTCTCGTTGCGATCATGGACTGGTGCATCTGCAAAGTTCTGGCCTGGCGCATCTCGAACACGCTGAAGGCGGAGTTCTGTGTCGACACATTGAGCGAGGCCATCCACAAGTTCAGTGCGCCGGATATACTGAACGCGGATCAGGGCAGCCAGGTCACGTTCTTTACGTGGAAGGATCGGTTGCGTCGATCCGGTATCCGCATCTCGATGGACAGCAACGGCCGGATCCTTGACGACATCTTTGCCGAACGCCTGCGGCGTTCCATGAAGTATGAGTTCGTCTTCCTGGACGCATGGGAAACCGGATCGGCGGCCAAGGCCGGGATCAGGAAATGGACCGCCTTTCACAATCACATGCGTCCACGCTCTGCTCTCGGCGGCAAACCCCCAGCTTTGGCCTATTGGCTAAAGAAATACGGAAACCAAACCGATCAGCCGGAGCACAGAGTAGTTTAGTTTACGCCGGAGTGTCCAAGAATTGGGGAGTAGCACACTGGACATGCGCTATTGGGAATCTGCATCGCAATATCGGACTTCACAGTGAGCCGCAGCTCAGGGCCGCGAGCATTCACTCCATGCATTTCGACTGACTTGGCATCGCGCACTAGAACCACCTATGTTTCGTTCACAAACCTGAACACTTCGATGGGTTCGCGTATCCCCTTCAGGCTGAGTTCTCCACGCGTCTCAACCTCGAAAGCATCTTCGACCGCAATCCCGGCACGCGCGCTCAGGAGGATTTCCCCGTCGACCGCCTCATCGCACAGCCTTGAGGCAAGGTTGATTGCGGTCCCGGATGCGGTGTAATCGAAACGCCCCTCATGGCCCACAAGGCCGACAGTGGCATAGCCTAGGGAGATGCCGACGCCAAACCCAAGACGATGGCCAAGCCGTTTCCACCCCGCACATAATTCGGCCATCCGCGTGCGCATTTCGATGGCAAGACGAACCGCGTCTCCCGCCGGATCATCACAAGGGATAGGGTCGTTGAACAGCACCATGACACCGTCGCCCATACGCAGGTCGACGCCTGCGCCGTGCTGGTTGATCAGTTTGCCCATCTCTTCGTGATAGGTTTGAAGCACCTCGATCGTCTCTTCGGGTTCTGCTGTTTCACAAAACGCCGTAAAGCCACGGATGTCGCAAAACAGAACGCCCAGAAGTGCGCGGTGACTTTGCAGCATCTGCTCAGATCCCGAGGAAACGATTGTATCCGCGACAGCAGGCGGCAGGAAGCGTTTCAGCCGTCCCATCCGCTCGATTTCGACTACCTGGTTGTTGACCTTCGCCTCAAGCGAGGCGTTCAGCGCCTGAACCTCTGAGGTGCGTGCCTGCAGCTCCCTGAACTGGCGGACGTTTTCGAGCGCGATAGAGGCCTGGGTTGCGAAGGTCTCGACCAATGCGATTTCGTCAGGCTTGTAGGGCTTCACCTCCTTGCGAAAAAGCACCAGAACGCCTTCGCCCCCTTCCGGCGTCATCAAAGGTACAAACAGGTTGGTGCGGATGCCCGTGTCGTCGACCACGGACGTATAGTGCGACACGCCACTGCGGTAGCCATCGGTATCGGCCATGTCCGCCACATGCACCACCTCACCTGTCAGGATCGCCTTTGCCGCCATTGAGATGTCGGGGTTCATCGAGACCTCGCCGCGCGCGTAGACATCCAACGTCACTTGGCTGACGCCATATGAGACGGCCATGCGCTGATGATCTTCGCCTTTGGCCCCCAACGTCAGCGCACCGGAGCTTGCGCCGCAAAGTTCAATCGCTTTCTTCAGAATGGCGTCAAAGACAGGCATCGCGTCATCGCGGTTTTGATTGATAACCTGCAAGATTTCGTGTGTTGCCGCCTCCCGTTTCAACCGATCCCGCAATTCACGAAACCGGCGGACGTTCTCAATTGCAATCACTGCCTGTTTGGCAAGGTTTTCGACCAGCGCGATACTTTCGTCCGAAAAGGGAGCCACCTCGCGGCGGCTCAGGACAATTGCGCCGATGCTGGTGCCTGCCGCGATCAATGGGACGCACAGGTAGGTACGGTAGCCTTCCTCTTCCACCATCCTTACACGGGTTGGATTGCCGCTGAGGTAGAGTTCTGTTTTCGACAGGTCGTGAATGTGGCGGACCACGCCCTCGCGAATGGCAGTCGGCAGATCATTCGGTTGATCAAGGGGCATCGCCTCGCCGACCTTGAACGACCGCATTTCATCGCCCCATGCGGCAGCGCAATAGTGATTTTGCCGGGCGTTGTCGGCCAATTCCAGCCGGGCCATCGGCGCGTTGCACAGCCGGGCGGCGTTGCGCAAAATGGCGTCGAACACCGGCGCTTCGTCGTCGCTGGACGTGCTGATTGCGTCCAATATCTCGCGCGAGGCGGTAGACCGTTCCAGCCGCCCTTCCATCTCGCTGATGTGAAGAGAGTTCTCGATCGCGATCGCGGCCTGATCTGCAAAGGCCTGCGCCAACTCCAAAGCGCGGTCATTGAATGGATGGACGCGGGTCCGGTACACACTGAAGACGCCGATCAATCGCCCACCGGATGTCATTGGGATCGCCGCAAGGGACCGTGCATGACCAAATTTTACAGTCGCAAAACGCAGCGGGTTGTCATCGTAAGGCACATCCTCTGAATTCACATCAACAATACTCACGGGCTTCAGAGATCTGGCTGCGCGTCCCACTGCCGTATTTACACCGGGGTTGAACGCACCCTGTTCTGCAAGCCAATTCGCAAATGGCGTTGTGATGTTGCTAGAGCGCATTTCCGTAAACACGTAGTCACCATGATGCTCCATCAAGATGCCGAATTCCGCCTCGCAAATCTCAAGAGCCTGCTCCAGCACCTCGTCGATTACTTCATCCAGATTGCCACTGCTATCGTTGATGATCCGCAGAACGCCGGTCATGGCCCGTTCACGCCGCATGGCTTCATCAAGTTCAAGCGCCAGATCCGCCGTCAGCTCGGCCGCATCCTGGCTCTGAGCCGTTTTGGCATCCGGATCCGCCAACGCCTGGGCCAAGGCGATTTTCGAGGTGACATTCAGCTTGCCATAGACCGTGCGCAAATGAGAACGAACCGTTGTGGGTGAAATGCCAAGGTCACGGGCAATGACTTTGTAACTGGCACCGTCAGCATAGGCTGCGGCCACCTCAGCCTCTCTTTTGGTCAGCGTTTCAACAGATTGTGCCGTGTCCGACATAATGTCCCCGCGCATGTGTCGGGAAACCATATCCTACATCGCTCCTGCATCAACTGGTTCATTTGAACGATATCGCTGTGCGGCTGGCATGCGTAATTTCAAATCATGACGCCTAGGGGAGTGGCCCCGGGTGATGCATCAAAGGAGACCAGAGAATGAGCATGACAGTCACCGCACGAGACTTTTTTGAAGCCTGTGAAACCGGCAAAGGCTGGGGCGGATGCGCGAAGTATTGCAGCTCGGGCGCCAGCTTTTCTTGCCAGTCCGAAGCGCTGGCGGATACCCGTACATTGGAGGCCTATACAGAGTGGATGAAGGGTTTGCTGACGCCAATCCCTGATGGTCACTATGAATTGAAAGGGTTTGCAGCCGACGAAGACCGCGGCCTTGTATTGGCCTTTGCCGTTTTTCACGGAACACAGTCCGGGCCTGGCGGCCCCATGGAGCCGACAGGCGCTACAGTCGCGTCGGATTACGTTTATGCGATGGAATTCGCAGGTGGGAAGATCACGCACATGACCAAGATCTGGAATGATGGCCATGCGCTGACACAGCTTGGCTGGGCATGATGTACGCGGGCAGGGGCGGCGGGTCCGCCCCTTTCGCTTCATCAGGACGTTGGGTGGCCCACTGGCAACCCAAACTTGCGCACGCTCTTGGCTTTCTTACGTTTGACAGCAAGAAATTGGACCGTGCTGTCCATCTTGGTGTGACCCAGAAAAACTGCATAGCCTGTGGTTTGCCCAGCTTTGATGAAGCGCGCGGAAACGATCAAGTGCTGGTTGCCGGTCTCTCGGCTGTCGCACATTGCGGCGGCGTTGATGTCGCCGTTGTTCCGGTGCACGTCATTTTGACCGGGTAAGTCCGTTGCCCGATCGGCGGGATAGGTTTGTAGCAACTTCCGCACGGAGGATTCTTTGAAGATGGAGAATCGCCACAATTCAATCTTGGCCATGCAAACTAATGTCTTGCTCACCGCGAGGCACTGCAAGATAGCATTGGTGATGTTCTGGCTCTCGCCCGCGCTGGGACGGTTGATCAGGACAACCTCGTGCTTATCCTGCGCGGCAAGCACTGCCGACAAGCGGGATGAATCCGTAGGGAACGGCATAAAGTGATTCCATGACGCCACGTGTCGATCCACATCCGCGCCGGAGGCCAGGGCGGACACGTCGTCTGTAACGAAACGCGCGGTCGGATTGTCGGCGCGCTGCGGCACAAACGCGCTGCCACGGCGGCAGTCTTTCCGGTCGACCAAGTATTTCCACTTCAGGAAATGTGCAGAGGAAAAGGCCGACATCGACAGGTCTTTGATACCTTCGAAATCGGCTAAGTCGCGATCAAGAAACCCACTTAGTTCACCTGGAAATCATCTTTGAGAAGGCCTGTCTCGGAGGGCGTTTTCCGTTGCCATTTCGAATTCTTCGCTGCACTTTAAAACGGAGTTCAGACCGAGAATGCATGATATTAATTTCGAATGTTCTTTCAATATTGCTTGAGACCACTTCAACCGGAGTACAACAATCTGCGCCTGATCGAGGGAACCGCCGCGACACCGGACGTGCGTGCACTGCTTTCGCACCATTTTGAAGTAATGCGCGCGCATTCTCCGCTCAGCAGCTGCCATGTCATGGAACCGGAAGAGCTGATTGACGCGCGGGCAACGCTGTTGACGGCGCGTGAATTGGGTGAGTTGTTGGGAGTAGGGGCAATCCGCGAGATCGGTCCCGGTCATGCGGAGCTGAAATCCATGCATACCTCTGCCGCTGCACGCGGTCGTGGAGTAGGGCAGACTATCCTGACGGGCCTTCTGGATCATGCCCGCAACCGGAACTGGAAGCGCGTGAGCCTGGAAACCGGGACCATTGACCTTTTTGCCCCGGCACGCGCGCTATACCAACGCAATGGTTTCTCAGAGTGTCCGCCTTTCGGGGACTACGTGACCGATCCCTTAAGCGTTTTCATGACGAGGACCCTCTAAGACTTGCACGGTCGCATGACCTGCGGCATGTACAGTGCAGCGGTCCCTTAGCTCAACTGGATAGAGCAGCTGACTTCTAATCAGCAGGTTGAGGGTTCGAGTCCTTCAGGGATCGCCATGTGCTTTTTTTAAATTGCATAATAACAGTACCTTATCTCAGCATCTCTGATAATCTTCCCCCTATTCTTCCCCCGCCCTGTGCTTTGATGGGCTGATTGTTGGCCTGAAAGGTGTTTTTCCCGCGCGCGCGCGAGATGATCCACACACATGGGTATACAGCGCGGCCGTCAACCAAACGCCACGCCGTAGATTATAGACAAGAGTGCAGATTTTTTGCTGATTGAAACTTGGCACAAAGCAGCTAAGCATGGCTGGAGAGGAATACGCTAAGCGTAAGTTTTTGTTAACACCTCAGCCTATTTATTGGTTAGCGCGAGCCCTGTGGTGTGCCGCATTACATTCACTGCAGGCCAGCCAGCAGATTGCGACATCTGCTCTACTAGAAAGCTCACAGAGGCGATAGGAGGTACCTCAGGATCCTCCATCTTTTCGGCGGCAGAGGTGGTCGCGGAAATTCAGACCAGTCATTAAGGTGGATCGCATGACGAAAGAAGTGATCCAGAATGAAGAAACGAAAGAACCACTCACCCGAGTTTAAGGCCAAGGTTGCGCTTGAAGCGATCCGCGAGGAAATGACATTGGCGGAATTGTCGAAGAAATATGGTGTGCATCCAACCCAGATCGGGACTTGGAAGCGCGCGGCGATAGAGAACATGGCGACGGCCTTTAGCCGCAAAGGTTCAACGCCCGAGCCAGTGAGTGCCGCTGACGTCGATAAGTTGCATTCCAAGATTGGCCAGCTTGTTGTGGAACGGGATTTTTTAGCGGACGCCTCGCATCAGTTGCTCGGGACGCGAGGCAAAAAATGGTGAGCCGGAATAAAAAGTTAAGCATGCGTAAACAGTGCGAACTGTTGCAGCTGTCACGGTCGCGCCTTTACTATCAGCCCGTTGGTGAAAGTACTGAAAACCTGCGTTTCATGAAGATTATCGATAAACAGTTCCTGGAAACACCATGGTACGGATCACGCCAGATCGCGCGCTTCATGCAGCGCAACGACCACAAATGTGGGCGGCATCGCGTGCGCCGTTTGATGCGCCTCATGCGATTGGTGCCGATTTATCAGGAACCAAACACAAGTAAGAAACATCCTCAGCATAAGATTTGGCCATATCTGCTGCGCAATGCGGTGATCGACCGCCCAAACCAAGTCTGGTGCGCAGACATCACCTATATTCCGATGCGGCGCGGCTTCCTGTATCTCGTGGCGATCATGGATTGGTACAGCCGCAAGGTCCTGGCTTGGCGATTATCAAACAGCATGGATGCGGACTTCTGCGTTGAGGCCCTAAACGAGGCCTTGGCCAAGCACGGCACGCCGGAAATCTTCAACAGCGATCAAGGCAGTCAGTTCACGAGCGGCGTTTGGATCGACGTACTGACAGACGCGAAGATCAAGATCAGCATGGATGGCAAAGGCGCATGGCGCGATAACCGCATGATCGAACGATTGTGGCGATCCCTGAAGTATGAATGCGTCTATCTCAATGCCTTCGAAACTGGTTCAGAAATGAGGAACGGGATCAGTAAATGGCTGACCTACTACAACTCTGAACGCCCACATTCGACCCACGGCATATTGACCCCTGATGAGGCCTATGTCAGCAAAACTGAACCAATGAGAACAGCAGCCTAAATCAAACCCTGATCCATCTTAACCACGCTGCAAAATGGTCTAAAATCTAAGACCACCTCTTAGGTCAACGGAAGGATCAGAGGGCTCTGTAGACTGTCGCGATCATCGACAATACTTTTTGAGTGGAACGGAACGTGACTGAGCGGTCTCAAACTTGCGATACTTTCCGCCGGAATATCGTGGGCAGTCACGTGCTAGGCCAGCACCAATTACTCTCGCGCTGATATTCTCACCTTTGCTGCCAAAGCACGTGCCGACCCATCGGTCGTAGGTTTTTGCCCCAGTCAAGACACAGCGGACCATACGGTTTGCATAGTTTTCCTTCATCCAAGTCTGACCTGCTTCATAGCCCGGCTGACCCCTGTCCGGAGCATCCACGCTATCAAACCGAATCGGTATCCCACGCACCTCGATTGTGTCCGCATCTCTGACGTGCGTAACTCTGCCCTGAATCTCCGTAGCATAGGAAATATCAGGAAGGCACAAAACGAGTGCTGCGATGGCGGGGGTAAGGGGTCTGATTTGCATGCGTTGTACCTGTTTGCAGAGTATGATTAATCTATGGCGATTGCCTGTCAGATTGCGGTTTTATGGACACTGACGCTTCAACCAGCTCGCGCTTTCTCTGCCCGTTAACCAATTCTTAACGAATGGTGGTAAGAATCTCCCAATATGACCGAGGGCAAACCCATGGATAAAGATGAACGTATACAGGTGCTCGAAAAAGCGCTGCTTGAGTATGTGAAAACCTATGGTTTCAACGATGCCGCGCGGGAATACTTCATTCGCTACGGCTCCGGGGTTTTGCCGGAAGGACATCAGTTAAACTGACAGCAGCGGGTCTTTCTGCACCTTCCTTGCCTTCTGACAACTCAGATTCTCCTAGGGCTCTACATGGAGATGGCCGAGACTCCATCCTTTCAACCGGATGGAGACTGATATGCCGATAGGATTAGAAGCACGCAGCAAAACCTCTGACAGGGCAGACACGGTTGAGAGCTGTCCATTCAAGACACCAGCTGAGATCCAGAAGTTGGCCCATAGGGAATATCCACACTGGCACCGGTTGCTCAATGGACGCCACATCGGCGTACACAGACAAGACAACCGGATCTGTAACTGGGTCGCCCGAACGCTGCGCGCTAACGGCAATTACCGGCAGAAGTGCCTGGGGGCAGCGCTTCCTCTGAGCAGACCTGCGATAGACTATGATGAAGCCATAGAGCGAGCCTTCGAATGGTTCGAAACGGCCAAAGTTCAGGCACTTTCGGTGCCGCCGGAGAGCGTTGGCAGAGTAAGTCGTTTGAGCGTTTGTCCAATCGGAAGCGTATATACCGTTGGACACGCGATGACCGATTATCTTGAGTGGTCAAAACTGGCCCGCTCAGAGGGGGGTCATTACAATAATCTCACCTTGATGAACTACCATCTGGTTCCTGACTTCAGTAGTATCCCAATTGAAGCGTTTTGCGGCAAGGACCTACAGCGCCTCGCGGCCAAAACGCTGGAACAGCCGCCCAAACGGGGCTTTGAGGCCACCCCCAGCAAGATTGACCCCGCCAATCTGAGTGCGGATGAGGTACGAAGGCGTAAACGGACGTTCAACTCACTGGTGACAATTCTCAGGATGGTGTTTCGGTATGCCTGGGAGAACGGTCATTTGACCTCCGAGCGGTCCTGGAAATGCTTGAACAGGGTCTCCGTGAACCATCAGCCAAGGACCATCTTTCTCACGAGGTCCGAGTGCAAGCGGCTCCTTGCCGCCTGCTCCCTGCCGCTCCGTAATCTTGTGATGGCGGCGCTGTATTCCGGATGTCGGGTCGGGGAGCTTGGTGACCTGAGAGTGGCAGATGTCGGCAATGGGGGCTTCGGGGTGCACATCAAACCCTTCAAGCGCAGCCCTGCCAGGTTCGTATTCTTACCCGAAGAGGGGATGGCCTTCTTCCTTGAGGCATGTGCTGGCAAACAGAAAGCTGACCACCTATTTCTATCTACGAAAGGGTTACCTTGGCGGCGTCAGCACACCTTACAATTCAGAACCGCAGTCGCAAAAGCAGGACTGCCCCGAGAATTTGTTTTTCATGGGCTCAGGCACACATATGCGAGTGATTTGATTCAGGGTGGCGCAACGCTTGATGCGGTGGCTAGACAGCTTGGACACGCAAGCACCCTCACGGTGATGACCACTTATGGCCATCTTGCAGCACATGTCAGAGAGGCGCAGGTTCGGCGCAGCTTTTCAGCATTGAGCAAAGCCAACCAAGCGGCAGCCGGGAAACAGGAAGAACGGTTCGCTGAGTTGCGCCGGGCCCCACTCCCTGAAACTTGGGATCGTGAAGGAAACTTCGAAAGAACTTCGTCCTTGCCAAGGACCTCACTGGCACGGCCAAGCAAAGGAGTGCTTGAAACGTTCGCTAGCATACCTGGCAGGCACTGACTTTTCAGTTGGACCGGTCCTCTGTCTGTTCAGCCATGCGAAGCCGTTGCAAGAGGGGACCACTGAAGCGCGCATGGTTTGAACGGGGCCATGAAACATCTTTATGGTGTTTGAACATGGGAGCAGTTTTGGACTTTTCCAGTTTCTCTTTCTTTGCCACATCCAAAAGAAGCGGTTCAAAACTGCGGCGGACCTCTTCTTCGCGTTGGTAAGCGCAGAGGTGACCGTAGGTGGAGCTGACTGCCTGCACGTTGCGATGGCCGAGCTGCTCGGCGACGCTCAGCAAAGACGCGCCGCCCTGTATTAACTGGCTCGCATATGTGTGCCTCAGGCCGTGGAAGGTGAGCTGCTCCTGAAGGCCTGCTAACCTTCGTGCCTTCTGAAAGTAACTTTTATACTCCGCCCCCCAACGCCGCCCGTTCGTCTTTCTGAAGAGAAAATCTGAAGGTGCCCTATCGCCAGAAATCTCACGGAAGAAGCTCAGTCCCTCCGGGGGCAGGAAAACGTAACGCTGTCTGACTCCTTTGAGAGACGAGACGAAGACTGCCGGGCCGCTTGTATTCAGATCTTCTACAAGCATTTTGCAAAGTTCGTTGGCGCGACAGCCAGTGTAGAGCGCAGCGCGTACCAACATCTCCAGGTCATCAGAACATGCACTCAGCAGTGCACGGCACTGCTTGCGATCCAGAAATATAACTCTTGGTCGGTCTACATTGGGAAGTCGGCGCAAGCACCGCATCGGCCTATCATCTCGAATGTCCCCCCTTTCCCAGGCGAGCAAGAAGGCTCCGCGCAGAATACTGATGATTGCGTTCAAGGTCTTTTTGCGTTTCCGGAGCGCCTCCTGAGACAGTTCTGATAGTCTATTCCGGCCAATTGGATCATCTCGCCCGCGCTTTGGAGGTGTTTCAATGACATGCAGGCAAAAATCGCCAAAGTGCTTCCCATTGAACTCCTCCAGCGGGATGAACGCGAGATTTGGCACAACGTAGTAGTTGATGAGACTTACGAGGGTCTCAAAGTGCGACCTAGTTGCCGCCATTGCTTTCCATTCCAAGTAGGCCTTCATCGCGCTGCCAACGGTTGGTGTATCCCCCATTGGGCAGATGCTCAGGTTTCGTTTGGAACCAATTTGGTAGGGTTCTGCCGCTATCGCGGAGACATCCCGCCGCGCAAACCAAGACTCAGCTGCGCAAACCGCTTGTTCAAAACTGAGTTTGCCTGAACATCCCAAGCGGTGCTGTTTATAACCACCGTCCTTCTTTCTGACACGCGCAATCCAACAGCTGTCTGCCTTTGACTGTTTCTGGAATCCTATGTGACGGCAATAACTCAGAAGAATGAAGTATGGCGCTATTCTTGGATGGAGATCCAATCGGACATCAGGATCACTGATATCTGGCCGCTCAAGCACTTCGGTCCCTGTTTGGCCGCAGAGCGCATGTGCGCCGGACCATTTTCTTTTGCGGTCCTCGAAAGTAGTCCCTTACCACGGTTCGGTTCTCCTTCGGGAGGTCCTCCCAAGGCAACCATTCCATGTCGCAGTTGAGGGCCTCTGCAATACGCTCCATAGCAGCATTGCTTAACACCCCCTTGATCGCCAATGCTTGGCCCTCAATTTGCGGCGTGGCGTTGATCTCGTAGTCCGTTCGCTCTTTAATTATCTGAATGTAGGGGTTTACGCCTTTCACAAACTCACTGTCGATGATGATCAGTTTTGCTGAAAGCTTCACGCATTGGCGGACAATCCGGAAGTGGTCCATCACATGGTACATGATCCCAAAGAGTGCAATCACATCGAAGGTTTGCTTCTCCGCAAGTAAGCGGTCAAGACCATCGTAAAGGTCCTCAACGCGCAGCGACACTCTGTCTTTCGCTGGCGTGTGAGGAAACTCACTGAACAGGTCGACCAGTTCCTCCCGTCCCTCGATCCCTAAAACACTTGCCGCGCCTGCATCTGCAAATGCGTAGCTCCATCGCCCGTCATGGGCCGCAATATCTAGCACCCTTGCGCCTTTGATATCCCCCAGAAACGGTTCGATCAAGAAAGCGTGGCGCTGTCTCTGTCGGGCTACCTCTTTGGCGTCATCCCCGTACTTTGGGAGCCCTTCCAAGAAATCAAATGCTGGCATTTTTCCCCTTACTCGATACAGTTTGCCATCCGACTAAGAAAACTCAATTATCGGGCTTCCACTAAGTCTTTGAGATGAGCACAGGCAAACAAGAATTGCCAAGTTAATTTCCATCAAGTGGTAGCAGACCTCTTCTTCCTGCTGAAAATAACTTCGAAAAGTCGTCACCAAAATAGTTCTGAATGCGAGTCGCCATACTACCTTGGATCGCTGACGAGATAGAGGTGTCAGTCCTGATGCGAGATTGATCCTCCCCCACTGAATTGGTCCGGCCCCATAATTAGGAAACGGAGGATCAAAGATGGGAATCAAACGACATAAGCCGGAAGAGATCGTCACGAAGTTACGACAGGTTGAGGTTCTCAAGGCAGCAAGCATCATTCACGGCTAAGGTGCAGAATCGACGAGACGCACCGAACGTGTCGGACAGAATGTCCAAAGACCAGAGCTCTCCGGGCCTCAGAGCCTCTGGCATGGGTGTCCGCGTGCCAAGGGCCCGGCTCCGGCCCTGTCGCCTCACGCCCAAGTTCTCCTCTGTCTAGAGCCGATACGGCTTCTTTTGTTCATGGTCATTCCCTTTCGATCCAGCATCACGCCGATCCGGCGAAAGCCGAACCGACGGCATTTGACGGCAACGGTCTTCATCTCCTTGCGTATCTCAGGATTGTCCGGTGTGCGTCCGCGCCTGACAGTTTGGGGATCGATACTAACAAGCCTTCACGCTCGGCGCTGCGAGATGCATAATCGCGCGTCGCGCTGAGCGCTGCACACCGACGTTTGGTGGCGTCGTCATGTCTTTCCTAACAAGTTCTTCGGGACCGCATTGTCCAGCATTTGATCGACAGTCGAATTTTAGGCTTGGCTTTTTCGTCCACCAGCGGCTTCAAAATTGCTGCATCAGACACCTTCTTGCCTCCAGAATTCGATTCGAACTTGCAGAAAGTGCCTTGGCTGCGGCCATGCTTGCGGCAGACCTCCGCTGGCGACATCCCGACCTCCTATCCATGGATCACCCCAAAAACTGGGCTTCTGTGGAACGGCTCTTTCGCATCTGTTTGCTCCATCGAAGGGTTAGGTAAACCCTACATCAGAATGAGCGACGTTTCGGGGGGCAGGTCAGGGCGGACCATTACACCGAGGGATGATCAACCCGTTGCAGATTGCGACAAAAACATGTCCAGAGACGGCTTGCAGAGAAACAATTCACAATAGCATAGAGCACTATTTCAAATACGGGTACTTTTTTGCCTTATTTGGATCGAATTTCCCAGCTTAATGTCAAAAATTTGACGCTCCGCCATTTTCTTGCCTAATTTGGTACAACCTGAGTTTGGCTATTTTGCGCCAGACATTGGGCGGAGTGTCGGGTGGGGGCCTTGCATTTGCTGATCGGCGTATCTGGTCCGCAATCCGTGCGAATTGGGTGAAGAGTGTTTTTAGTTTGCGATATATACTCGGCTCTGTTTGGCGTTCAATTTTGCCGACACAGCTGGAGTGTGGGGAGGCATAAGGATGTCCCTCCGGCGTTTTGAGTTTCACTTAGAAAGAGTCGAGGAAAAGAGAGCAGATTCTGCTGTCTTTAGTGATCCCAGTCAGGCTCGGCGATACTGGATACTAGTCCGGCTAGCCGTAGTAGCCTTGGCTACTCTCATTTGGACTAGCTTGTTCATTGACGGCATACCCTATGTTAAACCTGCGCTTGCAAATCAAGTTAGCCTTATCCCTGCAAGAGCAACGATTGATAGCGAGGCAATAGACAATCACTACTCTGTTGAGACGGTCAATCCGACCTCAAACTGCAATATTGCGCATGGTGAGAACCAGCACGAATCAGTGCTGGTCCCGCAAGCACGTATCGTTGCGCATCTCCCAATTACAGTCGAATGGTCGCACCTGTCTCTGAACAGAAGCTGTCAGGCTATCGACGTCTTGGTACCTGATTGGGTTACCATTACCCTTCAAGACGGTCAGCCGAATACTGAAGTTGCTAGCAAGGATACTCGTATGGCCGCTGAGGAGTATTTTGCGGGTCGCAATGGTGAAATCACCGTTCTGCCAAGAATACAATTTGACATGAGTGTGTATGACAGATCGCTCTCCGAAAGAGCCATCACTGCCAAGCTCTCTCGGGCAATGGAGTCTCAGATTGTGACGGAGCTCATATCACTCAATGCCCATGGTGCCTGCCTAGACCTTGAACCGTTCACTGGTTGGGAGGCCGCCAACCTTTTCAGACTAGTCAATGATTTCAAGAGCAATTTACAAGATGTTGGTTTTCGGACCTGCATCATCATGAATGCAACGCGCAGGCCTTGGCTGTCATTTGACCTCGAAAAAGGTTTCGACCAAGTCATTTTGAAAGCGTTCTATGAACCTTGGATCGGTTCAGCACCTACACCTTTGTCACGAAACGATTGGCTAGCCGAAACTGTCAAAACAGCGATGGCTCGAGTCGGAGGAGAACGGCTTACCGTCGCGCTGGGTAACTTTGCGGCTAGTTGGGAAGACGGATCACCAATACCCAAAAAGCTCTCTTACGGAGAAGTCATAGCAAATGTCAGCAGAAGCGATGCGGAGCTCCATTTCGCAGCCGAAGCGTCGGGTTCGTTCACAAAGTATCAATCTATAAACCGACGCCAGGAAAAGGTGTGGATGAATGATGCAGCCTCAATGTTTAACAATCTAGAGATTATGAAGGACGGTGGGGCTTCGAGCATCGGCGTCTGGTCATTGGGCTATGAGGATCCTGGGATTTGGCCACTCATCAGCGCCTTTAAGTCAGGCCTACCTACAGCGACGCAAGCGATTGAAACAATAAGCCTGAACAACTTCGTTCAGTACGTGGGAAAAGGGCCGGCACTTCGTATCTTAGAGAAGGCGAGTCTTGGATATCGCCAAGTCAAGACAAGTGCCCAGACGGGGCTGATTACGGAACAAAACTACGGCTATTACCCAACTCCATATCAGATTGAACGCTATGGTGCGCCAAAAGCTAACGAGGTGGTCCTGACCTTCGATGATGGCCCTCACCCGAAATACACGACAGCTGTCCTGAAGGTACTTGAAGAGCTTGATGTTCCGGCAACATTCTTTGTCTTAGGTCAGAATGTGATGAACTATCCAGACCTTGTAAGGCGCATTGTAGACAACGGTCACGAAGTCGGGACGCATTCATTTTCTCATCCAAGGATGGATCAGATTTCCTACTCGCGTACCAACTTTGAGCATGACTTTTCACATCGAGCACTTTCAAGCGCAACCGGCCAAGATACAGTCCTTTATCGTGAGCCCTTCTTAAGAAGCGGAGGGCCAATCAGCAGCGACCGAATCTGGCCACTTGAGGTTGTTCAAGGACGTGGAACACTAATTTATGGTATGGACGTTGTTCCAAAGGATTGGCTTGGACTAAGTAGCCAAGAAATCTCCGCCTATGTGGTGTCACAGGTTGAGGACGGCCAGGGCAATGTCATCTTACTTCATGACGGAGGTGAGAACCGCACACCTTCTGTTGAAGCTTTGCCTTCGATAATAAGTGAATTGCGTGATCGCGGGTATATTTTCACCACGGTGTCCGAAACGCTTGGAATAAATAGGTCAGAGTTGATGCCAGAAGTCTCCGGGCCTGGGTTACTCTTTGACAGGATATCTTTCGCGTTTGCTTCCTTGACTATCACCCTGCTACAGGCGGTTTTTTGGTGTTTACTCTTAATTGGTCTTTTCAGATTCACTGCAATCTTCTCATTGGCACTGCTCAGACGAAAACACACAGCCCGTTCGTTGGGTATTAGCCCAAAGGTGTCTGTGATCATTCCTGCATTTAATGAAGAAGTCGCCATTCATAAGTGTATTGAAAGTGTTCTGTCGTCTGATTACCAGAACTTGGAAGTTGTCGTTGTCGATGACGGGTCGCGTGATAACACTATCAATGAGGCGCTGGAGTTCAAGTACGAAGCCAGAGTAAGATACATCTTCCAACCAAACCAGGGAAAGTGGAGTGCTCTGAATAGGGCGATTTCATCCTTGAACGCAGAGGTAGCTGTTTGCATTGATGCAGACACAGAAGTTCGAACTGATGCTATCTCCAAGATGGTTGAGCATTTTGCTGACCCCAAAGTAGGGGCTGTTGCTGGCAAGATTACCGTTGGAAATGTTAGCAACCTGCTGACGGCCATGCAGGCATTGGAGTATGTAACAGCGCAGAATTTCGACAGGCGGGCCTATGACCACATAAACGGAATTTTGGTTGTTCCTGGAGCATTGGGTGCTTGGCGAGTCTCTGCACTTAAACGTGCAGGTCTATTCTGTGGTGAAACTTTGACTGAAGACTGTGACCTCACCCTTTCGGTCAGTCGGTCTGGCTATCGGATAGTTTATGAAGAACAGGCGATTGCCGTAACTGAAGCTCCGCGGACAGTCTCTGCATTGCTCACTCAACGTTTGCGGTGGTCATTGGGGATGTTCCAGAGCGCTTGGAAACACAAAAATGCTGTTCGCGAAAGACGGACTGTTGGCCTGGTCTCAATTCCCGACATGGTAGTTTTCGGCTATCTATTCCCATTACTGGCGCCTGTTGCTGATCTCCTCATCCTAGTTGCAGCATATGGATATCTTGTCGGCGACTGGACTGGAGACGTTGGTACAAATGTTAGTCTGGTACCCCCGGAAATGATCTGGGCATATCTTGCATTACCAGCAGCTGAGTTTGCCATTGCCCTCTTTGCTGTTCTGACTGACCCGGTCGCCAAGAAGAGACTGATATTGATATGGCCCGTGCAAAGAATCATCTACCGCCCATTGCTCTATGTATCTGTGTTCCGCGCGCTGGTCCGTGCAGCTTCAGGCAGTCTTGCCGCATGGGGTAAATCAAAGCGCTACGGCGGAAAATTGGTTGCCCAGGAGTATGCTGAATGAACCGTCGCGGATTCCTTCTCTCTGCTGCTGCAACTATTGGTAGCTCGACCGCAACAATTGCTGGCCCAGCAATTGCGACCAGCAGTACTACTTCGTTGGTCTTGACCGGGCTAAGCCCGGGCCTTTCAGTTGAAACCCTGATCGTAATTCTTGATGAGATCTGTTCGCGAGGAATTCCAGTTACATGTGTGGTCTCCGCATATGGAGAGGGCGCAAATGTAATCACTCCAGAATCGGACCTCAGCAGTGTACTTACCGCCTACATGCTGCAAAGAAAGATAGAAGTGGCACCGCTGATTCCTGATCTCCCAAATCAGTCAGAGTACTTTCAAAGCCGGTCAGTTCGCGATGTCAGCAAGCTTCTTCGAGATGCATTACGAGGAGCTATGCATGACCAACCAAGCTTCACTGTTATCGCTTGTAAAGAAGGCGAAAAACCGTGGAAGCCGACCGGAGTCCGGGCCGGAGGAGTGAAGTCAGTTGTTGTAATTCCAAATGATGAAAGCGAGGTCAAATCAGAATTATGGTCGAATGGTGTACTGCGCCTCAGAGGGGGCAAGCATTTCCCGTTTGACCTAGCGAAAGATGCGGAATTGAAGCTTGGCGGAACACAGTCGATCTTTCTACTCGACATGACCCAATTGTCAGGCATGGCAGCAGATCAGGTTGCGTCAGGCGCAGGTCAAGCTTTGGATAGACTAAGCGCGATGGAAATGGCTGGAACAACAAGCTTACATAGCGTTTCGGATCTACATCTGCGTGACAACTACAAGTTTCGTCGATTTGTTGCCGTGCACCTAGCTCTTCCAGCCACCAAGGACAGCGACTTGATGGCAAAATACAAAGCCTTCAGGACTGAACTTGAGAGTGTCGGCCTTCAGGTGAGCACTAGCCAACCCCAGAAGAATGGCCACCACAAGAAGTCGCTATTTTGGTTGCCTATTGAAACCCCGCGAGACGGGAACGCTTCAAGCGGGGGCCAATTTGAACTTCTCAGCGTTAGCGTGGACAAAATCAGTGACCAAACCAAAAGCGAGTTTGACCCTGGCAAACCTCTGCAATCTGGCCATTGGGTTGGCTTGGCCAGTAATAAAGCTAAAGGCTTGGACAAGGCGGGTATACTCTGGCTACCAAGTGTTCAGGTCTCAAATTTTGAGACTATACGAATACTAGAGGAACAACTCAAAGAACCAGAAGATGTTGTGGTTTCAATACTTCCGCAGGCTTTGGCGGAGCCCTATACGAAAACTGCAGTTCTGTCCCTGCTTAAGAAGACAATGCGCGATGGGTTTAGTCGCCTTGGGCCTATTAACTCTTTGGCCAACGAAATAGCTCCCAAAGGGGCGGAAATAGCCCACCAACGACGCACCATTGGGGCGCTATTTGGTGCACAGCGGGCGGTCCCATCAAAGGCGGACCGCGAACGGAAACGGCTCTTCGATGATGCCGAAGTTGCTTGGAGATACATCAGCCAGAATACTATTCAAAGAACCGGACTTTGTCCCGCAACTGTTAGCTTCTCGCCAACAGAAGGCCGTGTCCATCCTACAGTCACCATGTGGGACGTCGGCAGCCATATTAATGGGCTAATTGCCGCTTCACAGATAGGCATCCTTCCAAAGCGGGAGTTTGAAAGGAACATCGCAAAAATCTTGAGACAAGTCAGAGGTAGGAGGACCCAGAACCGCTTACTGCCGCAGGGCTGGATACGAGTGGATCGCCAAAAGTGGGGAAACAGAGATTTTGATGGTAGCGATGCGGGAAGACTATTGTCATCGCTTGAGAATCTGAGGCGTTATGCAGGCATGAATGACCAACTTGAGGGCTTAGTAAACTCTTGGGACTTAGACCAAATTGTAATTGATGGTGAAGTTAACTCTGTTACCGATGGCAGGCTGCACTCGGTCTATAGGTCTCATAGCGCGCACTACTCTGCGCGGGCATTCCGCTCTTGGGGTGTTGACGCCAAGTCTCCGTACGAGGTCGTTAGCGGGAGTTTCTCCTATGACGACCAAATGAGATTGTTGGAGGCGGCTTCAACAATTGGTCCCCTAGGTGCGGAACCACTCTTGCTGGAAGCCATGGAAAGCGACATGTCGATTGAAAGCGCATACTTGGCGGAGGTTTTGTTTGCAGCACAAATCGAAGACTTCACGGAAACAGGGCGGCTGATCGCAGTCTCAGAGGGTCCGATTGATCGCGCACCATGGTTCACATACCAAGGCTTACAGCTCGATGCCCAAGAACGGACTTGGGCACTAGATACTGTAGGTTTCAATCCGGAACATCACACGCCGGAATTCTGGGACGAATATCTGGTTCTGAGTTCAAAGTCGGCATTTCTTTGGGCTGCATACAAGCCTCATGCGTATTCTGACACTCTAGTCGATTTTGTTCGGAAGAATTGCAGAACAAATCAGGGTTTCGCATCAAGCGTATTTACAAAAACAGGTCGGGTTACATCGACGTATTCAGATCTTAATACTAACGGAGTAGTTCTTCAAGCAATCGCGAGGCAGCTTGGTGAAGCATGAAGAATCAAGCTTCTACTGAATAAGTCAACACGAACTAGTACAAGCGATGATCTGACTTCAGCTTTTAAGAACAGTTCATTGATATGGATAAAAGTGTTTCCTAGTTTAGCACCAATTTACCTAAAAAATTGTGCGAATCGCTTTTTTGCCCGATGTTCTAAGGACGGCGAAGAGATCACTTCGCTCCCAATTGCTGCGTACCTTCTACCCAGTAGCCGCAGCAAACCTACTGACGGTAGCTAACCGCGCTTTCGAAACGCGGTTAGCTACTTCGAGCCGCATCTTTTGATGGAGGGAAGCTATCCCTGAAGTGAACCGCGCCGGGTTTGCCGGAGGCTCCAAATCATGAGTAGGATGGAGCATCATGACAAAGACAACGAGCAAGTATTCACCAGAAGTGCGCGAACGCACCGTGCCGATGGTATTGGATGGCGCCGGGCAGCATGAAAGCCGTTGGTCGGCGATTGTGTCGATTTCCTCGAAGATCGGTTGCGCGCCGGAAACGCTGAACGAATGGGTCAAGAAGGCCGAAGTTGATACTGGCCAGCGCGGAGGCATCACCACCGAACAGGCTGAGAAGATGAAAGCGCTTGAGCGCGAGGTGCGCGAACTGAAGCAGGCCAATGAGATCCTGCGCAAAGCATCCGCATGTATTGCCCAGGCGGAGCTCGACCGCCCACTGAAACGATGATCCAGTTCATAGGGGATCACCGCCAGTTCCATGCGCCAGCGCCAAATGTGCTCTGGGTCAGCGACTTCACCTATGTCGCGACATGGCAGCGGTTCGTGTATGTAGCCTTCGTCATCGACGTTTTTGCCGGTCATATCGTTGGATGGCGCGTCAGTCGCACAGCCACTGCCAGATTTGTCCTCTATGCTTTGGAACAAGCCATTCATCAACGCAGACCTGCACAAGATCAACTGGTGCACCACTCAGATCGTGGATCGCAAGATCTATCGATCAAGTATACCGAACGGCTGGCAGAGGCAAAGATCGACCCGTCTGTCGGCAGCGTTGATGATTCCTATGACAATGCCCTGGCAGAAACGATCAACGGCCTGTTCAAGGCTGAGGTCATTCACCGGCGTGGACCGTGGCGCAGTTTGAGGCCGTGGAATACGTGACCTTGGAATGGGTGGATTGGTTCAACAATCGCCGCCTGCTGGAGCCTATCGGAGATCTCCTGCCAGCCGAAGCAGAGGCAAACTTCTCCGCCGCTCTGGCAAGATCAGGTAAGGACGCATAACTAAGGCAAATCAGCCTCCGACAAACCCGGCGTGGTTCAAAGTGCCATCGGTGGACCGCCTCCATAAGCCGGTCTTGTCCAAATGGAAGCCGACCGCACTGAGTTGAACAATCTGGCTGGCGCATCTCCCAAGCTTGAGGCCGATTTGGAAGGTCAGTACCTTTCGTGGGCAGCCCAAACCGGGGTTTTGGATTGGGAGATTGCACTTCCGAAATTATTGGACGCATGGAAGCTTGAGTCTGCCGAAGGCTAGTCCAAAACCTGATACAGGTACGGCCCATTGCCGCCGTTGACCACAGCTGCTCGACGCTGCAGCTGCAGCCCGCAAAGCTGCCTTTCGCTGCATCCGCGAGCTGTAAAGCAGTAATAACTCACAGTGCGCCGGAAAGCCTTCTTTGCACGAAGCGTCTGAAAGCGTAAAGATTGATGGTTCTTTTTGGGTCGTATAGTTCCAGAATGCGCCGTACCCCCACCATGCCATTGCAAGTCATTCGAAAAGGTCTGAAACTGATGAAAATCAGACAAAAATTAGAAATCAGGATTGTCACTTGTCCGAGCTAGACCAAGCCCACGATAGATTCCAGGCGCTCTTGAAAAGCGTCGATGAGCATCGCGAAAAGATCGTGTCTGAAGAAGACTCGAAAGTGCAAATCATCACTAGGATTCTTACTGATGTACTAGGATGGGACACCTCTGACATTGGTTCTGAGCGCAAACATCAGAGTGGGTTTTCTGACTACCTCATGAGCATGCTTGGAAACCCGACTTTTGTGGTCGAAGCGAAGCGGCAAGGCATTTTTGACATTGCTGTTGCTGAACAGAAGAAATTCCGTACTTTGCGCGTTTCTGGTCCAGCCCTAAAGTCAGCAACAGCAGGCATCCAGCAAGCCTTTTCCTATGCAAGCGAAGAAGGGCTGCCGTTTGCAGTCCTTACCGACGGGTTTTCTTGGATAGTCTTCAAAACGCATGTCCCAGGCAAGAACTATAGAGCAGTAGAGGCATTCGTATTTCCCTCTTTGGACGCCGTACTAGAAGATTTCTCCGTCTTCTTCGATCTTTTGGCGAAAACCCAAGTTGCGAAGCGCACTTATGTCCAAATGTTTGATGAGCTTCATAACCGAAGAAGTGCCTTTGAGCGAAAGCTTGTCAGTCCTTTCGATGAGGCTGAGATTCGGATCGCCCAAAAGTCCCCACTAGCATTCGATCTTGACCGTGTTTTTGACGTGTACTTTGGGCGCATGCGCGGTGACGATGACCCTGACCTTCTCATTGAATGCTTCGTCGAGACCCGAGAAAGTAGGGTTGCCGACTTTTCTCTAGAAAAAATGACGGCGCGGGTTTTGGGTAACATCAACCCAGCTGCAAACGACCTCGACGGCCATTTGGAAGACGTTGTGCGAAGTTCCGTGGACGTCGATGAAGGGCAAACAGTGTTCATCGTAGGTCCGACCGGAGCAGGAAAAACCACATTTCTGGATCGGTTCTTCAGAAAGACATTGTCAAAAAATTTGCGGGACCGCTGCGTTGATGTTCGTGTCAGCTGTCTGGATGCATCCGGCGATCAAGATAGCATGGTCACTTGGATGATCGACAGATTGATCGAAGAGATTGAACGAGAAGTCTTCGAGGGTGGCGCACCCACTTGGGATGACTTGGTTGGGATGTATTTTCGCGAATACCGTAGGCGTGCCGAAGGGGCCGGTGCAGAGCTCTACAAGTCAGACAAGGCGGCCTTCAAAATCGAGTTTGGAAAGTTCCTGGAGGACCGCGTAGAAAACGACCGGGAAGGATACCTGAAGCGGTTATTGGCTGACATTGTCACGAATCGTGCAAGACTGCCTATTTTGATTATCGATAACATCGATGAGTTCTCGTTCGAGCAAAAAACGGATATCTTTCAGTTGGCACAAGCCTTGAGAAGACACGCAAAGCACGCGTTGGTCATCTTTCCTATTACCGACAAGTCAGCGTGGGCGTTTTCAAAGTCGGACATTTTTGGAATATATTCGTCGAAGTCCTTCTTCCTGCCGACCCCAGAGGTGGTCTTAGATTTTAGACCATTTTGCAGCGTGGTTAAGATGGATCAGGGTTTGATTTAGGCTGCTGTTCTCATTGGTTCAGTTTTGCTGACATAGGCCTCATCAGGGGTCAATATGCCGTGGGTCGAATGTGGGCGTTCAGAGTTGTAGTAGGTCAGCCATTTACTGATCCCGTTCCTCATTTCTGAACCAGTTTCGAAGGCATTGAGATAGACGCATTCATACTTCAGGGATCGCCACAATCGTTCGATCATGCGGTTATCGCGCCATGCGCCTTTGCCATCCATGCTGATCTTGATCTTCGCGTCTGTCAGTACGTCGATCCAAACGCCGCTCGTGAACTGACTGCCTTGATCGCTGTTGAAGATTTCCGGCGTGCCGTGCTTGGCCAAGGCCTCGTTTAGGGCCTCAACGCAGAAGTCCGCATCCATGCTGTTTGATAATCGCCAAGCCAGGACCTTGCGGCTGTACCAATCCATGATCGCCACGAGATACAGGAAGCCGCGCCGCATCGGAATATAGGTGATGTCTGCGCACCAGACTTGGTTTGGGCGGTCGATCACCGCATTGCGCAGCAGATATGGCCAAATCTTATGCTGAGGATGTTTCTTACTTGTGTTTGGTTCCTGATAAATCGGCACCAATCGCATGAGGCGCATCAAACGGCGCACGCGATGCCGCCCACATTTGTGGTCGTTGCGCTGCATGAAGCGCGCGATCTGGCGTGATCCGTACCATGGTGTTTCCAGGAACTGTTTATCGATAATCTTCATGAAACGCAGGTTTTCAGTACTTTCACCAACGGGCTGATAGTAAAGGCGCGACCGTGACAGCTGCAACAGTTCGCACTGTTTACGCATGCTTAACTTTTTATTCCGGCTCACCATTTTTTGCCTCGCGTCCCGAGCAACTGATGCGAGGCGTCCGCTAAAAAATCCCGTTCCACAACAAGCTGGCCAATCTTGGAATGCAACTTATCGACGTCAGCGGCACTCACTGGCTCGGGCGTTGAACCTTTGCGGCTAAAGGCCGTCGCCATGTTCTCTATCGCCGCGCGCTTCCAAGTCCCGATCTGGGTTGGATGCACACCATATTTCTTCGACAATTCCGCCAATGTCATTTCCTCGCGGATCGCTTCAAGCGCAACCTTGGCCTTAAACTCGGGTGAGTGGTTCTTTCGTTTCTTCATTCTGGATCACTTCTTTCGTCATGCGATCCACCTTAATGACTGGTCTGAATTTCCGCGACCACCTCTCCCTTCTCCTAGGGACGTCTTCCGTAAACGCATCGACTACTTACGGTCAAAGATCGATGTCTTTGACACAGAAGACGACAGGAAAGACTACTTTACGTCAAAGGGCATCAGAGTTTCCATTGAGAACCTTGATGGGTTTGCGGCCGTGCTTGAGCAAGTTTTTGTCGATCACGAGTTTACTTCGAAGACGCTTGGTGAGCTCTGCAACTATAACATAAGGCGGACACTATCACTGGCGCGCAGAGTTATGACGTCAGCAGTCTTTAGCGTGGACCAATTGATTGCAACTTTTGTCGCAGGCCAGCCAGTTTCGATTGGATACCTCAAGTTCACAAATGCTCTGCTTAGGGGTGATTACGCATTGTTTCGACAATCCGACCAACACGAAATTTTCCCTATTTTTCAGATCGATAAGAACTACCAAGAGTCACCTCTACTAGCCATTCGTATCCTGTATTTTCTGGAGGCTGTTGCCCTTACAGAACGAAACATTGAAGACAAGCACGTCAGCGTACAATCGATTATTGACTACTTTGATGTTCTTGGATGTTCAGAAGCAGCCTGTCTCAGCGTACTCAACAGACTGTTCGTGGCGCGACTTATGGAGCC
The DNA here is from genome assembly GCF_041281685.2 of Sulfitobacter rhodophyticola. Classification (GTDB taxonomy): domain Bacteria; phylum Pseudomonadota; class Alphaproteobacteria; order Rhodobacterales; family Rhodobacteraceae; genus Sulfitobacter. The sequence continues at coordinate 764,040 of NZ_CP166251.2, read as the reverse complement.
CTACGATGTGTCTGTTCCAAACGTAGCGGCAGGGCAAAAACTGGCAATAACATTTGCAGGTAAGGCTCATGTGCAGCTTGCGACAACAAACCGAGCTTTCTTCTCTCAAATGGCTCTGACGACGTCTATAGCAGATGAAAGCAAGGCCGATGAGATAGGCCAAGCCTATCTGTCGAAGAACTCACCAAGAGATCGACATGATACGATCCGAAAAGTGTTTGCTGACTATCTCCTGATCGAAGATGCGCAACATCTACAACACGCTACAAGCTCTCCAGCCTACCAGGGCCAATCGGAGCTAATCGGGCTAATCAGGCGGCTCGGAACGGCAGACAGCAAGTCACAAGCGAGTGCCGGAGACACAATATCCATTTCAAAGAGAAACGTCGTCGGAGTTGTGGATTGGTTCGACTCAAGGAAAGGATTTGGATTTGTTGAGATTGGTGGCGTGAGCGGAGGCGTATTCGTTCATATGGAGACTGTTAAGTCCTCGGGACTTGATGGGCTCAATGACGGAGACGATATCGTTTGTGACGTAGGGTCTTCATCTAAAGGCCTCTCAGTTCAGAAAATCCATTCAATTAAGAATGATCCTACGGAAATTGAAGTCGTCAAGTGCCAGGTCATTCGGGTGTTTCATGATCGAGGTTATGGGTTCGTTCAGCTAGATGACTCCGAGCGCACAGCCTTCTTTCATTTTTCGGTTCTCAGCACTTCTGATTTAGAGGCGATGGCAGTCGGTTTAAAAATAAAGGTTGAGCTCAAAACTGACAAAGGGGGCACGGCAACTCAGGTTCGCCGAATACTGAAAGTCTATGATCCCACAGGCTGACTTCTTGGGCAGCAAATTTAGTTTGGGCATATTAGTGCTTGCGAATGACCGCTTTCGTCTAGTGTTGGCGAATGTGTTGCTTAAGCAGCGAAGGTCCGGTTTCCGCCCATGCTGCTTCTCGCTGCGGCTGCATATCCAGAGTATTTCCGGTTTCCTCGCTGATCGGACTGGACTTCGCTGGCCACCGGAGCGGTACTGTTGTCACGCCATGGCCCATTCGCATGCGTTGCCCGCTTAGCCCGGGCTCTGCTCAGTAGCAGCGGAATTTCTCCGCTGATCATCTGAGGAGACAGACGTGACCAAATCAAGAACCCAACCAGGAGCCACCGCCCGCATGACCAAGAAAGCGCAGCTGATCAAGCTGCTGGGAACCAAGTCCGGGGCTGACATCAAGACACTGAGTGACAAGTTGGGCTGGCAGCAGCACACGACGCGGGCGGCTATGAGCGGGCTGCGCAAAGCAGGCTATGAGGTGGCAGGGGAGAGGCCCGCCAAGGGTGGCATGTCAAAGTTCCGTATTTTGTCTGCGCCAGCTGAGCAAAAGGATACAGCAGCAGCGGCAGCAATAGATGGGGCGTGATCCCAACCCGGAGCGTCCTGCAACGGTGGAGCAATGGGAGGCGGTCTTTGGACCGCCTCCGCCAGGATACCTGTCGGTGCCTTTCATGCAAAAGGCGATCCACTATGAACAGCAATCCAAAGCACTGGGCGGGCTATCCGCCGCCACCCGTCGGGTGCTGCGACAGATTGCGAAGGGGGAAGCTGTCGAGAAGGTAGCCCCGGCAAAGCTGAGCGCAGGCACGCATCTTGTGCGGGAGTGGAACGGCCGAACCTATCAGGTGCATGTGACAGAGAATGGCTTTGAGATGGATGGTAAAACATGGTCGTCACTCTCGGCCATCGCCAAACATATCACTGGTGCCACATGGTCAGGCCCGCGCTTCTTTGGGTTGACCGGTGGGGCAGGGGGCCGGACATGAAGGAGCTGCGCTGTGCCATCTACACCCGCAAGTCCTCTGAGGATGGCCTGGAGCAGGAGTTCAACTCACTGGACGCACAACGCGAGGCCTGTGCGGCCTATATCGCCAGCCAGAAACATGAAGGCTGGGTGCTGCTGCCCGAGCACTACGATGACGGCGGGTTGTCAGGCGGGTCCCTGGAGCGGCCAGCGCTCCAACAACTGTTGCAGGACATTGCCGACGGACGTGTTGATCAGATCATTGTCTACAAGATCGACCGGCTCACTCGCTCCCTCGCAGACTTCTCAAAGATCGTCGACATCCTGGATGCGGCCCAAGCCTCCTTTGTCTCCGTCACCCAATCGTTCAACACCGCAACCAGCATGGGACGGCTGACACTGAACATGCTGCTGTCCTTTGCGCAGTTCGAGCGGGAGGTCACGGCGGAACGCAGGCGAACTCAGCATCCGGATACATGCGAAAGAGCTCGGCAAGCTGTTTGAGCAAGATCACCAGGAACTCGCCGAAGACCACCTGACCCTCACAGCGCCGTTCCAGCTGCGCAAACGTGGCGTTGAGACAAAGCTGATCTTTGCGGAAGATCCCCCAGAGCGGGATGACACCCTGATCAAGAACATCGCGACAGCGCATCACTGGTTTGCGTTGATCAAAGCGGGCCAGACGTTGTCAGAGATCGCCAAGGCATACGGCATCTCATCCCGGCGCGTTCAACAGATGATCGAGCTCGCCTTTCTCGCGCCTGACATCACGAACAGGATTCTCGAAGGCAGCCAGCCACTCGGCTTCACATCTGATTGGTGCAAGCGGCACTCTCTGCCAGTCGCCCAAATCCCCGGTGCGGTTTCCCGCTAACCCGCCGTCTATGAGTTTGAAGTCGTGATGTCTCATTGCAATTCCTTCTAGCGCCGCAAAGAAGACACCAGTTGTTGGGCGCTTTTGGCACCGATCCATGTCCAAACGAAGGAAAGTCACTGCTCTAGGCGCTGAATTGAGGCGCGCTAAGGGCTATCGCGGCCTGGAGCTTTTTGCCTCAACCAGAACAGGCATAGGATCTGGCCCCTCACCAAGCATGAAGAGTGTGAACCGTCCAGACAGCGTTATCCTCTTGTCGGGCTTTATCAGGCCCGCTTCAATCATGTCCCAAGCGCAGTTGGGGTATGTGGGTGGAGCAACCCAAACGCCTGATGAAGTGAACCTTGCACAGGCACGCAACATAGCAATTTGAGCAAAACGTCTGCTCTTGGACATAGTATAGGCTCGTTCAATATCACAAATCTATGTTATCATGTAACAAGTTCAGAGACATCTCGACAAGGGGAAGGTTGTTGCCCCCCAAGAGCTTTGGACATGTGGGCAGTCCCTGACAAAAAGTTGCCCCGCCGAAGCGGGGCTATAGTCTCAAGAAATCGGGAAAGCTCTCTAGTTCAGATACCCAAGAAGTATGAGAAAAATGTTGCAGACGTCAAATGGCAATGCGCAGCTTCTTTCAGCAACTTAGAGACAGAAGGTACCAGCCATCTGCCATCAAGTAATGCCTGGGTTGCAAACTGTGATCCTCCCCCACTGAAGTGGTCCGCCCCTATAGTTAGGAAACGGAGGATCGAATATGGGAATCAAACGACACAAGCCGGAAGAGATTGTCACGAAGCTACGGCAGGTTGAGGTGCTTTGCGGCCATCCGATCAGACAACGGCCCAGAGTTCATTGCACAGGCCGTTAGAGATTGGATCGCAGCGGTCGGGGCAAAGACCGCCTACATCGAGCCGGGATCACCTTGGGAGAACGGATACTGCGAAAGCTTCAACGCGCGCTTCAGAAACGAGTTGCTCAATGGAGAGGTCTTTTTCAGCCTGCGGGAAGCACAAATCCTGACTGAACAATGGAGGAACCACTACAACACCAAACGACCACACAGTGCTCTAGGCTACCGCCCACCGGCTCCGGAAACCATCGTCCCGATGGAACCCAGGCCGATCATGCACTAACATTCAAACTGGACCATTTAGGTGGGGCTGATCAGTGTTGCCTGACAACGTGCTTTTCGAGGCGGGGCGCGCCGGTGAAGGCATTCGAAAGCGTCTGCTTGAAGGTTTCAACTTCCATACACTTCCAAGGTTGCCGACGGGCATCTGGTACAGCCCCGGTGTGAAGGCAAACGTCCTCTTCTTTGATAAGAAGGCGGCGTCACGGGAAGCTCAGACGCGAGAGCTTTGGGTCTACGACTTCCGGACGAATGTCCACAAAACCCTGAAAACAAAGAAGCTGGTCCAGTCCGATCTCGACGACTTCGCTTCCTGCTATCAGAAGCGCGAAGAGACGGATCGCTTCAAAAGATTCTCGTACGACGACCTCGTCGCGCGTGACAAACTCAACATGGATATTTTCTGGCTCAAAGACGACAGCCTCGAAGACATCGACGCTTTGCCCGAACCTGACGTGATTGCAACTGAGATCGTCGAGAACTTGGAGGCGGCGCTTGAACAGTTCCGGAGCGTGGCAGAGGAGCTCGCTCCGGTGGCAGGCAACGAACATGCGTAACGCCAAACGGAGTCCTCCCCCTTTCTGCCGTGGTAACCCCATTAAGCTGAGGGACTCACGCCGGAGACCATCCGGAGCTTTGTGCTGCATACTCGGTTGTCCTTGCCCGATTGGGCCGTGCTTCTCAGCACGTCTGCCGATGCATTTCTTACGGCTGCACCACCGTGGACCGACTTTGCCGGGGGGTCTAATCCGGCCCTCTCGGTTACCACGGCGTTGGACCGTCACAAGGCTGTTGCGCCACGGCTCCGGGATGGAATGGGGACACCAGTGCCCGGAATTTTTTCGTTGCTCAGTTATTTCCACTGGGTCCAGCCGAGACACCTTGGGCGGGTTTGGCGACGGGAACCCTGCAAAACCGTGGTTGGCGCTGCTCATTGCGCTCGACCTCAAATCGAGCTAGCAGTTTAGCGTGTTTGGGCAGTCGCCAACTTGAACCAAACACATTGCTACCCCACGCCATGGTTTGGCCCGGGTACTCTGGAGGAAAAGCCACCTCGTTCAGAACGGGGTGATTTGGGTCAGATTTCGGGTGTCACGGTAGTTGCGACCTGCGGTGCTCTATCTGCCCCAAGTTACCTTTGGTAACTTATTGAAAATAAGGGTCAAAAAAGATCTGGCTCAAAGGACTTTTCTTGGGAGAGATACCAAAGAAGTAGATACATCCGGTCACGCCACCTGCGAGCGGCATCGATTGTTTCGAACGATCGTCGATACCGATTACCTTCGAGTGTGATTGATACGCGTCGCATTGAGCCATGCGTCTGTATGTTACGCATGTCGTTCTCTTTCTCGACATAATACTCTTGGTCTTCCTCGCAGGTCTCCATGGTTGAGACCATATCGGGCGGGAGTTGAACCTTAAGTTTTGCAATCCAGTACTTTAGAACGGCCAAACCTCGCCGACCATCCACGTCGGCTTCCGCAACTCTGCGCTTGAGCTTCGGATCGCCTCCGCAACACCGGTCGATGATCAGTTCGTAGTCGCCGAACAATCTAGGAATTTCGTCCGGCAGTGTTTCTTGCTTGGGCATGCGACAATCCTTGAAAGTTCGGTGAGCGCCGCGGCTCTGGTTTCTAGTGGCCATCGGTTTTGGTCCTTGTGGTTTGCAGGCCAAGTTGTCCGTTGTTGAAAGACAAAGGGGGTCTGTCCCCAATGTGACTTGGTGGTCATTTCTGTCTCTGATTTGTTCGGGAACCGCTGTGGCTGAAGTTGAGATTGAAGAGCGCGTCGCCGTTACTTCGACGCGTTCTCGCGCTCTTCTATCCAAGCGGTTATCGCTTCCTCAGACCAACCAACTGCGCGTTTGCCAAGTTGGATCGGCCTCGGGAAAGCCTCGGCCTTAATCATCGCATAGATCGTTGATCGCGAGAGGCCGGTGCGGTCTTCGACGACTGGGCGCCGGATAATTTTGTTTGGGATTTTCTAGCTCCTTCTGTGTCAGTCTCGGACATCTAGGAGCATCGCAGGAGTTACTTAGGCTGTACCCCTGCGTTTTATCGGGTAAATAAAAAGCTTAGCCCAGCTTTAGACCGCTGTGCCAGATACGCCGGATATGGTCATATGAAGCTGGTCTCAGCTTCAAGCTAACCATGGCGTCTGCCACAATGTCACAGGCGGTATCTGCGTGTTCTGTCTTGTTGTCTCGCGCCACGATAAAGCCCCAGCCTTTCACCATCCAAACTGCATGGCGGATGATTGCATGCTGAAGCGTGTTGCCCACCGAATTTTCGGTCCGGCCCCGGTTGCCCGCTGGCCTTGTATTGAAACCAGACAGATATCGTCCGACGAAGGTAGTTATCTCTTCGTGCGGAATGCTTCTGTATCCCTGAAGGTGCCATCCTGCCCAAACTATGACAGCGTCAAAAGCTAGGGCATCTCCATTCAAGGCTTGCTTCAAGAGCTCATCTATGTGGCTGTGATCTACGTGGTTTGGGTATACACTGATGTTCGCAATCTCGCCGTTGTCAGACAGTTCGGGGATGACCCCATCAGGGAAGGCTCGTGTCCATTTTGCTAAATCTCTGTCTGCTTTTTTCGCGCTTTCGAACGCCTTCTTGAGAAACTCCTCAATCTCATCGAGTGCCTCCTTTCTTTCCATTCCAACCGCCGCGACTAAATCTTCAGCTTGACGACCACGGGAGATGTGGCACCTGAAAGATAGTTCGCCCAGTCCTCCATCATCTGGCGACGCTTTTCCAAGAAGTCGCTCCGAGCGTAGGCCTGTTCTGCGGCGTCTCCGATCTTGTGAGCCAATGCAGCCTCAGCAACTTCTCTAGGGTACTTGGTTTGCTCCTGTGTCCATGTGCGAAAGGAAGTACGAAACCCATGTACATCAGCATCGAACCCCAGCTCTTTGACCAACTTGGACAGCGTCATGTCGGAGATGGGCCGGGCATGCTTTGTTCCGGGAAAGACCAAGCTCGAACCGTCAGACAAAGACCTTGCTTCGCTTAGGATCTGCACAGCGCGTTTAGATAGCGGCACACGATGATCGCGCTTCATCTTTGCGCGCTGCTTGGGAATGATCCAAGTCGTGCCCTTGAAGCCGCCGTCATCGCCCAATTCAATCTCATCCCAGTGTGCCTCCCGTGTTTCCTTCGACCGCGTCGCAGTCAAGATTAGGAACTCTAAGGCTAGCTTTGTTGTCGTTCCAGCTCTTGAGGCCTGCACAATTTCGATACACTGGGCGATCTGTTTGTACGGGAGTGCCTTGCGATGCTGAACCGCCGTTTGCAGCCGCGGCAGAGCTAAAGCTTCACCGGTCGACGGGTTGCCAGTACACATACCCTCTGCGATGCCCCATTTGAACACTCGGGAAGTCCGATGAACAAGCTTGCGCGCTATGCCGGGCGTCTTTTCTCGTGCTGTCAAGATTGCACGTCGTACATCTGCGCTGGTCACCTCTGCGAGTGGAATCGTTCCAATGCGAGGGAACATGTATGCTTGCAGTGTTGAGAGAAACGCAGCGGCGTCCTTAGGGTTCTTGTACGAGGGGGCGACTTCTGCATGAGTTTTGAGTGCCGCCTCTTGGAAGGTCAGCATGACGCGTGCCTTTTTCTTTTCGGCTAGGGGGTCTCGACCGGCGCGTACGAGCTTCTTGTTTTCTGCTGCTTGTTCCCGGGCCTCTGCCAACGACACCATAGGGAAAGAGCCGAGGCCTAGCTCACGCCGCTTACCTCTGATGGTGACACGTTGCACCCAGAAGCGTGAACCGTTGCGATCAACACGCAAATAGAGGCCTGTTCCTTGTCCGTCATGATATTTGCCGGGTTGAGATACACTTTTGACGGAGGTGGCAGTCAGATTTGATTTGGCCATTAGGCTCTTCCCCCAATTCTTCCCCCACATTCGTCAGGACGTTCTTGGAATGTACCGGATCACACGGGACATATAAAGCAGCTTTTCTACATTTAATTGAGGGACTTGAGATTCTTCTTTGGAATCCCTCGGAACGCTAAATGGCGCTTTCAGGGATCGCCATGGTTTGCTGTGTTCAGCATCGCACAATATGGCCGTGCATTTTTTCGGATCTCCCGCAGGGCTTCGCGCGGGCCTGTAAGCCGACCTCAGGCGTTTTGCCTGATCATGTCGGCGGCCTTTTCCGCAATCATGATGGTTGGCGCATTGGTATTCCCACTGATCAGCCGCGGCATGATCGATGCATCTACAACGCGCAGGCCTTCCACGCCATTAACTCTCAAGCTGGTGTCGACCACTGCTGCGGTGCCGACCCCCATCCGGCAGGTGCCGACGGGGTGATAGATCGTGTCAGCCCGCGCGCGGATATGGTGATGCCACCCTGCCTCATCCAGTTCGGGCGGCAGGAAGAACTCCTTGCCCAGTTGCGGGGCCAGCGTTGGCGCCTGCAGGATGTTCCGGGTCATCTGGGCGCCTTTGGTCAACGTCTCCAGATCCTCTGGGTGGGACAAGTAGGCGGGATCAATCCCCGGTGCGCTTGTCGGATCGCTGTCATTCAGGAAAACCGACCCACGGCTTTTCGGGCGCAGCTTGCAGACATGGCAACTGATGCCGTGCCCCAAGCGGATTTTCCGCGCGTGGTCTTCGACGATGCCAATTGTGAAATGCAGTTGGATGTCGGGCCTGCTCAGCGACGGGTCCGTCTTCAGAAACGCGCCTGCCTCCGCGATGGGACTGGCAACCATGCCGCGGCCTGTTCGCGCCCAACGAAAGGCCTGCCCGATCATCTGTGCAATCCCGCGCGGTCCGAGGCTGAGGGTGTTGGTATGTGTCGTTCGATACGACAGGATGAAATCGAGATGATCCTGCAGGTTCTGTCCGACCTCGGGTGACGCATGTACTGGTTCGATGCCATGGTTCTTGAGCAGTGCCGGATCACCGATCCCTGACAGCATCAGCAATTGTGGGGAATTGAAAGCGCCGCCGCAAAGCAGTACTTCCCGGCGGGCGGTGACCGTCTGCCGTGTGCCGTTTCGAACATAGACCACGCCGTTTGCCCGTTTTTCTGCGAACAGGACGCGGGATGCCGTCGCTTTGGTCAGGACGGTCAGGTTTGGCCGGTCCATCACCGGATGCAGATATGCCGCCGCGGCCGAACAGCGTTCCCCGCGCTTGTCCGGGGTATGAAACTGCGTCACCTGATAGAGGCCTGCTCCTTCGTTGTCCCCGGTGTTGAAGTCCTCGCAGGTGCGATGCTGCATTTCCCCCGCCGCAGTCACAAAGTCGAGGGAGATTTGCCGCGGTTCTTGTTGGTCAGAGACTTGCAAGGGGCCCTGTTCGCCATGTGATGCATCGGCACCGCGTGCATTGGCTTCGGCCTTTTTGAAATAGGGCAGGACATCCTCCCAGCCCCACCCGGTGCAGCCAAGATCGGCCCACTCATCATAATCATCGCGGTGTCCGCGTACATAAAGCATCGCGTTGATCGCGCTGGAACCACCCAGAGCACGCCCACGCGGCTGATACCCCTTTCGCCCGTTCAATCCCGCCTGTGGCACCGTCTGATAGGCCCAATTGTTGATTTTGGGGCGGCCGGGCAACATCGCAACAGTCCCCAATGGCGCGCGTACAAGGATGCCGCGCCCCTCTCCACCGGCTTCCAGCAAGCACACGGTTGTATCCGGGTCTTCCGACAATCGGCCAGCCAGCACCGATCCCGCTGATCCGCCGCCGACGATGACATAGTCAAATTCCATTTGATCTTCCGTTATCCGTTTGTCTTTGCCAGATGGTGTTCCGGCTTCGCGGCATGACGTTCATCTGGTTTCGGAGGGGCTGCGAATTTCATCCACGCTTTGCCGACATCCGGGTCGATCCGTTCAGTCCCAACGATAGGCGAGATCGCATTGCGTAGTCACCCCCTCAATTCCTACGAACACCCCCCGGGATCATGAAGTGGGCCCTAACAGTTTGTCACTTTGATTGCCCGACTGAATCAACCATGTGAACTCTCAATGAAGGCTCAGGGGGCGACGCTGCGACGGTGTTCGCGTGCCAGCAGGCCGCATACCACAATGATTGCGGCGCCGGCCAATTCCCGCAAACTGGCCGTTTCCGAAAACAGGAAATAGCCCGCACCAAGCGCAAACAGGATGCGAACGTAAGGAAAGGTGGCCAGCGCGGAGACTTCGCCGTGCCGATAAGCCTCCACGGTGAAAAGCATTCCTAGTGTTGCGAGTGTCCCCGCGCTCAGCAGCAACACGACATCACCAAGTGCAAGGATGGTCCATCCAAGGACGGCGCTGGGCAGGGTGCCGATGCTGGCGACAAGACCGATCCAGACCATGATCGTCGCGGTATGCTCTGTCCGGGCGAGCACCCTGTTCTGAAAGATCAGGATCGACGCCGCGAAGGCGGAGCCGAGGCCGAACAGTATGCCCGGCTGCAGGGTCAGGCCCTGTACCTCGCTGGCGAGGAGCACGCCGAAAAACCCCAGAACGGTGGTCAACCCGCGCAACGGGCCAAGCCTTTCGCCCAGAACCAGAGGGGCCAAAGCGACCACGAAAAGCGACGTAGTAAAGGTCAGCGTGGATGCCAACGCAAGATCGAGCGTCTGAAAGCTGGCATAATAGAGCCACCAGCAGACAAGGCTCGTCAGGCCGCGCACCACCAACTGTGGCTTCCGCCCGGAGCGGAACAGCGCACGCTTGGTGAAGGTGATCCAGACAGCAACGATCCCCAGCTGACACAGCGACCGAAAGAAGATGATCTGCGCGAAAGGAACCTCAGGCGACAGGAAACGCAACACCGTCACATCGGCGGTAAAAACGGCGGCGGCTGCGATCAGCAGGATGGCGCCGTACCTGTTGTCGGGGGCGGCCTGTCCGGTCACTGCCGTCTGTACGCGTCAAAATCTTGCGGGCTAAGCTGTGCAATCTCGCGCAGGATCTGCACCCAGGCTGCCAGACCTTCCGTGATGGAGGAAAGGCGAAAGAATTCGTTGGGGGCGTGAAAGTTCTCGTCCGATAGGGCAAAGGAAAACATCACCGTATCCAATCCCAAAACGCGGGACACGATTTCGGTAAGTGGCAGTGACGCTCCGATGCGGACCTTCAGCGGAACCTGTCCTGTCGTGTGCTCCAGCGCGGCCACCGCAGCGCTCAGCAAGGGATGGTCGGGCGGCACGGCATAGGCCCCCCCTTGTCCCCTGTCCCCATGGATTTCCAGCCGTGTACCGGGCGGCAGCTGCGCCTTGAGGTGGTTCATCACGCATTGCTTTGCGTGGTCCGGGTCCTGACCGGGTACCAGACGCATGGTAAGTTTTGCAAAAGCCTCGTTCGGGATCACCGTCTTTGACCCCGCCCCGGTATACCCGCCCCACATGCCGTTCACATCCAGCGTGGGGCGCATCCAGAGGCGTTCAAGTGTGGTGTAACCTTCCTCGCCCACGGGCGCGGCCGCAATGGCCTGGAACGCGGCTTCTTCGTCGTACGGGATCGATGCGATTTCCGTGCGTTCGGCATTGGTCGGCTCAGCAACGCCATCATAGAACCCCGATGCCGTTATGCGGCCACGGTCGTCATGCAGGCCTGCGATCAAGGTGGACAGGACGTGAAGCGGGTTGGCGACGATGCCCCCGAAACGGCCCGAATGCAAATCTTGCGCGGCGGTCTCAACGCGGATTTCAAACCCGGCGTTCCCGCGTGAACCGACATTCAGCGCCACCAGATCGGGCCGCCAGCGCGCACCATCTGCGGACAAGACCGCATCCGCCTTGAGAAGCTCAGCATGTGTTTCAAGGATTCCCGGCAACGAAGGAGAGCCGGTTTCCTCTTCCCCCTCGATCAGCAATTTGACGTTGACGGGCAAGCGTCCTTCCACCGCGACGAAGGCTGCAAGCGTGTCCAGCGCGATCATCATGGGGCCCTTGTCATCCGAAATCCCGCGGGCAAAAAGCTTGCCATCCCTTTCTGTCGCCTCGAACGGTGGGGTTTGCCATTTGTCCAGCGGATCGGATGGCTGCACGTCGTAATGGGCGTAAACAAGGATCGTAGGCTTGCCGGGTGCGTCCATGCGTTCGGCATAGATTGCAGGTTGTCCGCCGCCATTGGCGGGGCTCAGGCGCTGCCTGTTTTCAAAGGTCATTGCGTCAAGATGCGTTTCGATGATCTGTCGCGCGTCCTCCATCCCCTGCGCCATCGCCGGATCAGCGCCGACAGACGGGCAGGCGGCCAAGGCCTTCAGCGTCTTTATCAACGCGGGCTGTTGGGCAAGGGCGTGTTCAAGAACGGGATCGGTCATCTTGTTTCTTTTCAGGTTATCCCGCCATCAACGCCAAGGATCTGGCCGGTGATCCAGGCGGCTTCGGTCGAGGTGAGGAATGCAGCAGCGGCCGCAATGTCTTCAGGTGCACCCAGCCTTCGGGTGTGAATGCGCTTGATCAGCTGTGCCTGACCTTCGGGGCCGTATGCCTCCCATTGCCTCCGTGTGGCCGGGTTTGACAGGATAAAACCCGGAGCAATGGAATTCACGGTGATGCCATGCGGCCCAAGTTCGAGGCTTAGCTGTTTGGTAAGTCCGACCAGTGCGTGTTTCGCAGCCGTATAGGCGTGGATGCCGGTCAGGCTGGGGCGCAGTCCTGCACCGGAACTGATCGTCACGATGCGGCCCCAGCCCTTTGCCTTCATCGCAGGGACCAAGGCTTGTGACAGATAGAGCGTCGCATCCACGTTGATGGCAAAGATGCATTTCCAATCCTCTGGTTTGACCTCTTCCAGAGTGGTGCCAACCTGATTGCGCACGCCCCCTGCCGCATTCACTAGGATATCCGGCGCGCCATGGTCTCGCTCAAGCCGGGCCATGGCGGCCTTTGCTGAAGCGGGTTCGCCCAGATCTGCGCCTACGCAAGGCAGACCGAGCCGATCAGCCGCCTCCACGATGGCGTCACCGGGCAGGTCGCTGACCACAACCGATGCACCGTCAGCTGCAAGCCGCGCGGCGATGGCCGCACCTATACCCCCTACAACGCCCGTGACCAGCGCCTTGCGCGCGGTCATTTCAGCACCTTGGTCAGTTCGTGAAAGGTATCCACCGACATTTCGCGACGGCCTTCCTCAATGTCGTGGATCAGGATGACAAGCCTATCCAGCAACGGCGTTTCGATACCGTGTTTCCGGGCGATGGCGGCCACCGCCCCCACTTGTGGGTCCACTTCTGTCTTGCGTTTTCGCACAGCCAAATCGCGGTAAATACCGGTGTGGGTCTTGGCTGTCTTTGAATTGAATGTCGCCAGATCGGCAAGGCTTTGGTGCGCGCCGTCGTCGGAGGCGCCCGGCAGGAAGGCAGCGGGTTCAAATCCATTGAACGGCTTGGGATCAACCCCCTCGGCGACGGCGATGCGCATCACCTCGCGAGCCAGGCCGATCAGGGCCGGTCCGCGCGCGGGGTCAGCAAAGTTCCGGGTCATGCTGTCGGGGGTCAGCGCTGTTGCAAACAGCATCGCGCCATATCCCAGCTTGCCCCAGAGATACGCCCAGATGTCCGGGGTCAGCACCGCCTCCGGTTCGAAAATCTGCAAAAGCCCGTGCATTTCGGTTGTGCGCGTGCGCGTGGTGCCGTCAATCTCTCCAACCACGACCGCGCCCCGGTTGCCGAACAGGATGCGCCCCGGCCCCAGCCAGTCCGCGCCATAGTTTACAAAGGCACCCATGGTGCGTTCCGTCCCGACGTGCTGCGCAATGACATGCTCATTCAGACCATTTTGCGCTGACAGGACAAATCCGTCTTCCGCGAGATGCGGTGCGAGCTGTGACAGGGCCGCCGAGGTTGCCTGAGCCTTCACAGCCAGAACGATCCGGCTGTAGGTGCCTTCCAGCTTGTCCGGGGTCACGCAAGGCACCACCTGCACGAACTCCTCCACCGGCCCTTCGATGGATAGTCCTGCCGTGGCGCAGGCAGTGACATGATCTGGCACGATATCAACCATCAGAACGTGCACACCCGCGCGCGCCCAATAGGCCCCCAGAATACCGCCGATGGCGCCCGCGCCCCAGATCAGGACGGGTTCAGCCATCGCCCGAAACCGCCCAGGGCCCTTCCAGCACCGCGCGGGTTTCGGCAACCCCGGTTTCCCAGATTGCCAGCATTTCTGCGTCCGGACGTTGCCATGGCCCGCCGAAGGACCCATCACCCAGCATGTCACGCACCTGATCAGGGGGTGCGGCTTTCATCGCGTTCATGTCGATGCCCGGCTTCCGGCCCTCCGGGGCGGCCGCATGGGCAAGCCGCGTCCAGGGGAAATTCTCCATCCAGTTGGCGTGCGAGCCGGTGGGATCAATGGACTGTATCTTTGCCCAGGTATCGGGCGCGTTCCACCAGTTGTGGAACTTGATGGACATCTCCGCGTGGTCGGACATGATTTCTTGTGCCAAGGCCCCCACGGGATTGTTGCCCCCGTGACCGTTGACGATCAGGATACGCCGGAAGCCCGAGCGCCGCAGTGACGCCACCACATCGCGCATCACCGCCATCAGCGTCTCTACCCGCAGGCAAATGGTGCCGGGATAGCCATTGAAATAAGGTGCAAGGCCATAGGGCATCACCGGAAAGACGGGGATGTTCAATGGCTCCGCCGCGTCCGCAGCGACCTTTTCTGCAAGGATCATGTCGACGCACAAGGACAATTGTGCGTGCTGTTCGGTCGACCCGATGGGCAGGACACAGCGGGGATCGCGCGCCGCTGCCGCTTCGACATCGCGCCAATTCATGTCTGCGACCTTCATTGCGGCTTCCCCTCAATTGCAATTTGCGCCTCGGACGGTAGGTCCCCGGCCCAGTCCTGCGCGCCCAGCACCACTTTCGACATCAGTTCCGACAGCATCTGCCGTTCGCCGTCAGACAGGACCGTCAGCATTCGCTTTTCCTGCGCCTCAAACGCGGGGCGGGTTGTTTCGATCATGCGCCACCCCTTCTGGGACAGATGCAGCGCCTGCCTGCGTCCGCCGCCGGGGGCCTTGCTGCGCGCTTCGATCAGACCCATCAATTCAAGCCGGTTGATCGCGCGGCTGAGGGTGTTCTTCGGAAATCCGGACGTGCGCGAAATGTCCCGCGCGCTGCCGCCATCTGCCAGCGCCAACGAGTACAGAACGACATATTCCGGGCGCTTCAGCCCATAGGTGTCCTGTATCCAAGTATAAAGCGGCGTGTTGTAAAGCAGGGCGAGGTAGTTGATCCGAAACGTAAAAGGGCAGGGGTTGTCCCACAACTTTGCATTCAGCATGTCAGGGTTCTGCCCGGCACCCTGTTTGCCGAATTCTTGATCACACGCCGTCTGCGGACCTGCCATAACTACGCATACCCCTTGCCGGAACGGTTGAGTTCCAGATTGAACTTGACGACCCCATTATCTGCTCTCATTCTGGGAAAGCAAGTTCCAAATGGAACACGAATGAATAACAAGCAATTGGATGGGGCGCTCTGTCTCCTCCACCAACGGGAAGGGAAAATCATGAAATACCAGAAATTCCTTGCACCTCTGGCGGTTGCGCTGGGCCTGACGGCGGCGGGGGCCGCGTCGGCGCAGACACTGACCATGGGCGTGCGCGGCGGACCTGAATCGATGGATCCGCATTTCTCCGCACTTGGCCCGCACGCGGAGGCGGCCAAGCATATCTTCGACACGCTCGTCTGGTCCGGCACCGACCTTCAGATTGAGCCGGGACTGGCCACAAGCTGGGCGCCGGTGGATGCAGATACATGGGAATTCAAGCTGCGTGAGGGCGTAAAATTCCATGACGGGTCCGACTTTGATGCGGAAGACGTGAAATTCTCGATCGAGCGTATTCCGGTTGTGACAGGTCCGACAACCACCGCCATCTACGTGCGCCGCGTGGCCAGTGTCGATATCATCGACCCCTACACCATCCACATCAACACAAACGGTCAGGCCGCGACGCTGCCGAATGATTTCATTCGCCTGTTCATCGTTTCCTCTGACGCCGCTGCGGATTACTCCACGCCGGAAACCGCCGCGGAAGGGTTCAACTCCGGCGCGGCAACCGTGGGTACCGGCCCCTACAAGTACGTCAGCTGGGAGCCAAAGGGCGATCTGGTGCTGGAACGCAATGACGATTACTGGCGTGGCATGGGGGCATGGGAAACCGTGATCCGCAAGGAAATCCCCAATGACAGTTCTCGTCTGGCAGCGCTGAAGGCGGGACAGGTTGACGTGATCAACTACGTCTCTTCCGTAGACTATCTGGCGCTTGAGCGTGATCCCGACATTGACGCCGTCAAGGGCGACAGCGTCTACATCATGAACCTCCAGCTTGATCAGCGCGAGGACACACCGCTGGTGCGCGCTATCGACGGGTCCGATCTGGATGAGAACCCGTTTCGTGATCTGAAAGTCCGGCAGGCGATTGACCACGCGATTGATCGTCAGACCATGGTGGATATCGTTCTTGAAGGGTTGGGCAAGCCCGCCAACCAGATGATGCCTCCGGGTTTCTTCGGTTCGAATGAGGACATCCCGATGCCGGAATACAACCCGGCGAAAGCCAAGGAACTGCTTGCCGATGCAGGCTATCCCGACGGTTTCGAGGTAGATCTCTATTGCACCGGGGATCGTCTGCCGGGTGACGGCGCGATCTGTCAGGGTCTGGGTCAGATGCTGACGCAGGTGGGTATCAAGACCAACGTGAATGCGATTTCCAAAACCGTCTATTTCCCCGCGCAGGCACGGTTGGAATACTCCATGTTCATGAACGGCTGGGGCACCCTGACGGGTGAGGCATCCTATACCCTTGGCGGGCTGGCACATTCCAACAATCCGGAGGTGAAGCTGGGTGCGTTCAACCGCATCGAATACATAAACGCGGATGTGGACCGGTTGTTGCAGGAAGGTGCCACCATGATGGACCCCGATCAGCGTCGCGCCACCTATGAGGAAGCGATGGAAAAGGTGATGGCGGACAAGGCCTATATCTCCCTCGTGCAGCTTCAGACGGTCTGGGGCGCCAAGGCGGGGATGCTTGAATTCCTGCCGCGCTTTGACGAAGACACACTTGCCTTCTTCATCAAGCCTGCGTCCTAATCGGACGACAGACAAACAGGCCGGGCGGCTGAAACGTCGCCCGGCCTTTGCTTTGCCCCGAGGGAGGCTTGATGCTCGGTTTTATCATCCAGCGTTTCATGCAGGCTGTCGTCGTGATGGCCGTCATGTCGGTCATCGTGTTCTTCGGGGTCTATGCGATCGGCAACCCGATCGATATCGTCATTCCGCCGGATGCCACGCAAGATATCCGTGCGGAGGCGATCCGGCGTCTTGGTCTCGACCGGCCGCTGTATGAGCAATACTGGATCTTCATCTCCAACCTCGTGCAGGGCGATCTGGGCCGGTCATTCGTCTATAACATGCCGGTGCTGGAACTGATTGGCGGGCGGTTGCCGGCCACGCTTGAGCTGGTCCTGATCTCCGTTATTTCCGCCACGGTTCTGGGCGTAAGCCTCGGCATCTATGCCGGGTACAAGCCCGACAGCTGGGTATCCAAGACAATCATGGCGGTATCGGTGCTGGGGTTCTCCGTCCCTTCCTTCTGGGTGGGTCTGATCCTGATCCTTGCCTTCGCGGTCAACCTTGGCTGGCTCCCCGCCGGCGGGCGGGGCGAGACGGTGGAGATCTTGGGCGTGCCATGGTCGTTTCCGACGCTTGACGGGCTGTCTCATATCGTTTTGCCCGCGATCAATCTGGCGCTCTTTAAGCTGGCAATGATGATCCGGCTGGCGCGCGCGGGCACACGGGAAATCATGTTGACCGACACCATCAAATTCGCCCGCGCGGCGGGCTTGTCCGAAGGGACAATCCTTCGGCGGCATCTGCTGAAACTGATCTCCATCCCCATCATCACGGTCTTCGGGCTGGAACTCGGCTCCACCCTCGCATTTGCCGTGGTGACGGAAACGATCTTTTCGTGGCCCGGTGTCGGCAAGCTGATCATCGACAGCATTGCCGTGCTCGACCGTCCGGTGATGGTGGCTTATCTGATCCTGGTGGCCTTCCTTTTTGTGACGATCAATTTCGTGATTGATCTGGTCTTTGCACTGATTGACCCGCGGGTGCGGCACGGGGCATCCGCATGAACGATACCGGTACCCCCTTTCGCCGCTTCTGGGCGGAGTTTCGGGAAAACCGTGTGGCTGTCGTGGCGCTGTTGGTCGTGGTGGTGATGATCCTGCTCGCGGTCTTTGCCGCCCTTGTGTCACCGCAGAACCCCTATGATCTGGCAAACCTGTCACTGATGGATTCACGCAGGCCGCCGGGATTTGTGGGATCAGGCGGCTACACGCATCTTCTGGGCACTGATCCGCAGGGGCGGGACCTGCTGTCCGCCATTTTCTACGGCTTGCGGATTTCCATTCAGATCGGTTTGGCGGCAGGGTTCGTGTCCCTCACGATCGGGACGGCGCTCGGTATCCTTGCGGCCTATGTGGGCGGGCGGATCGAGGCCCTGATCATGCGGCTGGTGGATTTGCAATTGTCTTTCCCGGCGATCCTGCTGGCGCTGGTGATCGTGGCGCTGCTGGGTCAGGGCAAGGCGCAGTTGATCGGGGCGCTGGTGGCCGCGCAATACGCCTATTTCGCGCGCACCGCATACGGTGCGGCCAAGGCGGAACGCGGCAAGGACTATATCGAAGCGGCCCTTGCCACGCCGCTGAGCGGGCGCTTGGTGGTCATGCGCCATTTGCTGCCAAACTGCACGCCGCCGCTTATCGTCGTTGCCACTGTGCAGATTGCGAATTCCATCTCGCTCGAAGCGACGCTCAGCTTTCTGGGGTTGGGCCTGCCGGTCACCGAACCATCGCTTGGCATGCTGATTTCCAACGGGTTCCCCTACATGATGAGCGGTCGGTACTGGATTTCCGTCTATCCGGGCGTGGCGCTGATCATCCTGATCGTGGCGATCAATATCGTGGGGGATCAGGTTCGCGACCAGTTCAATCCGAGGCTGCGCAAATGACGAACGTTGTGCTGAACGTCAAAGATCTGACAACCCAGTTCTTCACGCGCGCGGGCGTGATCAAGGCGGTGGATGGCGTATCCTTCGATCTTGCCAAAGGTGAGATCATGGGCCTTGTCGGCGAAAGTGGGTCGGGCAAGACCGTGACGGGGTTTTCACTTTTGGGATTGGTGGATGCGCCGGGGCGGATTGTTTCGGGCTCCGTGACCCTCAACGGAACCGAATTGACCACCCTGTCCGATGCTGAACTGCGGGACCGGCGCGGGCGGGAAATCTCGATGATCTTTCAGGACCCGATCGCGACGCTTAATCCGATGCTGACCATCGGGCAGCAGATGAAGCTGGCGATTGACGCTCATGAACGGCGCACCACGCGGGCCGCGATGGACCGCGCGACGCAGTTGCTGGAACAGGTGGGCATTCCATCGGCTGCCGCACGGCTGCGGGCCTATCCGCACGAATTCTCGGGTGGGATGCGACAACGGGTGGCGATTGCCATTGCGCTGCTGCACCGTCCTGCAGTGATTGTCGCGGATGAGCCGACGACAGCACTTGATGTGTCGATCCAGGCGCAGATCCTGTATCAGATGCGTGATCTGGCCGCGGAAACCGGCACGGCGATGATCTGGATCAGCCATGACCTAGCGGTGGTGTCGAGCCTCGCCACGAAACTCGCAGTCATGTACGCAGGAAAGATCGTCGAACAGGGGCCCACCGCCACATTGCTGCGTGATCCGCGCCATCCGTACACGGCAGGTCTGATCGCGTCGCTGCCAGCAACGGCACGCCCGGGTGCACCGCTTGCACAGATCCCGGGCACAACGCCATCGTTGCTTTCCCTGCCGCCGGGATGCGCTTTTGCCCCACGCTGCGACAGGGCGACACCGGCGTGCAGTCACTCCCCCGAAATGACCGTTGCGGGAAATCGCGGCTACCGCTGCTTTCATCCGGTTGCGGGACCCGAGAAAGCAATGGCATGAGCGCGTTCCTGAATATCGATAATGTCAGCAAGCTGTTTGGCCCCAATCTGACCACGGGCGAAAAGATCGCCGCCAAGCTGGGGGGGCAGGTAGAGACACGATCGGTCAGGGCGGTCTCTGACGTGAGCCTGTCTGTCCGCAAGGGGGAGACATTGGGCCTGGTGGGTGAATCCGGTTGTGGCAAGTCCACGCTGGGTCGGCTGATTGCAGGTATCCTGCCGCCGACAACGGGTCAGATCACCATTGAAGGTGCACCGGTGATGGCGCGTGGCAGGAAATTGACCACGCGCGTACAAACCGTTTTTCAGGACCCTTTCGCCAGCCTTGATCCCCGCATGAAGGTGGGAGAGACGGTGGCCGAAGGACCCATCGCCCACGGGCTGACAATCCGCGCAAAGGCGCGCGAATATGTGGCGGAATGGTTTGCGCGGGTGGGACTGGATCCAACATGGTTTGACCGGTACCCGCATCAGTTTTCAGGCGGGCAACGCCAGCGGATCGCCATTGCGCGCGCGCTTGCCATGCAGCCGGATGTCCTGATCTGCGATGAACCGGTGGCGTCGCTCGATGTGTCGATCCAGGCGCAGATCATCAATCTTTTTCTTGAACTCACCCGTGATCTGGAACTGACGAGCGTTTTCATCAGCCATGATTTGTCGGTGGTGCAGCACGTAAGCGACCGGGTCGCGGTCATGTATCTGGGGCGTATCGTCGAATTGGGGCCGGTAGCGCAGGTTTTTCGCCAGCCCGCGCACCCCTATACCGCCGCGCTTTTTGGCAGTGTGCCGAAACTGGTGCTGGACGCCGATGAACTGGTGCTTTTCGAAACGATTGAGGGCGAAGTGCCATCGCCACTTTCACCGCCTGATGGATGCTTTTATCACCCCCGCTGCCCGCTTGCGGATGATCGATGCCAGAAGGTTCAGCCGGAGACGCAGTCCATTTCAGATCTGCGCGCCGTGGCCTGCCACCATTTCGAAAAGCAACTTGCAAAGGCCACGCAAAAGCAAGTCTCCTAGGGCGCCAGCCAGACGCCATGCCAGCCGTCTTCCCGCGTGAACGCCGCGCGGCGGTGCTTTGATCCCAGTTGCACGAGGTCGATTTCAGTCAGGGTGCAGCGCAGAACCGCAAAGCGGCTCCGATCCGCAGGTTTTTGATAGGCATGGACTTGAGGGATTGGCGTGCCGGGCACCGGCTGTGTCCCATATGACACGCGCGAGCCCGGTGGCACCTTTGCCCATTGGTCTTCGACCTCTGCGCCAGAAAGGATCGCAACATCGGCGCTGAACCTGATCTGCAGATCCGCCCGCGGCACCCAGAAATGAAGCGCGGCCTGTGGGGCGTGGCGCAGAGCGGTCACCTTCGGGGTTTCGATATCCGTATGCACGTCCAGCGTGCCCTTTGACGGGCTTGCCGCACGCAGGGCAACCGTTCGGGCTTCCGGCTTGCCCTGCGGCGACACCGTTGCAAAAGTCGGGTAACGGGCGGGAGAGCGGCTGTCAGCGACACCACGGGTAACATGCTGCCATGCATCGGCCAGAAAGGCCGCCAGATCGTTCGGGTCACTCATATCCTGTCATCTCCAGATATCCCTTCCCGGTGTGGCTGCCCGAAACGGTTACCGGCCCTTCCCAATAGGGGATCGACAGGTCCATCCATGCCTGCGGGTTCAGTGCGGATACCGTCACATCGACGCCGCGCGCGGGAAGGGTGACGCGCCAGCGGATCGGCACATCGCGCCCGGCGACGGATGTTGTGGCAAGCGGCTCGGCTACGAAGGCTTCATCGGGGTATGACGTGGTCGCGCCATCCGGTGCGATCCATGTGGAAGAACTGTAGTCCGACCCGTCCGTCTGGCGCAGCTGAAACCCCATCAATTTGGCGCCGTCATCAAAGGAAATAGAAAACCAGTCCCAGCCCGACTGCGTGTCCGACAGGGGTTGTGACGACCATTCGCGGTCCAGCCATGCCTGCCCGGTTACCGCGATCGGTCCATCAGGCAGGATCAGGTTGCCACTCACCTCAAAGAACGGCTGGGAGTAGTAGTAGCTTGCCTGCCCTTCGGCAGACTTCACCGAAAAACCCCCATCGCCGTGAAACACCAGCGGCCCTTCGGCGGAAAGGGACATGTCATAGGCAAATTCCGGGCTGTTCGCCGTCAGCCGCAGGGTGTCGAAATCAGGGCCTTCCAATACCCATTCGTCAATCCACGCGCGGAAGGGATCGGTGGTTACGCCTGCTTGTCCGATGCCGCCTCTGGCAAAACGCTCACTGGCAAGATGCTGGTCCGGCGTCGTGATGGCGGCATGGGCGAACCAAACCTGCGGAGAAGTCCAGCCCGGTGCCTCCCCGGGTGCGAGAGCGGAGCGAAAGAGCGTCCATTGCAACCCATAGGCTGTGCCATCAGGGCCGGTGAGGTTCGCGGTCAGATACCACCATTCGATGCGGTAATCCGGGTGGGGCCCATGATCAGCGGGAAAGGTGAAAACCGGGTTCGGCAGCGGTGTGGCAAAGCCTTCGTCCGCTGCACTGCCAAGGCCGGAGAATCCCTGCGCCCAAAGGCCAGCGGGCCAGCACGCCAGAACCAATGCTGCAATCCATCTAACGTTCATTTGCAAAGACCTTTAACAAAGCGGAAGGCGGGGTGCGCATCAGTTTCAGGGCAGGCCAAGTGGCCGCAAGAAACGCCGCGACAATGGCGTATGCGCCCAATTGCAGGTAGTCGCGGGGAAAAAGGTGCATCGGCAGTTGCCAACCGAAGGCTTCGACGTTGACGATTGTCAGCAGGATCCAGGCAAGTGCAAGGCCAAGGGGCAGGGCGCACAAAAAGACCAGCAGCGCCAGCACGACAGCGCGCAAAAGCTCCAGCTGGCCCAACCTGCGGCGGGTCAGACCCAGCGCCCAGACTGGGGCCAGCTGCGGCAGGCGCATGTCTGCAAGTGTCAGCAGGCTCATCAATATGGCAAAGCCCGCAACGCCAAGCGTCAGCACGTTCAACGCTGCCGTCACGGCAAAGGTGCGTTCGAAGACCTCAAGTGATATGGCCTTGATGGAGGCTTGATCGATGATTGCACTGTCGGGGATGTTCAATGTGTCGATGATTTGCTGCTGCAACACGCCCGGATCGTCTGTCCGCACGCCATATTGTCCCGCATAAAGGTCGGGATGCAGCCTGCCGAATACATCCTCTGACACGATCACCTGACCTTGCGGGTTGCCATAATCCCCGACCACGGCGGCAATGGGCAGGATCAGATCAGCGGTCACCCCGACGTCATCACCAACCCAAAGTCCTGCGCGACGCGCAAGTTGTTCATTCACCACGACAGCCGCGCCCGCCGCAACCCTGTCCCAAGGGGCGGGGGATTGATCCAGAAACACCCAACTGTCGCGATAGGTCGGCCCGACCCTGACCCCGAACAACCGTGTCGGCTGCCCGGCGATTTGGGCGCTGGTGGATTTCAGCGGCAGGATCTCCAGACCCGCGTCGGTCAGGAACGCTTCAAGCGCGATGCTTTGTGCCTCCGTTTCGACCCGGATGAACAATTCCGGTGCCAGTCGTTGATCAAGAAAGCCCACGAAGGTCAGCCGAAAGCTGGACACCATGGTGGAAACGCCGATGTTTGCCGAAACCGCAAGCAGCAGTGCCATCAGGGCAAGGCTCAATCCCGGAAGCTGCTGGCGGGTATCTGCCCAGAACCAGCCCCAGACCGGGGTATGGGTGCGGCCCTGAAAAAGGGTCAATGCCGCCGAAGCAACGATCGGCAACGCAAGGGCTGCCCCGATCAGCAGACAGCCCAGAACCGCAAACCCAACCAGTAACCCGTCGCCCAGAACCAGCAAGACACCGGCGGTGCCCAGCAAGGCGACCGCCGCAACCGATTGCAGCATGAACCGGGATGCTGCCCCCATCGCCCATGCGCGCGGTCGGACACTGGCCAAAAGCGGCATGTGCGCAATCTGCCAAATCCGACCGGACAAGGCGGCAGCGGTCCCCAGCACGGCCAGCAACAATCCCGACACCCACCAGGACGCGCGCAGTTCCAGCGTACCGGATATCTGCGCGCCATAGAGCCCGCGCAGGGTGGCGGCGACGTCTGGCAGCAACAGGGCAGCAATCAAGTACCCCAGCACGATCCCCATCCCCGCGCCAATGGCTGCCAGGGTCAGCATTTCGACAGTGATCAGCGTAATCAGCGTCCGCAGTGGCACTCCGAGCGACCGCAGCGTGCGGATCATCCCGCGACGTTGTTCGAATGCCAAGCCGATCGTGCTGTGAACGATAAAGAGACCGACCGCAAAGCTGAGCAACCCGAATGCGGTCAGGTTCAGGTGAAAGCTGTCGGTCAATTGCGCCACATCTGCGATCTGCTGGGACGGTTGTTGGCGCAGGTCGGGGGCGATGGTTTGAAGATCAGCCTGGATCAGGGGCTGTTCCGGCAGCAGGATCAGCCGTGTCAGGTCATTCCTTTGCAGCAGATCCTGCACAACGCTGATATCACCTATGGCAATACCGGGTGCGACGGCCGCATCGACCGTGACCGCGGCGCGGCCTTGCAGGCGGTGGGCGGTTTCGGCATTGGCGAAGACCGTCTGCCCTTGGCCGAACTGCAGGTCTGCTCCCTGGCCTCCCGTCAGCGCCCCGAACCGGGTCGGTGAGGTCAGCGGATCGATACCGACAAGGCGCACATCGCCCAGTTGATCATCAATGACCGGCGACACCAGCCACCCCGCGCGCCGCAGCGCGATGTAGGTGGATTGCGGGATCACGTCCCCCTGCCGGGGGATCAATTGATCGAATTGCCCTTCGCCCAGTGTGGCGGCAGCGGCGTCATAGCTTGCGCGCGCTTCGGCATTGATGGCCTGCACGCCCGACCACAGCGCTGTGGCAAGGGCGAGGCCCGCAAGATAGGCGAACAATTGCACC
Organism: Sulfitobacter rhodophyticola; assembly: GCF_041281685.2. Lineage (GTDB taxonomy): Bacteria > Pseudomonadota > Alphaproteobacteria > Rhodobacterales > Rhodobacteraceae > Sulfitobacter. The sequence goes on along the minus strand of NZ_CP166251.2, from coordinate 739,344 downwards.
GGATTGCGTAACCAGTGGGACAGCAACGCGCGAAGGCAGGTACGGATCATGCCAGCGTCCCGCCCGACAGGTGCAACTGCCGGTCCATGCGGCCAGCAATGGCAGGCGAATGGGTGACGATCATCAGGGCGGCACCGGTCTGGGCGACCAGTTTCAACATCTGTGCCATCACGTCATCCGCCGTTCCTTCATCCAGGTTGCCCGTGGGCTCATCCGCCAGCATCAGTTTGGGGCGCGCGGCAAGGGCGCGGGCGATGGCGACGCGCTGCTGTTGGCCGCCTGACAGTGCTTCGGGATATTTGCGGGTTTGTCCTGCAAGTCCCAATGCCGCCGTCAATTGTGCGATATGGGCCTTGTCCGGCGGCCCCGACAGCGCGGCTTGAAACGCGATGTTGGCCTCCACGGTCAGCGACGGGATCAGGTTGAACTGCTGAAAGACCAGCGCGATATCGCTTCGGCGGAGTGCTGCACAAGCGCGGTCGTCCAGCGTTGTCAGGTCCTGTCCACACACCCGCACGTGACCCGCATCCGGGGCTTCAAGGCCGCTTGCGATGTGCAAAAGCGTGCTTTTCCCGCTGCCGGATTCCCCTGTCAGGGCCAGGGTTTGCCCCGCCTCCAGCCCAAAGCTGACATCGCGCAGGATGGGCACCAGCCCGTCGCTGTCATGAAAGGACTTTTGTACCGCTTCGAACTCAAGCACCATTGCACGCCTCCTTGTGGGCACAAGGTATCGCGCACTGCTGGATTTGACAGTGCTGCAGGGCAGAAAGAAGCGCTTGGGCAGGAGACATGCTACCGGGACAGAAACCGCAAGACCGTGTTAGCTGTCAAGGCAGGCTGGGTAAGCGTGAACCTATCGGCCCCATCAACAAATCCCATCCCGGATATCTTCAGGTATTCCGAAAAGATCGCCGGATCATCCACCAACAGGTCCATGCCCGCAATAAAGGGCGATGGCGCGTCCTGCGTGGCGGCGGAAAGGGGGCCGATTTCCTGCTCAAATGCCATTGCGGTCATGAAACGCATCACGCCGTTGGCTGTGTCGCAGGCAAAGCCGCCCTCTATGTCCACAGCCCCTTCGTAAAGTGCGCTGAACTTCGGTTTCAGCGCGTCCTGATCAGTAGCTTCTGCCACGACATTCACGCCGCATATCCCGCTGACGGTGTTGGGATGGGCCAGCCATTCCGGCACGTAGATCAGATCGGGTCGGTGTTGCTGGCACAGAAAAAGCGATAATCGTGGAAAGACCGCATCTGGCAAAAGGGCAAGCGTGGTCTTCGTGCGCCCGGCGGTGCCATCGGGCAAAGTCACGTCACGGCCAAATTCAAGATGGCCTGCAAGCGTGAAACCTGCGGCCTGCGCTGTTTCTGCGTCCGCAATCGCGTCGGTGCTGTGCAAGGCGGAAAGGGCCACGCCTTCGCGCAGTTGAAGATGCGCGAACACGTGCCTGCCAAAGCGAAAATCACCTGCGGGGATTTCATCCACCAAGGACCGATCATAAACGCCCATGATCTCAATCAGACAGCCTTTGAACATGGCAAGGCTGGTGCTGGTGCCCCACGGATGTTTGCCGATCGCCGTCATGTTGAAGCCGAGCGAGATCAGCTGTGCGCGCAGCCCCTCAATGTCATGGGTTGCCAAAAGCGGGTGGTCGATCCCGAACGCGGCGTTCATGGCACGTAAGCCCATCGTTCGGCCGTTATCGGCACCCTAGGAAACATAACCGAAGGCGATGCGCGGCGTCGGTGCGCTGTCCAGCCAGACGCTTTTGGCGGCAGTGTATTCCATCAGGGCATCGGTGCCGCTTGAGCGCCCAAAGCCGGAATTGAGCGAACCGCCGAAGGGGGAGGAGACATGGATTGCCTTGTAGCTGTTGATCCAGAAAGTGCCTGCACGCACGCCTTCAGCCATGCGATGCGCGCGGCCTGCGTCTGTGGTCCAGACGGCGCCGGCCAAACCGAACTGCGTTTCATTGGCCAGCGCAATTGCGTCTGCTTCGTCCTCAAAAGGGATGGCCGCGACGACGGGGCCGAAAATCTCTGACTGGGCGGCAGGGGCAGCGTTTGTCAGATCCGTCAGGACGGTGGGTGGTACGAAAAACCCCTGCGTTGGCAGGTGGGTGCGAGAGGTGATTGTGGCACCTTCCTGTTGCGCCTGCCGGATCATGCCCTGCACATGGGTAAACTGGCGCGCGTTACCGATCGGACCGATTTCAGTGCCCTCGTCAAGCGGGTCCCCGAGTGTGATCTGGTTCATGCCCTCGGACAGCATCGCAATCAGCGTTGCATAGACTGCCTTTTGCACAAGCAATCGCGATCCCGCCACGCAGCTTTGGCCCGCCGACGAAAAGATCGCCGCCTGCGCGCCAAGGCAGGCCTGTTCAAGGTTTGCATCTTCAAAGACAATGTTGGCGGATTTGCCACCCAATTCCAGAACCGCCGGTTTCAGGGCAGCCGCGGCAGCCATCGCCACGCGCCTGCCCGTCTCCGGGGAGCCAACGAAAACGACCTTGCGGACCGCGGGGTGTTCGATAGCGGCCTGTCCCGCAGTCGGTCCGAGACCGCACAATACGTTGACCAGACCCGGCGGCAGCCCGGCGTCCTGCGCGATCTTGACAAGGGCCACCGTGGTAAGCGGGGTCAGTTCGCTGGGTTTGATGACAACGCCATTGCCCGTGGCAATGGCAGGTGCGATTTGCCAGCCCCCCGTGAATATGGGCGCGTTCCAGGGCGTGATCTGAAAAACGACGCCCAAGGGTTCGCGCAGGGTGTAATTGAGGTGACCTGACGGGACCGGGATCACCTCCCCGTGCAGTTTGTCGGTCCAGCCTGCATAATAGGCAAACATCTCCGCCACCTTGGCAACCTCGATGCGGCAATCCCGGATCGGCTTGCCCGCGACAATCGCTTCGATCACCGCCAAGGGTTCGGCATGGGCCAGCACCGCGCGCGAGATATCCTGCATGATCTGTCCGCGCTGGGCGGCGCTGATCCCTTTGGCCCATCCAGATTGCGCGCCTCGCGCAGCATCACAGGCTTGTTGTGCAAGGGGGGCGTCCGCGTCTGCGTAAGTCATCAGGGTTTCTTCGGTGAAAGGATCGACCAGCGTCACGTCCTCCCCGCAGCCATCCACCAGATCACCGTTGATCATGCTTTGCGGACGCGAACCCAAACCCAGGGCGGCCATCGCCTCCAACACCTTCGCCTTGTGGTCAGTCACCTCTTGCCTCCGTCGGTCTGTATTTGGTGATCGCGTTGAAGTCGGCGGTGTCGGCGATCTTGTCAGAGCGGTTCAGCCAGATATCAGCAAGTCCCGCGAACCCTGCCAGATCAACACCAAGCCCTTCGGCCAAATCAAGGGCCAGCCCAACGTCCTTGCGCATCAGACCCATTGTAAACCCGGAATCGAACCTGTCGTTCAGTATCCATTTGGGAAAGTTGACCTCGCTTACCGCGCTGCGCCCTGATCCGGCGTTGATACCTTCGAGCAGATCCTCTGCGCGCACACCTGCGGCTTGCCCCAGCCTGACGGCCTCGGCCACCAGCACCAGATTGGCTGCGCAAAGCATGTTGTTGGCGATCTTGGCGGCATGGCCCGCACCACTGCCGCCTACGACAACAGTCTTGGCGGTCAGCACATCGAGGACCGGACGAAGTGCTTCAATGGCGCGGATGTCGCCGCCCAAAAGCATCGTCATCGTGCCCGCTTCGGCCGCTGCGGGACCCCCGCTTACCGGGCCATCGACGAAGACAAACCCGTTGTCCTGACCCATGGCGGCCATCGTCTGAGAGGTGGTCGGCTCCGAGGTTGACGTGTCAAGGACGATCGTGCCGCTCCGGATGTCGGAACGTATGGGTTCCATGACCTGTTTCACAACAGCGGCGTTGGGCAACGACAGTAAAATGACATCGGCTTTCTGTGCCAGCGCCGCAGATGTCAGTGCCACCTGAGCGCCTATTGCACGCATCCTGTCCAAGGCTTCGCCTGCGGGATCAAAGCAAACCAGCGGATACCCTGCGGCAATCAATTGCCGCGCCATACCGCCGCCCATGTTGCCACATCCAATCAACCCGATTTCCATGGGTAAAACCCCCTTGCGTCATTGCGCGCCTTTAATTGCCTGCGCCGCAGCCGTGTACCCGCCCGCGGCGCCATCGACAAAATGCACGTGATCATCGGTCATGATTGAGGGCACGATGCAGGTCATCATCGCCTCTGACTGGGTATGCAGCCCATATCTGATGATGCCGTCTTGGGCTGCTTTCTCCAGCAGGTTGCGCAATTGCTCTTGTGTGGCGGAGTCGCAATCCAACGTCATTTTGAGGCCGTCCTCGAATTTGCGGAAGTCTGCATTACCGCCCACGATGCGCTGATAATCGCGGGCGTCAAAGCCGCCGATCTTCAGTCCCGTCTTGATCAGCAGCCATGCCACGAAGCTTTCAAACAGTGCTTTGCGCCGTGCGGCCCCCAGCGACCCCCCGCGCCGCTGCGCGTGCGCCTCAAGTGTTGCACCGGCGGGTGGCCATTTCACGCCCGGTCCGCCTGGCGCAGCAGGGTGGCCTGCCCGTTCCAGCCCGCGCGCCACTTCGACCACATCACGGGCCAGCGCGGAAAACGCGGGTCCCGGTGCATCGTCAGAGGGAAGGATGACGACAGACAGGATCGTACCATGACGGCTGGGCATGTGGTTCCATCGGCAGGACAGTCCGGTCAGATCGGGTTGGGTTCCGGCAGGGGCTTGCGGCACGGATTGCGCGCCTTTCTTCATCTGGGTTTCCGCCCAGCTGAGGCCGCCGCCCGTAAACATCGCATAGTCGACACCCAGGGCGGCCTGAAAGCGGGCGACGGTCACATCCAGACCCGCCTGTCGGATGTCACTGACACGGGTCATGCCGACGCGCAGTCCCATGTCGAACTCCTCTGCTGCCCAAACCCGCACTGCCGCCAGCGCCTTTGCGGCGCGATCCTGCCATGCGGGCGGGACGGCAAACCCCGCACCATCCCCGCCGAATATGTAGGGAAAGGCAGCACCCCCATGCGCGTTGATCTGTGCAGAAATAACCGCCGCCCCGACCATGTTGACTGTCTTGTATCGTCCATCGGCCACCGCCTGCGTGGAGCCGACGATATCAGACGTGCCGACCCACCAGTCGTCTGGTAAGGGCGTGTATTTCTGCGTATCGGACAAGACCCCGAAATCGTCCTGCAAAGGGACGGAGGCATAAAACGCAGTGCTGTCGACGGGATCGCTCATTCTCAAGACCTATCGCTACAGCTGGCATAGTCCAAGCCCGATGACGCTAGTTGGAAACGTAGCCCGCCACGACTTGAAGCAATTTGAACGCTGTTGGCGCGTCATTTTCGACAACGGCAAGGAATTCCTCCGCGCCGATACGGAGGCAGGTCAGGTCAGTTGCGGCTTTCATGTCCAGCGCGCGCGGCACATTGCGGATCAGTCCCAGTTCCCCGACCAGCACACCGGGACCAATGGTGCTGATCACGGTATCTTCGCTTTCTTCCTGAGGCAGCAAAAGATCAGCTTGCCCATCGATCAGGACATAGGCACCGTCGGTTGGATCGTCGTCCTTGTGAAAGACGTAATCATCTGCCTTGGCCGTATACCAGCGCGCGCCAAAAGCGAGCAGCCGCAGCTGCTTGCGATCAAGTCCGGAAAACAGATCCGTCTGTTCGAGCGCCGCAACCTTGCGGGCCAGATCCGCAGCCGCAGCGCTGTCTTCGCCGGCTCTGCTTTCCGCCGTGTCCCCCACGATGCGGCCCTGCTGCAATTCGAAATGGGTATCGAAGGCGTCTTCGTCTTCATGCACGGGGTTGAGGTAGACAAGCGTGGTTTCAGGCAGGAGGCCGCGCAGCTTTTCGTAAAGCGCCTGCCGTGTACCGGCGTCATAGCTGGCCAGAACCGCATCAAGGATCAGGATGTCGGGCCGCTTGATCGCCGCCCGGCTGACGGCCAGAAGTTCGGCATAAAGAGCGGGCAGGTTGGAACCGCCAAGTGTGATCGGCATGTCAAAGATGAGCCCGGGCACCAGCCGATCGATGCCCGCGTCCATCAACGCGCTGGCAATCCTGCGGCGCAGGTCGTCACCTTTGGCGCCTGCCGTTTCGGATATCTTGCCGAACAATGCGTTCTCCAGAACTGTCAGCCCAGGCACACATTGATCGGCTTGCAGCGGGGTAAAGAGATCATCCATCCGGGCCTGCAGCGCCTGCGCATGTTCGCGCCGCATCGCCAGCACCCGCGTTTTCATGTCTTCCGGAAAAGCAGTGCCAATCCGTTCCGCGGAAATGACGAAAGGCACGGCGATCAAATGCGCACGCTCTGCGGGTTTGAGCGTATCGTCCCGACGCCGTTTCCCGACAAGGTCCACGGCGGTTTCATAGCTCTCCGCATCCAGCCCGAGGTTCTGAAACAGCGGATGATCCGTACCATCGAGGCCGAAAATCTGCCGCAGCAGGTCGATCATATCGACTGCAAGTTGCAGCAGGTCTTCGTCAAGGTGCAGCTCGATCAGCAGCGTCATGAAATCCCGATGCTCGGCCAGACGTTCAATGTTCAGCGGCGCGCGCGGTGTTGCAAACATCAGGTTGTCGCCAACCGGCAGGGCGGGGTTATAGCTGTCGTCATCAAAGAAATAGACATATTCCGTCAGCTTGGCTGCTTTGATGGATTTGGCAATTGTCGGGCGCAAAGCGACAAGCTGGGCCGCGAGATCAGGGTAGGCATCGGGGTCAAATCTTTGATCAAGTCCGCGCCGGAACAGCGCGTTACCGCGGCCCATCCCCTGCACCAGTTCCAACCACCATTCCCGCAGGTCTTGCGCGGTGTTCAGGCCTGCACGTTGCGGGTCAAGCCAGTTTGCCTGCACCGGGTCGAGGCTGTTGCCGGACCCCTGCGCTTCCCGAAGGGTCTTCGGGTCAGGGCCGGTATCGTCCGGGCCGGGTTTGAGCGGCATCAGCACGTTGTCCCCGAAACTGCCCATGAACATCACCGGTCTGGATGTCGCATGGCCGATGCGGGCCGCGATGACGGATTGGTGCAGGCCGCTCAGGTCATGACCGCTGAGCATGACCTTGCCGCTGGCCGGGATCACTTCGCGGATCAGGAGTTCCGCAAAAGCGCGCCGGTCTTCGTCATTTGGCGCAGTAATGCCAATGCTGGCCCCGGCAGGAAGCGTTGTGTTGAGATCTTCCAGCACCGCATTGCCATCTTCATCCCTGACCGTCACGCCGACCAATTCGATATCCCCGTTCAGACGCGGCGTTTCTTCCGGCTCCCCATCAAAAAGCGCGGCATCCACCATGCCCTTGGGTGCAAACCGCTCCATGATGGTCTCCCAGCGCAAGGACATATCCTGGGTCTGGTTGTAGTAGGCCAACAGTTCTTTCCATGGGCTGCTGAGGTCTTTGTAAGCCGCCAGTGCCGCCACGAGCGCGCCGACGGTGATCTGGCCCGTGATGGCCAGATATCCGCCGATGGAATAGAAGAAAAAGGGGGTAAGTTGTGTGATGAAGTTGTTGATGAACTTCATGAAGAACTTCTTCTGGAAGATGTCGAAACGGATGAAGTATAGGTGCCCCAGCCGATCCGCTATCATGGCAAGGCGGTACCGGACACCGCCATTGGTGCGCAAGGTCGCGGCACCCACGGATCCTTCGCCAATCTCCGCGGCAAGCGCACGCACCTGCTGGACCCGTTGCTTGTTCAGCTGGTTGATGCGTTTTTGCAGGCGTGGGATCAGCCAGGCCTGAAGCGGGATCAGCGCACAGGCAGCAAGGCCAAAGGTGATGCTTTGGATAAACAGAAACCCCAAAATGGTCAGCATCTGGCCTGCCTGCAGAACCGGTTGCGCCAGCGCGTCCCCCATCAACCCGCCCATGGGTTCGGATTCGGACGTGACCATCGACACCAGTTCGCCCTGGCTTGTGCGTTCGAAATAGGGGGCGGGAAAGCGCAGGATGCGCGCGATCAGCGTATATCGCAGCCGTCGCAGCAGACGTTCGGCAAGCACACCCTTCATGGTATTGATGCGCATCTTCATGATCCCGTGCACGAAGACGGACGCAAGGAAGAGTGCGCACAGCAGACCAAGAAAGGCGATCTGCGACATCTCGACGCCAAGAACGTTGACGAAGGGTGCACTGGCGCCGATGGCATCGTTGATGATGCGTTTCGGCAACTCAAGCGTGAGATACAGCAAGGGAAAGAGTGTGATTGTTACAAGCAACAAGACCAGCTGATCCCGTTTGGAGTATTTCCAGATGAATGCAAAAATCGAGCGTTCTATGGCTGGGATCCAATTCGGGTAGTATATGCGTGCATCAAAATGCCCACACGGGATTCCAGCAAGCGTAGCAAGGAACACGGTGTAAAACCAAGAAATTTGGGCAATTTAACAGGAATGTTGCTGTAGACGCCTTGGCACACTAGATTCGTACTCAAGCCAGTGGAGAATGCGTTTGACGGAATTGCTGCGCGATGCACTTTTTCTTTTGATCCTGCTTCAGGTCAAGCACATGTTTGCGGATTTCTATTTGCAGACGCCGCGGATGTTGGAAGGCCGCAGTAAATATGTGCACTTCGGCCGCGCGCAGCATGCCTTGTTGCATGCGGTGGGTTCGATCATAGCCTTGTTTCTGGTCGGGGCGACCCTGCCGGTCGTGGTCTATATCTTGCTTGCGGAATGGGTGGTTCATTATCACATTGACTGGGCAAAGGGCTGGTATTCAGACGTGGTCGGTCATACGCCCGCTGACGCAGGCTATTGGCGCGCATTTGGCTTTGATCAGGCGCTGCATCAATTGACCTATGTGGCGATGATCTGGGTGTGGGCGGTCTACGGCACCACTTGAAACGTGAACAGCAAACAATCCCGTGGGGAAGTCCGGCTGCCGTCGGTGTGTTGTGTGGGCCCTGATCCACTTTTGCGCTAAGATTTTTCAGCACCTCAAAAACGAGATCCTGCAAAACTACGCACGCTGGAGCAATTATGATCCCCCAAAGCAGCCTTGCCTTCGACCATCTCGCGGTTGCCTGTCGTACCCTTGCGGAGGGGGTGGATCATATCGAAAAGAACCTTGGCGTCATCATGCCCCCTGGCGGAGCGCATCCGGCGATGGGGACACATAACAGGCTTATGGCACTGAATGAGTGCGAATTTCTGGAAGCCATTGCCGTGAACCCGGAAGCCGATGCGCCAAGCCGCACACGATGGTTTGGTCTGGACACGTTCGATGCGGCTGCCCGTCTCGGCACGTGGGTTGTCGGGACCCGCGATATCGACACGAGCCTTGCGCTGTTGACGGCGCGCTTGCCGGACGTGGATCTTGGCAAACCTACTCGCATCACGCGCGGCGATCTTTCTTGGCTGATTACGATACGTGACGATGGGTCGATGCCATTCGACGGCGCTTTTCCCGCCTTGATCCAGTGGCCCGTTGGACAACATCCCGCAGCGCGAATGATCGACATGGGCTGCAGTCTTGCGTCGATGACCATCGAACACCCCGAAGGTGCGCGCATCGCGGACGCGTTACAGGGTTTGCTCGACGATCGTCGGTTTGTGATACTTACCGGCAGCGCATGCCGGATGCGCGCGGAGATTGCTTCTCCAACGGGCATTCGAGTGCTTTTTTGACATCGAAAGATGTGATCTGTGCGAAGAAGCCAACAAAAGCGGCACCCATCACGTCCCTGCGCTAATGCGCAAGCAGGACAGGCAGGTCTGTTTGATCGATCATCGATCGGGTCGTTCCGCCCAAGACCGCTTCGAGCAGTCGCGCATGCCCGTAAGCCCCCATCACAACCAGATCGGCCCCGAATTCCCCCGCACGGTCCTTCAGACACTCTGATGTCGTGTTGCCCCCGCTTGGGATCTGGGACAGTGTTACCTTGCAGCCATGCCGACTGAGCCATGCGGCCAGATCCGTTCCCGGGTCCTGACCATCGCGTTCGGCAATTGCCACCGGGTCGATGCAGCCGATCATGATCTCGCTTGCTTGTCTGAGATAAGGGAGTGCTGCATGCACAGCGGCGGCTGCGGCCTGACTGCTGTCCCATCCGACGAACACCCGCGCAGGCCTTGTGGATAGCGATCCGTTTACCCGGAGGCCGACAGGGGTATCAAACAGGGTGCCGTAAGCGGCTTCCTGCAAGAAACGCGGGGTGTTGCGCAGACTGGCATCGAGGAAAACTTCGTCGCAGACACGTGCAGCCCGCGCAATCTGTCGCTTCACCTCAACGGTTGAGCAAAGCACCGAAACCACGTCTGCCGACGTCTCGTTTTTTGCCAGCAGCCCTTCGATCACATCAACCCGTTCCCTCTGCCGCTGCTGGGCGTCGGTCACCAGATCGCTCCAGTTGTCGGGGATGTTCATGCCGCCGTAGGGTGAGACGCCATAGGCATACATCGGCAGGGCTGGGGCCGGATTCAAAAGTAGACAACTGAGGTGGAACTCACATTCGGTTGCGGTTTGCGCCGCTGCAATGATCTCCGCATCAGCAGTTTCAGAATTGATCACGTAAAGTATCGTGCGCCGCTGCATCTCAGTCTCCATCCATTTACCCGATCTGCAAAACGCAACAACCGGTCGCCCTAAGTTGGCCCGTATCCTTCATGACGGACTGACAAAGATCAAAGGACAGCCCGAAAATTCGTGGCAGCCTTGTGGGGATACAGACCTTCGGAAATCAGTTAGATGGAATTCAAGGATTACTACAAGGCACTAGGCGTCTCACCAGATGCCAGCGCGGATGAGATCAGAAAGGCGTTTCGCAAGAACGCGCGGAAGTATCATCCGGACATCAATGACGGGCCGGATGCCGAGGCCAAGTTCAAGGATGTCAATGAAGCCTACGAGGTCCTCAATGATCCGGAGCGGCGCGCCGCCTACGATCAACTTGGCAAGTCTCCGCCGCCAGAGCAGGGGACGTATCGCCCTCCTCCGGGATGGGACGGTAGTTTCGAGTTTTCCGGCGGGAATCCCCACAATGAAGAGGTCTTCAGCGATTTTTTCGAGACCTTGTTCCGCCGGGGCGCGGGCGTTGGCGGGGGAATGCGCACGACGCAAGGAGCAGACCAGCACGGACGGATCGACGTCGCAATCGAGGATTCCTATCGCGGGACGACACGCACCCTGACGCTGAGGTCACCGATTGTCGGCCCCAATGGCAATATCAGCATGAAGGACCATTCGATCGCGGTACATGTCCCCAAGGGCATCATGGCGGGGCAACATATCCGACTTGCTGGTCAAGGCACGCCGGGTTTGAATGACGGTCCAGCGGGCGATCTGTACCTCGAAGTCAATTTCGCGCCGCATCCCGTTTACCGTCCAGATGGGAGGGATCTTCATCTGGATCTGCCCGTCACCCCGTGGGAGGCCGCGCTGGGCGGGAAAGTTGTGATGCCGACGCCTGCGGGCAAGGTGGATTTGCGCATTCCAACAAACGCGCGCACAGGTCAGAAATTGCGGCTAAAAGGCAAGGGCCTGCCCGGCACACCGCCCGGAGACATCTACGCGACACTGAAGATCGTCAACCCCGATGCCGATACGCAAGAGGCGCGCACCTTCTTTGAACGCATGGCCAAGGACCTGCCGTTCGATCCGCGCGCACATTTAGGAGGATAGTCAGATGAAAAAGGCCACATCTCGTAGTGATCTGGTCGATACATTGTCGCTTGAGGACCTTTGCCGCTTCTGTCAGGCGGATCAGGCATGGGTGATCGAGCTTGTTGAACATGGGGTGCTTGAACCCGATGGCACGACCACAAAGAACTGGCACTTTCGGGGGAAAAGCATCGCACGTGCCAAGAAGGCGCGCCGCCTGAACCGCGATCTGGGCATCAACGTCGCAGGTGTTGCACTGGTTCTGGACTTGCTCGAGGAAAGAGATGCCGTCTTGCGCAGGTTGGCTCAGCACGAAGTCATGTAGCACACCAAGCACCGCGACGCTGGGAAGACAGGGGCGTCTTTCAGGATGCGCTTGCGGGCAGACTGATCCTTGTACCAATTGTCCCACTTACCAGTTGCATGGTGTCCGCAAGCCTTCCGATGGCGGCAAAACCGCCCGTGGCCTCGGCAAACTCGCACGCAGCGTCCACTTTCGGTCCCATGGAGCCGGCCGGGAAATCCATCTCGCGCAGTTGTTGCGGCGTTGCATTTGCGATCAAGGCCTGTTGCGGTGTGCCCCAGCCCGTGAACACCCCTTCAACATCCGTCAGCATCAAGAACGCATCCGCATGAAGGGCGCGGGCCAGAAGTCCGCTGGCGTGGTCCTTATCGATCACCGCTTCGACGCCCACCATCATCCCGTCACCCTGATCCACCACCGGAATGCCACCGCCACCCGCGCATATGACGACCACACCCTGATCCAGCAGCAGACGGATGACGTCCAGTTCCAGAATGCGCATAGGACGGGGAGAGGGTACAGTGCGCCGGAAGTGTTCACCGTCCATTCCCATGGTCCAGCCGCGCTCAGCGCTCAGCTTGCTGGCGTCTTCTTCGGTGTAAATGGGTCCGATGAACTTGGTGGGAGTTCCGAAAGCAGGATCAGCCGGATCAACCTCTATCTGTGTCAGCAGCGTCGCATAGCGTATCTGATGCTGATAGGCGTTATCAAGTTCCTGTTGCAGCACATATCCGATCATTCCATCGGTTTCGGCGCCAAGCACGTCCAGTGGAAAACTGCCGCCTTGCAGGGCCAGATAGCCCACCTGCGGCCCGTTTCCGTGGGTGATGACCACTTCGTGCCCCGCCTCCAGAAGCTGCGCAAGGGCAGTGGCGGCGACACGGATGCTGGCGCGTTGATTGGATGCCGTGAAAGGCTCACCCCGCACGGACAGGGCGTTTCCGCCCAAGGCAACGACAATTCTCATTCAGGGTTCCTTTGCAGCAAGACGGATGGGATTGGCAGCAGGATCGCCGGAGTGGCCTTCCTGTGTGCGAAACGCCCTGTCATGGGGAATTGAACGCAATTTCATTCAGCCGCATCACGGGAGATCGGGCACGTCATGCAGTGCCCGCCGCCCCGGCCCCGGCCCAATTCGGATCCACGGATTGTGATCACCTCGATTCCCGCTTTGCGTAGGAGTGTATTGGTGTGAACATTGCGGTCGTAGGCCAGCACGACACCGGGTTCCAAGGCCACGACATTGTTGCCGTCGTCCCATTGTTCGCGCTCCTGCTCAAAATGGTCTCCGCCGGTGCCGATGATGCGGAGGGATTTCAGCCCGAGCGCCTCCTCGACAACGTCGAAGATGTTGCCGGGGTCTTCGATGACCCGAAGGCGGTTATTGTTTTCGGGGTAAAGCGTATAGCAGCGGATCCTGTCCGCCACAGCCGTATAGGTTGTCACAAGGTTCGTGTCACAGAAGGAAAACACCGTATCAAGATGTATTGCGGCGTGTGATCGGGGCAGTTGGCACGCGATGACGCGGTCGGCGATGTTCTGTTGAAACAGCGACATGGCCAATTGACCGACCGCCTGCGGCGCTGTCCGCTCTCCCATGCCGATCAGGACACAGCGATTGCCGATCGGCATCACGTCCCCGCCTTCCAGTGTGGCAGGGCCAAAATCCTGATCGGGGTTGCCCCAGCATACCGGCGCATTCGCGCCAAAGCGGGGGTGGAATTTGTAGATGACCGCAGCGATCAGCGTTTCTTGCTGACGGGCGGGCCAGTGCATCGGGTTCAGCGTGACACCGCCATAGATCCAACTGCTTGAATCGCGGGTGTACAGTAGGTTTGGCAAGGGGGGCAGAACAAAGCCGTCGTGCCCTAGATACCGACCAAACATGCTTGTCGGGGCAAAAGGCAGATCATGAACCGTGATGCCGCCCGTCAGAAAGCGCGTCAGGGCGGGGGAGGGCATTTCATCCAGCCAGCCACGCAATTCATCCATCATGCCCACGCCGATGTGGTCTTCGGTAATCTTGCGATCCAGCAACCATCGCCGTGCTTCGGGGTCATCCAGAACGTCGGCCAGCAGGTCGTGCTGGTCCAGGACTTCAACGCCGCGGTCGCGCATCTTGTCGCAAAAGGCAAAGTGATCCCGGCGGGCCTCATCGACCCAGAGCACGTCATTGAACAATAGCGCATTGCAATTGCTGGGGGTCAGCCGCTCATGGGCGAGGCCCGGACGCGACACGATCACCGTGCGCAGCTTTCCAACTTCCGAATAGACACCGAGGTTTGAGGTCATATCACCACCGCAGCGCGCATTAGCGCTCCTGCGCAGCAGGTTGCACCCAAAACCCGCAATGCGATTGAGATTGGTCAATCAAGGCCTGAAATCACACTATTTCTTCAGGCGATCCTTGGACTTCTGATAGAGCCGCTTGTTTAGGGAGATAAACTGCGCCAACCCGCGTCCGAGGAACCCTCCCGATGCATGTCGCAGGTAGTAATATCCGGTCAGGCTGGCAATTGCGCTTCCGAAGGCATTGATCATCAGATCCCCCATCGTATCGACAAGCCCCGATTTCTGCATGTTCATCCCGAAACCCTGATCCATCAGGAACTCGAAAATCTCCCACATCGCACCGATTGTCATCGCAACGCAGAACGCGATAAACGCCAGCGCCGAAGGGGGTGCCGCAAATCGGTCCCCCTTGAACAGCATGAAGACAAACAGAAAACCCGTCAGCCCGAACCCAACCGCCGAGGAGCCGTGCAAGGCGAGGTCCCACCACCAAAGACGTTCATAGAAATCCAATGCCTCGCCCAGGAATATCGACGCGAAAAAGAACAATGTCGTGGCCAGAAGAAAGGGCACCGGCAAGGTCAAAGACCATCGGGACGCAAGGATCGGCGGGACAAGGGACAGCACAAGCGTGGCAAGACTGACGAAGGCCAGCGACCAGCGCGCCAGACCCAGCGCCACAATCGCCGCACACAGCAGCAGTGCCCAGATGGACAACATGATGGGACTGGTGTTTCTGGCGATATTCATGCGCCTGCGCCGTTTATCCGGATGCAATTTCGTCTGTCTGTACTTATATATGACTTATGCAGGACACCACCCTACGCATTGCCAGTTACAATATTCGCAAGGCCCGTGGCCTTGACAACAAGCGCATGCCCGAACGCACGCTGCAGGTCATCAACAGCCTGGATGCCGACATCATCGTTGTGCAGGAAGCAGACAAGCGGTTGGGGCGTCGGCCCCCGGCCATCCCACGTGACATGATCGCAGCGGAGACGGATCTGACGCTTTTGGAGGTTGATGAAAATTCAGAAAGCCTTGGCTGGCATGGCAATGCGATCCTGCTCCGGGCCTCTCTCAAGGGCGGCGACGTGCAGCGGATACCCCTTCCGGGGCTTGAGCCGCGCGGGGCGGTTGCGATGACCCTTGATATCGGCTTGGGGGTTCGGGTTGTGGCAACGCATCTCGGGCTGATGCGGCGTGACCGCCGGGCACAACTGGATGTACTGCGCGATGCCACACAAGAAGAAGGCCATACCGTCATCGCCGGGGACTTCAATGAATGGTCGAACCGCAGGGGCCTTGAGCCGCTGGCGGGCAGGTTCAATGTTCACGCCCCCGGCAGATCCTTTCACGCCCGCAGACCTGTCGCAGCATTGGACCGCATTGCGATAAGCCATGGTATTGAAATGCGGGATGGTGGCGTTGAAGAGGGCAGGCTGGCAAAACGTGCGTCCGACCATCTGCCGGTCTGGGCGGACATCGCGGTGCCGAAACGCCCCGCTACTTGCTGAACATCACAGGTATCTTTGCTTCCTTGAGCAAGGCATAAGTCGTCGCGCCGATGACGAAGTCATAGGCCTTGGAATGACCAAATGCACCTGTGACGATCAGGTCCGCCCCTTTTTCAAAGGCTGTCTGATTGAGTACATCCGAAATGCTGTTTCCGGCCGGATCACGGTGTTCCAGTGTCGGCTTAAGCCCGTGACGCGCCAGCGTTTCGGTGATGTCGATCGCTTCTGAATCCCGCATTGTATCCTTGATGTCCTTCCCAACGCGCAGCACGGTGATATCCGCACCGTCGTCCGCTAGGCCAATCATGTCGTGAGCGGCGCGGGCGGCTTCGCGGGTGTCGCTCCATCCGACGATCATTGTATTGCCGATCGCAGGTCCGTCGTAATCAAGCGGGACGATGATGACCGGTCTGCCGCTTTCCCGTATGACCTGTACCTGCACATGGCGCTGGTCATAGCGGTCGTGTTCCTTGTCCTCATGGGCCATAATCACCAAATCCGCTGCGCGTGCACTTTCGACAATACGCTCGCCCGCCGAAACCGCTTCTGCGCGGACAAGCCGGAACTCGCTCGGAAAATCCTCGTTCTGGACGTGTTTGTTGAACAGGGCTTCGATGGCGTCGGCCTCTTGCTTCTGGCTGTTGTTGAACGCGGCAAAAGCGGGTTCGGGGATGTGCATGGCAATTCCGGGATAGACCAGTAGTGCCTCCACGGTATGCAAACCGATCAGGTGTGCCTTGTGCCTGCGCGCCAGCGGCACGGCGACTTTCATCAGCGTGTCAGCATGGTCGGGTGTTGTCAGGCAGACGAGGATTGTTTTCGGTCCCATGGGATCGTCCTTCCAGAATGGTATGGTCTGGGCGCCGACACGCCCAGCCCCTTGATCAGCCGTTGCTGATCTTGATCTTGCGCACCTCGGCCTTGGCAGCCGCGGGTTTGGCAATATCGAGCTTCAGCACACCATCCTTGAAGCGGACATTCACCCCCTCTTCGTCCGGTGAAAAGCCCAGTTTGATCTGCCGACGGAAGCTGCCGTAGCGGCGTTCTATGGTGTGGAAATTGTCCTCGGTCTCTTCATGTTCCGCGCTCTTTTCTCCCTTGATCACCAGAAGATCGCCCGCAATCGATACATCAAGGTCGTCTTCCTTCACGCCGGGTACCTCAGCGCTGATTTTCAGGGCACCTTCCGTTTCGACAATGTCCATCGCTGGAAACAAGGGCGCGCCGAAAGTCGTGGCCTCCGCAATCTCCGGCATGGGAAAGCCGCTGCGGAACTGATCGAACAACCGGTTCATCTCGCGTTGGAAGGAAGGGAAGAATGATGTGCCGTCTGCGTCAGATTGCAGACCGGGCAAGTTTGATCGTGGCATATGTCTCTCCTTTTCTCCGTGTCTGACACCTGTGTTTCGTGTCGGCTTTTTCTATCAGCCCCGCTGATCCATTGATTGATCAGGATCAATCCTGCCGTGCGATTTTGGCGTAGGACACGGGCAATCGATTTATCGAAAGGAACTGACCCATGTCTTCATTCCGCACAGGTCTCGCTGTGGCAGCCATGGTGTGCGCCACCACTGCCGCATGGTCCGAGACAGTAACCACCCAGAATGGTGGTGATACCTTTATCGCAGGCGATGTTGTCAATGAAAACAAGAGCATGGGTGGGGATGCATTCGTCGCGGCACGTACCATCACCACAAGCGGCGAAGTGCAGGGTGATTTTCATGCCTCTGGCTTTGACGTCACGGTTGGCACAAATACCGCCGAAGATCTGTATGCCCTGGGATTCAACGTCACCGTGCGTGGCGCGACCGCCCAGGACCTGACGGCTGGCGGGTTTTCTGTACGCACCGAATCCAGCGCAAGCACGGCAGGAAATGCGCGTCTTTTCGGCAAGACACTGACAATCGAAGGGCCGATCAGCGGCGCTTTGACCGCCACGGGACAGGACGTCATCCTGAACGCGCCGGTCGAAGGCGATGCGAAGATTTTTGCGCAGTCGATAACCTTTGGTCCGGACGCAGTAATTGCGGGTACATTCACCTATGGCACTTCGGACAAGGTTACCGTTCCGGAACGCGTCGCCCCCGCGGAACGTGTGGTGTTTGAAAAGGTGGAAGTGTCGGATGCCTGGAAGGAGTGGGAGGAGATGAGCCGTGAGATGCCGTTCTTCCCGAAAGCCGCATCGGTCCTGTTCAGCTTTGTCGTCTCGCTTCTGTTCTTTGTGGCGCTTGGTGCGCTGATGCTGGGCTTCATGCCCCGACGGGTGGAGAATATGCGGCAGAGCATTGCGAATGCGCCGGGCAAATCTGTGCTGTTGGGGGTCATCGGGTTGTCCATGCTGTTTGGCATGGCCCCGATTTCAGCGCTGACAATCATCGGCTTGCCATTTGTGCCGATCATCCTGCTGGCTATCGTTGTTTTCTGGATCCTCGGTTATGCCTTGGGTGCCTATAGTGTCGCAATGCGCGTCTGGAGTGGTCTGGGAGGGGATCCCGATGACGCCGGAAACGGCATGCGCCTGCTGGTGTTTGCAGCTGCGATCACGGTGATTGCCCTGCTGAATTACATTCCATTCGTGGGGTGGGTTGCCAACTATACGCTAGTTCTGTTGGGACTTGGGGCCATCACGCACGGCATATTCTCGTACATGATCGGAAATCCGGGCGTCGCCCTGGATGTCGACATGAAACCAATCGATGACTGAAACAGAAAACTCCGGGGAGGGCAGCACATGTCGGCACAAGGATTGCAGGTGATTGATCAATCCGTTCAGCTTACACATGAATGGATCAACGAATTGGCCGGGCGTCTGGGGTGGTCGTCCAAACGCAGCACGCTTCGACTGATGCGGGTGGTGCTGCAACACTTGCGCGACCATCTGATGCCGGATGAACTGGCCCATCTGTCAGCGCAACTGCCGATCTTCATACGTGGTGTGATGTTCGAAGGCTGGGTTCCCAAGCGCACGCCCGTCAAGGAAAGAACGGCCAGCGGATTCATCAAATCCATTGAGGAACAGTTTGGTGACGACCCGGAGTATCGCGGCGATATGGATCTGAAATGTGTCTTCGAGTTGCTGAATGCGCGCATCATGCGCGGGGAAGTCAACGACATCCGCGCAACGCTTTCCACCCCCATCCGCGACCTCTGGCCGGAGCCGTAGAGTCAGCCGCGGTCACCCATCGACAACCCCAAAAGCGCGGTTGGCCGCAGGATGACCACTGTCTGGATGTTCTCGATCGCGATGATCTTGCTCTTGCGGAGCTGGGTTAACGTGCGGCTTACCGTTTCCGTGGTCAGGCCGAGGAAGTCGGCAATGTCACCCCGGCACATGGGCAGCGTGACTTGGCGGTATTGCCCCTGATCCTGACCGACACGTTCATCAAGAACGCTCAGGAAGGATGCGACCTTTTCGACCGCTGACTTACGGCCCAGCATCATGAAATGATCCTGCATCGCGCTGATCTCCCGCAGGGCCGCCTGCAACAGCGCGGCGTGCAACACAGGGTCGCCTTCGCCACTTTCGAGCATGGCGCGGCGAAAGGGTTGCAGGCGCGCCGAGACCAGCACATCGCAGTCGGTGTGGTGTTTGCCGTCCGAAGGAAACCCGACCACATCGCCGGGATAACCGAATGCGATGACCTGTCGACGTCCATCTTCCAGCAGCCGCGTCAGCCGCAAAACGCCGGATTTGACTTGGTACAGCCACTCCACGTCGTCACCTTCGAAAAACAGATAGGCGCCTCGTTTCAGTTGCGCCTGGGGCGCGCTTGGCGTTGTGGCGGCAAGAATTGCAGTGCTTTCAGCCATGGTGTGATCTGACGGAATGGTGACGTACATAACTGGGCCCCCCGGTTGGTTCAGGGGCAACTTGAACGGTGTTTGTAATTTACGTTACGCTTCAACTGCATTAAAGTGTAACGTTTTGTAACAGAGTGCGTCGCCCCTCTTGGGCCAAGGAAGATCATTCATTATGTCAATGCCTTGTAGATGTTTGAGGGATGAGGATGCCGACACAAACACTTCTTGTTGTTGAGGATGATCCAAAGATCAGAACCCTTTTGCGTAATGTGATGGAAGACGAAGGGTTTTGTGTCGAGGAAGCCTCAACCGCAGACGAGGCATTGCGCAAAATCGACAGCGGCACCATCAGCCTTGTGACACTGGATTTGTACTTGGGCACTGAGAACGGCCTCGACCTTGCGCGCAAGATCCGACAGAAATCGCAGCTCCCGATTGTGATGATAACTGGCAAGGATGACGTGATCGACCGTGTCGTCGGATTGGAATTGGGCGCGGACGACTACATCACCAAGCCCTTCCACATAAAAGAAGTCGTTGCGCGTATAAAAAGCGTTTTGCGCAGGTCACAGGATACGCGTGAGGTCGCAAAAGGCGATGCGATGCCCCAAATCCCCTTGGACAGCCCGTCAAGCAACAGGCTGACTTTTGACGGGATGACCGCTGTACCTGACCGGTTTGAGCTTCTGGACCGTGACGGTGCGGATTGCGGCCTGACGAGCGGCGATTTCAAGCTGATGTCGGTGTTTCTTCAGCGACCCAAGAAGGTGCTGTCACGGGATCAATTGATGGACCTTGTCGGTGGCCCGTCTTGGAGCCCGCTTGACCGGACGATTGATAATCAGGTTGCCCGTCTGCGCAAGAAGATCGAACGCAACCCTTCAGACCCCAAACTGATCAAAACGGTCCGCGGGGTTGGGTACACGTTTGCCTGTGACGTGGATGTCGTTCAATCAACCGATGTGTCTTCCAAAAGCGCGTGAAGCCTGCGCCCTAGATCCGACTGTCTGTACGGCTTGTGCAGGATGTCATAGGCGCGATCATGGGCCATCGTGCCCGTGACCACGTCACTTGCATAACCGGACGTAAGAAGCACCTTGATCTGCGGGAATTCGACTTCCACGCGGGCAGCCAGGTCGTAGCCGTTCATTGAACCAGGCATGACAAGGTCGGAGAACACGATATCTGCCTTGGACCCGTTCTTGAGCATCTGATAGGCGTCATCGCCGCTTGTCGCTTCTTCTGTCTGGAAGCCCAGATCGCGGATCCGTTCGATGGAGAGTTTCCGGACCTTGGGGTTGTCTTCGACAATCATCACGATCTGACCTCTTCCGGATACAGGAACAGAATCCTTATCGCCCTTTGATATCTCGGAGCCGTTCCCGTGGTTCTGAATCGCAGGGAAATAGAGTGCAAAGCTCGATCCCAGCCCCAGTTCGCTGTAAAGTGTGACGTGCCCACCTGACTGGCGCACAAAGCCATAGACCATCGCCAGCCCAAGGCCTGTACCGCTGGTTTCCGATTTGGTTGAGAAAAACGGTTCAAACGCCCGCTGCTGGGCTTCGATGCTCATCCCGGCGCCGTTGTCGCTGACCGACATCCGTACATATTCACCTTCTGTGATGTCCGTTTCCTGCGCCATGTAGGTGTCGTCGATGGACACGTTGGCCAGCGAGAAAAGCAGCTCACCGCTTGGTCCCATCGCATCGCGTGCGTTCAATGCCAGATTCATCAAGGCAGACTGAAGCTGAACGGGGTCGATCATGACTTCGTGCAGGTCAGGCGCGAAATCAGTCGTGATGTGGTAGCTTGATCCGATCGTACGCTCGAGGATCGCCAATGTATCCTTGCAAAGCGCCTTCAGATCGGACTTGACTGGCTTCAGGTTGCCCTTGCGCGCAAAGACCAGAAGACGCCTTGTCAGGTCGGACCCCAGTTCAGCGGCTTCAAGCGCATCCCTGATCAGCATTTCCTGCCGGGCATCCGCACCGCGCTTTTCCAGCAGTTCAAGGTTACCGATCACAACTGTCAGAAGGTTGTTGAAATCATGCGCGATGCCGCCTGTCATTTGGCCAATCGCATCCAGCCGCTGTGATCGCTCAAGCGCGGCTTGCGTGGCCTTGAATTGCGACAGGTCATGCAGAATGCCGATGAAGGTCCGTTTGCCGCCAATGCGCGTTTCGCCGACCGAAAGGTTCAGCGGAAAGGTGCTTTGATCCTTTCGCAAACCTTCAACTTCGCGCCCTTGTCCGATCACCCGGCTTTCGCTGGTCGGATCGTAGTTTTGCATGAAATCGTCGTGCAGTTGCGCCATGGTGAGCGGCATCAGCATGTTTACGCTTTTGCCCACAAGCGCGTCAGTGCCATACCGAAAAAGGTCATGGGCTGCGCGGTTGGCCCGCACAATTGTGCCGTCCTCATCGCACACGATGATCGCATCCACCGCGGCGTCCAGCACCGCGGCAAACAGCGCACTGTCCTCTACATTCTGTTCCATACAGCCCTCACGGCCTTCTTTTCCTTATTGTCAAAGTAAGCCGATTTTCGCTGAGATTTCATTGATATTCATCAATACACCAGCGCTTGTTCCTGCAAAGTTGCATCTGGCACAGCATGCCTTGGTTCTGGCCAGGTACACGACTTATTCGAAAGTGAGGTTTCATGTTCAGGCAAATCATTGTTGGTCTTGATGGCTCCGTGAAGGCACGCAAGGCGGCTCATGTCGCCTTTGACCTTGCAAGGCTCTACGACGGCACGGTCACGCTGGTTCATGTTCTGCATCCTGAAGCCGCTGATTTCACATCTGAATCTGACATCGATTACGAAGCGGAGATCAATAGGGACACCTACGCAGAGGTCGAGGAAGCCGGTCAGAAGATCATTGATGATGGCCTCAAGATCGCCGATGACGTCGGGTGCAAGAAGGTCGAAACCCAGATGCCTTATGGCGACGCGGCAACGGAAATCCTGGCCCATGCAGATCAGATAGAGGCGGATCTGATCGTGACAGGGCGGCGCGGTCTGAGCAGTGTTTCGGGGCTTGTTCTGGGCAGCACCACGCAGCGGATCAATCATCTGGCGAAATGCGCATGCCTGTCCATTCCCTGATGCGCTGCGGTGTGTTTTAGGCGTGGAACAGACCACCAACCCCGAAAGCGATCAAGGCGGCCACCGCACCGATTATCAGGGTTTCAGTCCCTGATCGCCACCATCGCGCCAAAGACCACTTGCTTTTGAGTGCGCCGATCCCGAAAAACGTCAGAAGTGTTGCTATCACTGACGTCTGAAAGGCGTTCGGCATCCCGAAAACGTAAGGGATCAACGGCACGGCACCAGCCATCAGAAAAGCGACGAATGTTGCCAGTGATGCACGCAACGGGTCCGGGCGATCACGTGGCAGTCCGTATTCATCGGTCAGCATCAGATCGATCCACTTTTTCTTGTTGGCCGAGATCGCGGCCGTCGCCTGTTCAAGGACCTCACCCGACAAACCGCGCAGCGCCAGTATCTGCCGGAGCTCTTCCAGTTCGCCTTCACGGTGTTCCTTTATGTGGCGTTCTTCCACGCGGATGATCCTGTCACGGTCATCCAGTTCGGCCTTGGTCCCGGAATAGTTGCTCGCTGCCATAGAAAATCCGTCGGCAAGGATATTGGCCAGACCAAGTGCCACGATGACACCATGGGAAAGGCCGGCCCCTTCGACGCCCGCCACAATGGCAAAGGTGGTCACCGCGCCGTCGATGCCGCCATAGATCATGTCCTTGAGGTATGCGTTCTCACTTTTCGATGAGAGACGCAGGGCGATTTCGGACGGGGCGTGGCCGTGATCATTGCTCATAGTGTCAGGATGATACCACGTGGCGGGCGACACATTGATTCAAATCAAAAGCGGCTGTGCTGATAATGCCTAGGTGATGGGTATGGGTTTGCCTCATACCTCCTTGCCCGAAAGTATCTTCGCTTTCTTCCTTTGCGCGGCTGCAGTGTGGTTTGCAGGTGCACGCCTTACCTATCTCGCGGACGCCCTTGCAGACCGGTATCACCTTGCGAAGTCCATCGTGGGATTGCTGTTGCTTTCGGTTGCCACATCGCTGCCCGAGGTGGCCACGACGTTGACCGCCGCCGTTCAACAGGCGCGCGAACTGGTTCTGAACAACCTGTTCGGGGGCATCGCCCTGCAAACCGCGATCCTTGCGTTGGCGGACTATTGGGCCAAGGGCGCGCTGACGAATTATCCGCGCAAGGCCAATCATGCGCTGGAGGCGGTGTTGCTGGTGTTTCTTCTGTCGGTGGCGTTGATCATCACCAGTCTGGGAGAAACCTTCGTGATCTGGAACGTGGGCCTAGGCAGCGTTCTGATCGCCGCACTTTATGCCGGTGTGATCTGGCTCTTGCGGTGGTACGAGACTGAAAGCGACTGGGTGCCTGTGGATCTGCCGTCGCTGGATGCATTGCCTTTTCCGGCCCCTGCCGATTTGGCGCGGACAAGCAATACCGGTGTGATCTGGCAGACTTTCGGCGCCTGTCTGGCCATTCTTGCCTTTGGCGTCCCCCTTGTCTTGTTCGCGGAAAGGATCGCCGATCAATCCGGGTTGGGGACGGGTTTCATCGGGGTGACTTTGCTTGCCAGTGCCACGTCGCTGCCCGAACTGACTGCCACTTTCACCGCCGTGCGCATCGGGGCCTACACCATGGCGATATCCAACATTTTTGGAAGCAACCTGATCATGCTCGTTCTGGTGTTTCCTGCTGACATCCTGTTCCGTGGCGGACCCATCTTGCAGCAGACCTCCCAAACGGTAAGCTTGTCCTTGTCATTCGGCATTGCTGTTACGGCAATCTTCCTGATCGGCCTGATCGTGCGCCGCAAACCGAAGATCGGCCAGTTCGGTCTGGATTCGGTAGTCGTGCTCATCACGTTCCTGGCCAGTCTAGCAGCGTATTATGCTGCCCGCTGAAACAACGGCGCGAACGTCTTGACCAGTTCGGGCAGGATCAGAATGGGCAGCGCGAAAAGCACCACCACCTGCCATTCGGACCACCCCATAGGCACCGTGTGCAACATGGCCTGCAAAGGTGGCCAGTAGACCGCCAGAACCTGCGCCCCCAGGGTCACACCCAAGGCAACAAGCAGAAACGGATTGCTGAACCAACCAATCTTCCACCCCGGCAGGTGCAGGGATCGGAAGGCAAAGACGCTGACCTTCTCAAAAACGACCATCGCGGTAAACGCTGTCGTACGTGCCAGTTCTACGCCCTGACCTTGAAGGTTCAGGAAAATCCAAAGGCTCGATAATCCGGTGTAGAGGCCGAGCATGACAATCGTCAACAGACCTGCACCTCCCACAATTGGCGTATTCTTGCGCCGGGGCGGATATGACATCTGGTCGGGTTCGGATTTCTCCATGCCAAGGGCGACCGCCGTCACGCCGTCGGTAACCAGGTTCATCCAGAGGATTTGGGTCGCAAGGAAAATCAGCGGGCCCCCGATTGCAATATTGATCACCAGCGCGAACACCTCTCCGGCGTTTGAAGACAACAGATAGCGGACGAATTTCTGAACATTTGCAAACTGACGGCGGCCTTCGCCGATGGCGCGCAGGATGGTGGCAAAGTTATCATCCAGCAGCACCAGATCGGCGGCATCCTGTGCCACGTCCGTGCCCCTTATGCCCATGGCCACGCCAATGTCGGCCTTCTTGAGAGCAGGCGCATCGTTCACGCCATCACCGGTCATGGCAACGATCTGATCCTGCTGCTGCAAAGCTGACACGATGCGCATCTTCTGCTCTGGTTTGGTCCGGGCGAACAGAACGTTCTGCGCCAGCACGGATGTCAGATCGGCGTCGCTTAACGCATCAAGCTCCGATCCGGTCAGCGGCAGGTCGACCTTCAGCGCCAACTGATCGGCAATCGCCTTGGCGGTGATCGGGCTGTCACCGGTGATCATGATGACCCGAATGCCCGCGGTACCCGCCGCCGCAATAGCGGTTTTCACCTCCTCTCGCGGTGGATCGATCAATCCGACAAGGCCCAGAAAGGTGAGGTCACATTCCTTAATGCGGGTATTGACCGTTGCGTGTCGGGCAAGGCCAATCACGCGCAATCCTTGCTCAGCGAGGCCTGCGTAGGCATCGAGCACGGATTTACGGTCCTGCGGTTGCATACATTTTGCACCATCACGGGTCTGGATTTCCGAACAGATGTCCAGAATTTGCCCAGGCGCGCCTTTGGACAGAACAGCGGTTTCACCATCCGACTGGTAAAGGACGCTCATGCGCTTGCGGCTGCTGCTGAAAGGTATTTCCTCGATCAAGCCGCGTTCATTGGGCAGGGTGCACCACCCCTTGTACGCAAGTGTGACCAGCGCCCCCTCCGTCGGCGTGCCAACAAGGTGCCAGTGATCACCTTCATGGTTCAGCCTTGCATGGCTGCAATAAAGCCCGGTTTCGAGAACCGATGCCAGAAGGGGGTCGTCTGCAGCGCGTACCCTTTTGCCATCCACCTCGATGTGCCCGGCAGGATCATAACCCGTCCCGGTCACCTTATAAGTGTCATCATGCGTCCAGATGCGCGTTGCCGTCATCTTGTTTTCAGTCAGTGTACCCGTCTTGTCGGTGCAGATAACGGAAGCCGCGCCAAGCGTCTCCACAGCCTGCAACCGACGGGCCAGTGCGTTCTGCCGGACCATCGCAGTCGCGCCCAGTGCAAGCGTGATGGTAACAACGGCAGGCAGCCCCTCTGGCACCATGGCCACCGACAGCGACAAGCCCGTCATCACCATCTCAACCAGGTCGCGGCCAAGTGCGATGCCAAGAAGCATCACACCCGCCGCCACCAGGATCGCGGCCAGTCCGAGTTGCTGTGCAAGGTGTCCCAGCTTGTTCTGAAGGTTTGTCTTTTTCGGTCCCATCGCGACCGTGAGATCGGCAATCTTGCCGAACTCCGTTCGCGGCCCGGTCGCAGTCACGCGCGCTTCTGCACGGCCGGCGACCACAGAGGTGCCGGTAAAGACCATCGCGTCTTCGTCGCCAGTCTCCTTGGAGACCGGAACGGATTCGCCGGTCAGCACGCTTTCATCCACCCTCAGATCCGAATTGCGCAGCACCACAGCGTCCGCAGCGACCCTGATCCCCGGTGACAGGACAAGGATGTCATCGGGCACGATCTCCCGTGCCGGGATGATTTGTTCGCGTCCGTCCCGGAAGACCATGGCCTTGGGCGCAAGCATCCCCCGCAGTGACGCCAGTGCTGTCTCCGCCTTCCATTCCTGAACAAAGCCCAGAACGGCATTCAGCAGAACGACAAGACCGATGGTCGCCGCATCGCGGTATTCGCCCAGCACGATGGCGATCCCCGCAGCAACCACCAGAATGAGGATCAGGAAGCTGGAGAACTGCCGAAAGGCCACGCGCAGTGGTCCGGTTGTTCTGGCGGCGGGCAGTTCATTCCACCCCACCTGCGCGCGCGCCGTTTCCACCTGCGCCTGAGTGAGACCAAGGTCTTGAGGTGCAGTTGGCAAACAAGCTCTCCCAACGGGTTAAGACAAGGATAGTATCCGTTGCCGCACCCGCCCTGCTATTGAGCAATGTCAAGGAAGGAGGGAGAAATAGAGGTAACAGGGATCCATTCGCACACACATCGGAGGACCAGAAATGGCCGAGAAACAAGATCGCACCACAGCGCCCGACGCAGACACTTTTCAGAAGGCCGCGGCCCAGCTGCAAGAGGCCGGACTTGGCAACATGATGGGGATGGGCACCGCGTGGATGGAAGCCATGAGCGATATGGGCGCGGAGATGGTCAGCTTTGTCGCTGAGCGGATCAAGGAAGACGTAAAGACCCAGCATGAGATACTGCATTGCAAGAACGTGGCGGAGCTTCAGCACATTCAGGCGCAGTTCATCCAGAAGGCCATGGATCAGTATCACGCCGAAACCGGCAAGCTGGTTGAAATGACCAACAAGGCATTTGCCAAGCAGGGCGGCGGCAACAAGGCGTCTTGAGTTCAGCCAAAGACATATCTGCCGGGTGCAGGCCTTAAAGACTGCACCCTTGATCCGGAGACGTCTACTGGATCACTGCTGAATTGCCCAAGCCAGGCCACCCAATGCGGCCACCATGAGCCGTCCTGCGGCGCGTGACGCTCAAACCATGTATCCGCCGTGACGTGGTGGTCGCCTTCCTTTTTGTGCCCGGAGCGAAAGTGACGCCTGGCATGACCGGGTTCGGACAGGATACCCCCGTTGTGTCCTCCACTGGTCAGGGCAAAGGTCACATCGGTATCTGTCAGCATCAGCAGTCGGAAAACCGATCGCCAGGGCGAGACGTGATCCCGCTCCGTGCCGACGCAGTAGATCGGACAGCGAATATCGGTAAGGGCGACCGACGCGCCATCAACCTCAAACCGGCCCTTCGCGAGGGCGTTTTTCAGAAACAACTTCCTGAGGTATTCCGTATGCATCTTCGCAGGCATCCGGGTTGCATCGGCATTCCACGCCATCAGCGGGTTGTCATGCGTGCGTTCGCCCAGCAGGTAGTGGCGGATGACCCGGCTCCAGATCAGGTCGTTTGACCGCAAAAGCTGAAACGCGCCAGCCATCTGATCCGCTTTCAGATAGCCTTGGGTGGCCATCATATCCTGCAGGAAAGCAACCTGGCTTTCGTTGATGAACAGGCTCAGTTCCCCGGGCTCTGAAAAGTCGACCTGGGACGCCAGCAGGCTTACCGTTCGAAAGGTGTCATCGTGATCGCGTGCCATGGCGGCGGCAGCAATCGCCAGTAACGTCCCGCCAAGGCAATAGCCCATGGCATGTATCTGTACGGCACCCTGTTTCTTCAGGCATGTGATAGCGGCCCGAATGCCAAGATCTATGTAATCCTGCATACCAAGCGATGCGTCAGACGCATCCGGGTTCTTCCATGAAATCACGTAGACCTCGAAGCCCTGATCGCGCAGATAGGCAACGAGTGATCTTTGTTCAGTCAGATCCAGAATGTAGAACTTCATGATCCAGGCGGGTACGATCAGGATAGGTTCAGGGTGAACCTGCTCGGTCGTAGGTCGGTAGCGTATCAGTTCGATCAGATCATTTTGCAGGACAACGTCGCCCGGCGTGGTGGCAAGGTCTTTGCCTACTTCGTAAATGCTGGCGCGGCGTGGATGATCGGACAATATGCGGTTGAAATCTTCAAACCAGTAGCGCGCGCCGCGCAGCAGGTTTTGCCCGCCTTCGTCCAGGGTACGTTTAGCAACTTGCGGGTTAAGCGGCGCATAGTTGGAAGGTGACAGGATATCGAGCCATTGTCGGGTTGCGAAATTGACGACGTTGGCATGTTTTGGATCCACCCCCGCCAGCGTACAGGTCGCCCGGTCCCACCAGTTCTGCATTGCAAGGAAGTTTTCGGCATAAGCCTTGAACGGATAGGTCTGCCAGGCCTCATCGGCAAAGCGTGGGTCGTCCTGCAGGTCGATGTCCTTGGGCAAGGATGCTGCAAGTTCTGCAAGTTCTTTCTGTTTGTCCGGTGAGGCCAGCAAATGCAGCCACCAATCGACAGACGCCGTCGCCAGTGCGGCGGGTGAGATGCCGCCGGTCATCTTGCCGATAAGGGTATGCCATGCGGGATCCATGGTTCTCTTGGTTTCAGGTTCGTCGGTCACAACTGCCCTCGTTCGACAATCACGGTGCCGTCAGCAATGGCGTCATTGGGATGCATAACAACACGTTCACCCGCCTCCAAACCGCTGCGTATTTCGGTCATGCGGTCATTGCGCCGACCCAGTTCGATCTGGCGTAGGACGGCCCTGTCTTGATCGACCGAGAAGACAGCCCAGTCTTCCCCGCTCCTAAAGATCGCGCTAAGCGGGACCTGCAGGACATTGTCTGCGCGCCACTCCACGATCCGTAGAAAAACCGCGAATTCGTCTCCAAGTCCGGGTCGCTGTTCTGACGGCGTTTCAAGCTGGAAATAGGCATCGACCCTCTGCTCCTCTATCCCCAACGCCGACACTTTGGTTCGGGCCTTCGGGTCAATCCGGTCAAGCCGCGCGACAAGATCATCCGCGCCGCCCCAACGCTCGACATAGGCCAGGGCACCCGGCAAAAGCCGCACGGCATCGCTGGACAGAATATCCGCGACGAGTTCAAGATCATTTGGGTCACCGATGCTGACCAGCGGCGCGCCGACAGTAACGGGGCGTTCGCTGATGGCCGTAATTGACAACACCACGCCATCCGCCGGGGCCGTCAGTTCAATGCAGCAACTGCCGTTTGCGACCTCCGTATCGACCGACTGGAGCAAGCTGGCACGCGCGCGTTCGATACTGCCTTCGGCCATCTCGATCCGTGCTTGTGCTGCTTCAAGGGCTGCCTTGGCCAAAGACAGGCGCCGACTGTCGTCCTCAAGCCGTGTTACTGAAACCACACCACGTGTCACCAGTGCCTGCGTGCGATCAAACTGTGACTGGGCAAAGCTTAACGTTTCCTCAGCCTGCTGGAGGTCTGCCTGGGTGACGTGCCGCGCGGCAAGCGCTTCTTGCAGGGCTGCTTCCCCTTGCAGCCGGGTTCGCGCATCCAGCAGGCCCGACGAAACCGGCTGCACAATCGCGACCACTGTTTCCCCTGCAACGACTGGATCACCCACATCGACGGGCGATCGCAGCGCCGTTCCCAGGATCGGAGAGGAAACCTCGTACAGGTCTTTGACCTGCGTTTGCCCCTCTGCGTTGATGGTCACCTCAAGCGCGCCCTGTGCAACCTCGGCCAGGTCGACTGGCACCGGGTCGGTTCGAAAGCTGACAAACGCCAGACCCGCGACAGTCGCAATGCCCAGCCCGGTCAAGATCACTGTTCGTGCGGAATAGGCCATTTCTTCTCACTCCCTCGTTTTCATCACTGCAATCAAATCCAGACGGTTCAGACGCCGACGCACCACCATCAAAGAAGCGAAAGCTGAACACAGGACTACAAGGCTGGCGGCTGCGAAAATGGACGGCTCCAGCACCAGCGGTATTGTGTAAAGGTCGTTTGTGAACGCGTTCGTCATCGCGCGCGCAATCCATGAGCCGAACAACCATCCGAACGGCTGCGCAATGATTGCGATCAACATCATCTCGCCCACCAGGATGTATGATACCTCATCCCGGTTGAAGCCGAGGATGCGCAGGCTTGCCAGTTCGCGTGCTCGCTCCGAAAGCTGTATGCGCGCGGCATTATAGGTGACACCAACGGTGATCAGAACGGCGATGACGATATAGATCGTGTTCATCACGGCGATGTTCTGTTCGATGGTATCCTCGAAAGAACGGCGGTTCTTGTCCATGGCGACCAGCCCCGTCACACGTGGGGTTTCCTTTATCGCGGCGTGCAGTTCATCCAGTTTCGCATCGTCCACCGTGACGTTGATTGCCGACAGGCGGGGGGCCTGCCGGAACATCGCATTCATGGTTTCAAAGTCCATGTAGGTGCCAAGCCCAAGGTGTTGTTCAATCAATCCATTGACGGTCAGCACATGCGTTTCGCGTTTGCCGCTCAAAAACTCGGCCTCGATCCGGTCTCCCGGCCGGATGTCAAGCTTTTCGGCCAGGCGGTCTGACATGACAATGCCCCCCGCGGGCACCGCAAAGGGATTGCCGTCCCGATCCACGACGCGGCTCAGATCGCTGTCAGGACGCCGCGCGTCAATCGCAACACGCTCGGACAAATGCCCATTGCGGAATATCGCGGAATGGAACTGCTGGCTTTCGGCCTGCAGGACACCGGGCAGGGCCCGCGCGTGTTCAAGAGCGATTTCAGGCACTTCGTCGTCAAACAGCAGCATCGCGTCCTGGCGATTGGTTTGATAGAACGTCAGGTCGACGATTTCATCGAGAGAGTCATTGATGAACAGGGAGGCAATGACCGATGCGACCGCCAAGGCCAGCCCGAACGAGGTCAACAGGCTGCGCACGGGCCACCGCAGGATACTGCGCAGGATCATGATCGTCGGCTGGGACAGGCGCAGGGTTGTCATTGCGGCATCAATCCATGATCGCTTGAAACGCGGCGGGGCAGGGGGCTGCATCGCGATGGCAGGTGCCAGTCGCGCCGCCCTAAGCGCCGCTTGCGCGGCTCCAAGGCTGGTGGTCAGCAATCCTGCCAATCCTGCGGCCGCGTAGACCCAGTAGGAAACCCGGAAGATCAGGAACGGGAAGTTGAAGAATGTGCCGTACTGGATGGCCAGACTGCGTGCCAGCGCGGTACCTGCAATCCAGCCAATCACCACCCCCACCAGCGCAATCAGACCCGCCAGCATCAGGTAATGCAGGCAGATTTCCGTGTCTGAATACCCGATCGCCTTGAGAAGTCCGATCTCGCTTCGCTCCAGCGCGACGATACGGCTCAGGACCATGCTGACCAGAAAGCCGGAGATGCCGAAGAAGATCGGCGGCAGGATCGCGGCCATGCCCCTCAGCTGTTTGAGCTCTGCGTCCATGAACGCGTCAGATTGATGGTTGGTCCGGTCATAGGCACCCAAGCCACCATATATTTCCAGCAGGTCATCAATTCGGTCGATCACCGGCTCTGTCGCCACATTGGCTGCAAGTGACACGGATACGTCGTTGAAGGCGCCAGTCATGTCAAATGCCGCGGCTGCCGCACGTTCAGACATCCAGATAATGCCAAACGCCTCGTTGTCCGGCATCAGCGCACCGGGTCCAATTGTGTAGACGAATTCGGGCGAAAGGACTGTTCCCACGATCGTCAGCGTGCGCTTGTTGCCCCGCAGATTGGCACTGAAACTGTCGCCGAGCCGAAATCCGTTTTCATCGGCGAACGGCTCATTCACGACGATTTCGTCCGGATGCAGCGGATCGGGAAACCGACCGGTGATCAGAAGCGGAATGTTAAGGACCGCGCCGCCTGTCTCCGGGTACGACAGGATGCGGCCTACGGCCGTCTCCGACTTGCCCGGAATATCAAGGATCGCATAGCCCGTGATGCGTTCTTCAACGGTCAGAACCCCCTCTATTTCCGCGATATCGTCCAAGACGGCAACCGTGGCTCTCTTGGCGTCGGCGAAGACATCTGCAAAGCGGTTTCGTTCGTAATAGGCCTCGCGCGTTTCGGACAGGGCCCGATACATGCCAATCGACGCAAGCAGGATCGCCACACCGCAAGCCAGAACAAGCGCAATCGACAGGGCCTGCAACCAAAGCCGTTTGAAATCACGCAGAAGCTTCCGATCAATCGCCTGCATCGCCAGTCACCACGCTATCTCGGACGGGGCGATGCGGTCTTCGTTCACGATTGTCTTGTTGATCTTGCCATCCTGAAAGAAGATCACCCTGTGTGCCATCCGCTGAATTTCTGCATTGTGCGTGATGACGACGGTGGTTGTCCCAAACCTTTCGTTGATATCGCGCAGCACTTCGAGAACCTGCACGCCGGTCGTGCTGTCAAGCGCGCCGGTCGGCTCATCGCAAAGCAGGATCTGCGGCCTCTTGGCGATGGCACGTGCAATCGCGACACGTTGCTGCTCTCCTCCTGACATCTCGGAGGGGAAGTGGTCCATCCGTTTGCCCAGTCCTACCAGCTCAAGCGCTTCTGCAGCGGGCATGGGGTCCGGGGCCACATCCGTAACAAGCTGGACATTCTCGCGCGCGGTCAGGCTCGGCACGAGGTTATAGAATTGAAAGACAAATCCGACGTGATCCCGCCGGTATTTGGTCAGACCCCGATCCGGCAGATTGGTCAGTTCGGTATCGCCAAACCAGACCCGGCCGTCCGTTGCATGATCAAGCCCTCCGAGGATATTCAGCAAGGTGGATTTGCCGCTTCCCGAAGGGCCCAGAAGCACGGTCAGTTCCCCTTCCAAAAGCTCAAGATCCACACCGTCGAGGGCGTAGACCTTTATTTCTCCGGTGTCGTAGACCTTGGTGACACCTTCGGTGCGAAAGATGGTCTTTGGCATCCTGCTGCTCCTATCCTGAGGATGCTTTGAAGGTGTCGGACGCCGCGGGTGCAGATTTGTTCATCCTGCTTTCCCCGGTGCGGAGGTCCGCCACAAACCGATCGTAAATCTGTGCTTTGTATCCTGTGCCCTGCACATCGTTGGGCAGCGATGCGCAAGCAACTAGGGGTCGGTCAAGGTCTCTGGCGGCGACGTCAAAGACTTTCGTGGCTGGTGAACGACCGCCAGTTGTCAGGAACAGACTGACCGATGCAGGAAGACAGAAGTTGCCACGCAGAACGGCCCGCAGCGGGGCGGCAGGGTAGGAGGTCCAGACCGGGCCACACAGAATGACACGGTCGAATTCTGCGAGGGACGAAAAGGATTGCGGCCCTAAGGGGCATCTTTGCAAAAGGCTGTCGATGGCCGCACGGACATAGCCGAACGCGCCTGACGTGTATTTCGGCGCATGCAAAGGGATCAACGTTGCATCCAGCATTTCCGTCAGCTGAGATGCCGCGCGGTGCGAGTGCCCGGTGATTGAAAAAACGATAACTGCGGTCTTGCCTTTCATGGGCCATGCCTCTGCGTCGGTTCGATCCCTTGTCGCACTGCCAGACCCTGTGACATTTGACATTTGTCAACCTGATCCGGGGTTGCGTTGATAGTCGGGCAGCAGAGAAGGAATATTCGAAGATGCTCACACACTCTGATTGGCGCCTGAGTTTTCCCGGCCTCGACACCATTGCTGAAGACGCGTCACGCATGCTTGATGAGACGGCGCAGGTTGTTACACTGCGGCAGGGCGCTGTGATCTTCGGCCCCGGCAGCCCGGCGGAGAACCTGATGTTGCTGGTGTCGGGAACGGTGCGGGTGCAGCAATTGTCCGAAGCCGGGCGGGAGATCACCCTTTACCGGGTCCATGCCGGTGAAAGCTGTGTCCTGACAACGGCATGCCTGCTTGCGTTTGAAGATTACTCCGCCGAAGGCATTGCCGAAACCGATATCCAGGCGATCCTGATCCCGCGCGCTGCCTTTGACAGGCTGATATCCGTGTCGCAGGAATTTCGGGCCTTTGTCTTTGCAGCGTATTCCAAGCGGATCACCGACCTGTTCATGGTGATCGAAGAGATTGCTTTCAGGCGTATGGACATTCGGCTGGCGCAAAAGCTGCTCGACCTTGCCGGGGGGCAAACGCTGCTGCACCTCACGCACCAACAAATCGCAATTGAACTTGGCACCGCGAGGGAAGTTGTCTCGCGCCAGTTGAAGGAATTTGAGCGGCGCGAATGGGTGGAACTGAGCCGCGGCACAATCAGGCTGCTGGACACGGAAAGGGTCAGGCAACTTGCGCAAACCCGCTGATGGGTTTGCTTGTGTGACAAACTCACCGACAGCCGCAGCAGGGCACGGCAACTGGTCACCGTAACTTGACAGGAGTAAGGAAAATGACAGCTAATCTGGGGAACTTCGATCGTGTGGTCCGAGCAATGCTCGGGCTCATTCTTTTGGTTGCACCGCTGTTGAACAAACCTGCCATTTGGTCCAATGGCACATTTGCATTCGCCAGCATGGCCATCGGAATAATCTTGCTCGGGACGAGCCTGTTCAGGTTTTGCCCGCTTTACCGCCTTATCGGCATTTCAACTTGCAGGTTCTGACATATGGAAACGACGTTTACACCAGTCGCATCACTTGGAGGTGGGGTCTTGATTGGCCTCTCTGCCGTCATGCTGATGCTCCTCCGGGGCCGGATCATGGGGGCTACGGGCATTCTCGCAGGCGCGCTTAGACCTGCAAGCCGCTACGACTGGACATGGCGCGCGCTTCTGCTGGCCGGGATGCTCGCGGGGCCTTGGATCTTTTTCGCCTTCACAGGCGGATTGCCGACCATCGATGTGCCGATATCCACCACCATGATGATTATTGGTGGTTTCATTGTGGGGATCGGCGTCACCCTGGGAAGTGGCTGCACATCCGGCCACGGCGTATGCGGCATGGCGCGCCTGTCCCCGCGATCCTTCGTTGCCACGGCGACGTTCATGCTGACAACCGGATTGACCGTCTATGTTGTCCGTCATTTTTTGGGAGCCTAAACATGCGACACATCTTGACCCTTCTGACCGGCATGGTTTTTGGCACCGGAATTGCAGTATCTGGCATGGCAAATCCTGCAAAGGTGCTCAATTTCTTCGATGTCGCGGGGACTTGGGATCCCAGTCTTGCATTCGTGATGGGAGGTGCGCTGATCGTGACGCTGATCGGGTATCGGTGGGTCTTCAGGCGTGCGATGCCGGTCTATGAACCGAGCTTCGATTTGCCGACCAATCGTTCCTTTGATCGCCGACTGATTGGCGGATCGGCGATATTTGGTGTGGGGTGGGGCCTTGCCGGGTTCTGTCCCGGTGGCGCGCTGCCCGCGTTGGGCACGATGAACGCGCAAGTGATCCTGTTTGTCGCGGCCCTGATTGCAGGCATGCTTGCGACGCGCTCCGTGCTGAAATGGCAGGCCTCAGCCGACCGGCTCCACCAACACTCCACCTGACACCCCGCGAAAGGGACCGCTGATGTTGCTCGCACTTTTCGTTGGAACCACGGTCATGATCGTGTCTCTTGCGGTTGCAATCGCCCTGTTTGGGGCTGCCGGACGATTTCTGACGTGGCTGCACGATACCGGTGCGCTTGGGTACGCCCGTGCGCCGATCCTGTTTGACATCAGCATCGCGGCCTCTTGGATTTTGGGTGTGCTGACCATCTCCGTCTGGGGGTGGGCGGCTGTCTACATGGCGCTGGGCTTGTTCCAAACGCTTGAACCGGCGCTCTATTTCTCGATCGCGTCGTTCACTACCGTCGGGTATGGCGATGTCGTGCTGGAACCCGGCTGGCGGTTGCTGGCCGGGATGACCGCGACACACGGGTTGCTGACCTTCGGGCTTTTCACAGCGTTTCTGGTCGAGGTTTTCAACCTCCCGCTACGCGCCCGCCGCCTTTGACCTGGATCAATCCCATGCAGCCCCCTTCGGTCTAACCTCAGGCGCAGACGTGTCTAAGGAAAATCAAAATGGACAATAAGTTCTACGCGAACCTGATCATACAGCGCTTGAAAGAGCTTGGTGCCCGGGTCAAGCATATCGATGAAGAGCTTGGTATCCCCAAGCCAACAGATCTTGAAGAACAGGCCATCGACATCGAAGACGACGAAGTCCTCGAAAGCCTCGGGGCTGCGGCGGAAAAGGAAGTGGGGTTGTTGCGGCAGGCCCTCAAACGGCTGGAAGACGGGACATACGGGATCTGCCTTGGATGCGGGGATCCGATTTCCGAAGAACGTCTACAGGCGGTACTTTATGCGCCTTTGTGCAAGAAATGTGTGCACCACACCTGAATTGCCGTTTTCCCTGACGCGTGCCAGCGCATCCAACCGCATGACCCGCTTGCCTGGCTCCCCCTTTTAAGGATACGACATGGTCCGAACCACGTTTTCCATGCTGATGGTTTTCTTGACTGTCGCTGGCTGCACACCGCCCCTGGATGAAAACGCCTGTGCCTGTGAACGGGCGCAGTTCGGCTGTCCTGACGTGCCGACAGATGGGGGTGTGGGCTTGCCCGATTATCCCGGATGCTGACCGGATGCGACCGTGATAGTGTGGCCGGATCAGACATTTAACCGGTGTCGTCACATGTGGGCTGGAATGAACAACGCGCCAAGCATCACCGCCAGGACAGTAACCATACAGACCGATGGTGCTTGCGCCTTTTTCTCAGGCTCGCTCGTCATTGCTGAGGTGAACAGGATCGTCAGCGGGGGTGCGGAAATCCTGGCAGGGGATGTTTCCACGATCGACATCACCCGGTTGACGCAAATGGATACCGCGGGTGCGTGGTTCCTGGTTGAACAACAGATGCGCGCGGAGAGTGACGGAAAGGATCTGTCGATCATCGGAGGTTCTGAAGCACAGCAGCAGCTGATCGAAACAGTGCGCCAGAACTTGATTGAACCTGACGAGGCTGATCTGCGTCCTCAGACATGGGCAGATCAACTGGAGGACTTCGGTCGTACCGTTGTGCAGGGCGGGCGAAAGGCGGCGGCACTTGTGTCCTTCCTTGGTCAGATCGTTGCAACGATGGCGGGCATCATCATCCATCCCCGCCGCCTGCGCCTGACGTCGGTTGTGCACCATTGCCAGGAGATCGGTCTGAACGCGGTTCCCATCGTCGCCTTGATGGCGTTTCTGATCGGTGTCGTTCTTGCCTTCCAAGGCTCAGCGCAATTGCGCCAGTTCGGGGCGGAGGTTTTCGTCGTCGACCTGATCGCCATTTCCATCTTGCGCGAATTGGGTATTCTGCTTACCGCGATCATCGTTGCTGGCCGTTCGGGGTCTGCATTCACGGCTTCGATAGGGTCCATGAAAATGCGCGAAGAGATCGACGCGATGCGCACGCTGGGCCTTGATCCCGTTACCATTCTCGTGGTGCCGCGTGTGCTGGCCTTGATGCTGATGCTGCCCGCCTTGGGGTTTATCGCGGACCTCTCCGGTTTGATTGGTGGCGCGCTGATGTCATGGATCGAATTGGGCGTTTCACCAGCTGTCTTCCAGTCGCGCCTTGTCTCCAACACGGACGTTTGGCATTTTGCCGTCGGCATGATCAAGGCGCCGTTCTTTGCCCTGATCATCGGTGTCATCGGCTGTTACGAGGGGATGCTGGTCGGCGGAAATGCGGAATCCCTCGGGCGACGCACATCGACCTCTGTTGTCCTTGCGATTTTCATGGTGATTGTAGTGGATGCGATGTTTTCGATTTTCTTCGCGGTTGTGGGGGTGTGATGTCAGACACTGATCCTCAACCCATGGTGCGCGTGCGCGGGCTGGTGACGCGATTTGGGACTCATACCGTGCATGACGGTCTCGACCTTGATGTGCACCGGGGTGAAATCATCGGTGTGGTTGGCGGATCGGGGACGGGCAAATCCGTGCTTTTGCGCGCCATCGTCGGCCTGTTGAAACCAGACGAAGGGCAGATCGAGGTGTTTGGCGAAAGCGTGCGCGACACCTCTGACGACGAATATCGCAGGTTGCGCCGCCGATGGGGCGTGATGTTTCAGGACGGTGCGTTGTTTTCCTCGCTGACGGTGCAACAAAACGTTGAGGCGCCCATGCGCGAGCAACTCCAGATTGATGACGACTTACGCGAAACGCTGGCCAAGATTAAAGTCCGCATGGTTGGCCTGCCCGAAAACGCGATGGGCAAATATCCTTCCGAACTATCCGGCGGCATGCGCAAGCGCGCGGGCTTTGCGCGCGCCATCTCCCTTGATCCCGAAATTGTCTTTCTGGATGAGCCCACGGCAGGGCTGGATCCCATCGGTGCCGCTGCATTTGACGATCTTATCAAGCAACTGCAGGCGGCGCTTGGATTGACGGTGTTTCTGGTCACCCATGATCTGGACAGCCTGCACGCCAACTGCGACCGGGTGGCGGTACTGGCGGAAAAGAAGGTCCTTGCTGTCGGTACCATGAAAGACATGCTTGAAGTTGATCATCCCTGGGTGCGCGAATATTTCCACGGGCCCCGCGCCCGCGCCGCGTCCGACACCCAGGCGTCAAAAGGGGCAGGGTAATGGAGACGCGCGCCAACTTCCTTCTGATCGGGTTCTTCACCCTGGTGGCAATCTTGGGGACTTTAGGGTTCTTCATCTGGTTGGCCAGCGTTCAAATTGATCGCCAGTACGAAACCTATGGCATCCTTTTTGAAGATGTGTCCGGCCTCGACCCCTCTGGCGATGTGCTGTTCAACGGGATCTCAGTGGGCAAGGTCATCGGATTAAGGATCTACGAAGAAGACCCATCAAAGGTCTTTGCCACGGTCGAAGTGGACGATGCGACCCCCGTCCGTTCGGACACGATTGCCCAGTTGCAATCGCAGGGTGTGACCGGCGTTGCCTATATTTCGCTTTCTGGCGGCACACCCGCGGCACCCCCACTTGTTGCGGATGATGGCAACCTGCCCATCATCCCGTCGCGCCGTTCGACCGTGCAAGCGCTGGTGGAGGACGCACCCGATCTGCTAGCCGAGGCAACGGAGTTGCTGGAACAGTTCCAAGCGCTGACAGGGCCGCAAAATCAGGAGTATGTCTCCAACATTTTGCGCAACCTTGATGCGTCTTCATCCAATCTGGATCAGGCATTGAACGATTTCTCGGATATCTCCGAGACCGTCAGTGCGGCAACCTCCCAGATCACGGCGTTCACCGATCGGCTTGAGGAGATAAGCACTGCGGCGGTGACCACCCTTGAAAGTGCCGACACTGCATTGATATCCGCGCAGGAGGCATTTGCCTCCGCTGAAACGGTGCTCAACTCATCTGTTGCGCCGGTTGAAGCTGCGGATCGTATCATCGCAGAGGTTGAAGCGCTGATGCAAGACGAGATCCCGGAGATCTTGCGTCAGGTCTCCGAGACGCTGACCCAAACCAATTCGGCCATTGCCGATCTGCAGCAGCGGACGGGGGAGACGCTTGATGGATATGCCCAGACCGCTGATCTGCTAAACGCAAGACTGACCGAATTACAGCAGGCCATGGACGGGGCCAATACCGCATTCACCGCGGTGACCGAAGCATCTAACAGTTTTGACGCGCTGGTTGATGGGGATGGTACCCTTCTTGTTGCCGAAGCGCGTGTGGTGTTGGCGGATGCCAAATCTGCCATCGCGGTCATCGAAACGGTGGTGCAGGAAGACGTGCCTGCAGTTGTATCGGACATCCGTGCCGCGGTTGCCCGTGCATCTGCCGCAGTGGACGAGGTGGCTGCGGACCTGACCGGGCTGACGGGCCAATTCGACCCCATGGCAGCCGAAGCGCAGGAGGCGCTGGCATCCGCGACGGCGCTTCTTGAACGGGCGCAGACCAGCCTTGAGGTATTCGATGATACGCTTGCCGGATCGCAAGGGGCGCTCAGCTCGGCGCAGTCGGCGTTCGATACGGCCACCGGATTTATGGACACCGACCTTGGGCCTATCCTGTCAGATCTCAGCACCTCCGCCGAAAGGATCAGCGCGGCGGCAGAGAAAGTAAGCGATGATGTTCCCGCGATCACGGC
Source organism: Sulfitobacter rhodophyticola (assembly GCF_041281685.2). Lineage (GTDB taxonomy): Bacteria > Pseudomonadota > Alphaproteobacteria > Rhodobacterales > Rhodobacteraceae > Sulfitobacter. Next base: position 698,776 of record NZ_CP166251.2, on the reverse strand, counting down.
TGATCTGCGTGACTTGATCGCGCGGGCCGACGGCGTGGTTGCCGATATTCAGCGTACGGTTTCCGCCAGCGCGCCGGGCATCCGCGATTTCACCAACAGCGGCCTTTCCGAACTCACCCGGCTCAGCGCCGAAGCGCGCGGGCTGGTAAACACTCTCAACAGCCTGGCGCGCCGGATTGAACGTGACCCCGCGCGGTTTTTCCTCAATGATCGCGTACCCGAGTACCGGAGATAGCCCAATGTCATTCACAACCCTGAACCGTCGGATGGTCTTGCTGGGCGCAGCGTCGACGCTTGGTGGGTGCACGGCGCTGGCATCCCTCAACGACGCAGCGCGGCCGCTGGACACCTACGACCTGTCCCCCGCAGCGGGGTCTGACATTGGACGGCGCACCAGTCGAACTCTGCTTGTCGCCCGTCCCGAAGCCTCTGCCGCGATTGCGACAAACCGCATCTTGGTCAGATCCGGCCCCGCCTCGATCAGCTACCTTCCCGATGCGCAGTGGAGTGATGAACTGCCACTTGTGGTTCAAAGCCTGCTGATCCGCAGCATCTCCGGAACGGGCCGCATCGGATACGTAGGGAAAAGCGATGGTGGCCCCGTTCCCGACAGTGCCTTGCTGGTGCGGCTGGATGCGTTCGGCGTCGTCGCAGCCCCTGATGGAACGTTCCAAACGGAAATCGACATGACGCTGACCCTATTGAATGACAGCACCCAACGCGTGATGGCCACCCGGCGGTTTGCTGAAACATCCGCTGCAGCAGATGATGCGGCACTTGCAATCGTGACGGCCTTCCAGCGCGGGTTGGACCGGCTTTTGCCACAAGCCTCCGACTGGGTGCTTGGGCAAGTGTAGAACCGGCGGCAGGCGCGCAGGTGTTTGACGCATGTAGTGGCTACGCCCACCAGCGAGCATAAATTTCCCCTACGTAAACTTTTAACGGAATCTTAACGCTCTGCTGAACGCCGGGATGATCGCGCATGCCTAGACTAAAGGAGTTCTGTGACACGAGAGAGGAGTGTTTTAAGAGTGACTTTTTTTATCGCCATGCAAAACCGGCGTGCGATGGCGAAATTTGATAACCCCCGCACGATCATCAGTGAGAGCAACGAATTTCTAATTGTTTCTCGATCGGGCGGTTGCAATCAATTTTTGAGTGTCTCCAATGCCGGAGCGTGTACAGATCTTGAGGTATCGGCGCCGGGGGGCTTGATACCTGCGTTTGGGATCTTCGCAACGCTCGTGTTGCAGAACACGTTTGATGGTGACCTATTTCTAGTTGAGCGAGACACTTCGCGGGCTCCGTCGCCTTCCAAAACAACATTGGGAGGCGACGGGTACCTTCTTTTGTACCAATCCGACAACCAGATCAGTCTTACCGGGGCTGTTCGCATACAAGAACGGGACGATATGCCGGAGGCGCTCCGCCAGTGTTTGCCCTTCGATGAACCGGATCCGGGTGCAACACTATATTTCAATGCCAGTTATCTGCCGTGGGAAAGAGAAATCCTGCCAAGTGGCTTTTCAGGACGTGATGACATTTCACGATTGGCACCGAGGTGAATAAATCCGTGTTCATCTTCCCGTCTCCAATAGGCTATGGTGCTTCACAGCGTAGCGGGAGTATGCTTAATCTCGATCATGAAAGCCTTGTTCAGGCTGGTTTAAGTGATGGATTTGGCGGGGACAGCCCCATGGGCAAAATGGACGGTCGGAATCCGAACCAGCTCAGCTTGTCATTGGTGGGCAATTTCCGACTGAACAACCCCGATGGTGCAGAACTGCGCATCAGCGAAAAAAAGGGACGCGTCCTGCTGGCGATGCTTGCCACCGCGCGGGATCACCGGCGATCCAGAGACTGGCTGAAATCCCGGATTTGGGGACGCGCCCTAGATGAACAGGCCGGCAATTCCCTGCGCCAATCCCTGCACGCCTTGCGCAAGGCGATCCACCCCTGGAATGACGCTGTTCAAGCCGATTACGAACATGTTTGGCTGGAAGGCGTCGATGTTTCGATGGATCCCGGTGATGATGTGCGCGTGGCCTTTTTTGAAGACGCCCCGGCCCTGGATGAGGGGGGCGAAGACTGGCTGCGAGAAGAGCGTCAGGCGTTTGCCGCGCGGCTGGAAGACGCGCGCACCACCATGGTCGATGCGGGCCCGGCGACCAAAATCGCCCCTGTAAACTTTGAGGGACCTCCGTGCATCCTCATCGGCAACCCTGTTGTTATTTCAGATGATCCGCTCGCCAATGTCGTGGCGGAGCGCATAACAAGCGCAATGCAGACAACATTCATGCAGAATGGATTTGTCGAAACCTTTGATCTGCGCGATCTCGAAAGCAATCAGTTGACGGGGCGCGCGGCGGATGCCGTGTCACGGCCTCCTGTCCTTGTCGAAGTTCGGATTTCCGTTTTGGGCGACGAATTGCAGGCCACAATCCTCGCGCGCGTGCCTGCCACCGGCAAAGTCGTTTGGACCTCTTCCATCGGGACGGACCGTGCATCTGCCTATGCCGTCAATTCCGAAACCATGATGCAACTTGTGATGGGGGCGGTTGATTCCATCGAAGCAGTCGTTCTGCGGCAACGCGGCACGGCGTCCAAACCGACGCTCTACACGGCTGTGCATCAGCTTTTTGGATTGTCGCACTCCGGCATTCGCGATTCCGCTGATATTCTGCAGCAATTCATCGGTTCAGACTATTCGCCCAACGCCGAAAGCTGGCTTGCTTTCAGTGCAATGCTGCGGCGCAATGAAATCCGCGAGCGGCAGTGCGACGCTGTGGAGGAGGCAGGCACTCACTTGGCGCGCGCCCTCGAAGCTGACCCTTCCAACGCCATCTCGCTGGCAATCGCGGGGCACTACGAGGGCTTTCTGCGTGGTGATCTTGAACAGGGCCGTCGCCACATTGCCGATAGCCTGCGCCTGGTGCCAAATCTGGCATTTGCCTGGGACGCACGCGCAATGAATGCAATCTATTCAAATGACTGCGAAAACGGTGCGCAGGCCGCAGATATGGCGCGCAGTCTGGGGCGCTACAGCCCCTACAAGTATTACTATGATACGTCGGCTATGATTGCGGCGACACTTCAACAGCGCTACGCAGACGCCATTCGCATCGGACAGCGCGTGTTGTCCATTCGGCCGAGTTTCCTGCCGGTTTTACGCCATTTGTTCATCAGCCATGCGATGCTGGATGAGCATGAGAAGGCTCAGGACTATTTCCGACAGATCAGGAAGTTGGATAGTTCTTTTGGGACCACGGACATGGATGCGGATGATTACGCTCAACGCAGTGCCGACAGCCTTGCAATGATCAAGGCCAGCCTTCTCAAGGTTGGATTGATTGATAAGGCCTCCACGGCAATTGGTCGGGACAAGGCACACGGGGAGGACGCGAAATGACCAAGACAAAGACGAAAACAAAAACCAAGACAAAAACCAAAACAAAGACCAAGACAAAATCACAGTCCGGTCAGGTTGATGGACTGGGCGCTGTCTACGGTGCATGGGTTGTGCGGGATCAGGAGCATGTGCAACGTCTCCACCAGATGCTGCCACAGCTGTTTGAGGTTATCGGGCCGGACATTCCCGGCCCGCCACACTACACCGGGGATGGTTTGCGCAAGGAATTGGCGGAGTTGATCCGCCTACAGGACCTGCCCGAGCGTCTTGAGCGCAAAGAACAGATCGAAGCGGAAGCGATAGATATCATTCCGGAATTCCTGTCGATTTACGAGGACACCTCCGGATCATCTGTGAACCTGATCCGGTTGCTGGTTCTGCTGCAGGATGCTGGCCTTGCCCTCGCCTCGCATTTCAAGGCCAAATATGATCGTCCGCGACCGCACCTGATGGACCACGGGATCAACCCGTTGGTGACGCCCCCGAACCACGCGGCATATCCCAGCGGCCATGCCCTGCAGTCGGCTTTGATCGCCCACGGCATGGCGGAGGTATTCGCGCACAATCCCGGTATCGTCGCGGAGGCTTTCGATGTGGCGGACAGAATACGGGAGAACAGGGAGTGGGCTGGTGTCCATTACGCGTCAGACGGAATGGCAGGCAGTCAGATTGCGCGTGCGGCTTTCAGTGACCTGCGCGAGATCTTCGATCCCTTATTCGTTGCGGCGATTGAGGATGTTCATGCCTATGACCCTGTCCCCTTGCCATACCTGGGCCATGGCCCGGTCCGGTCGAGGCTTCCAAAGCACAATACCTATCCGATTGCTCAGTGGTCGCTCGACCATCTCGGCATCAGCAGCGACAAGGGCAACCTGACCACGGGCGGAAAGGGGGTGTGTATTGGTCTAGTCGACGGACCGGTCGATGTGACGCATCCCACTTTCGATCGACCGAACGGCCACGCGATTGACCAGACCCTCGCTGAAACGCCTGATCCGGAGGTTTGGGCGGCGTCGCCTGCGATCAGCAATGTCGACTATCCGAAAGCGACCGACGGCCGTATGGCGTTCAGTTCAAAGGGTGGGGCGCATGGTACGGCCATGGGCGGGCTGATCGTGGGCCGGGCCACAACCGACGACAGCTGTCCGATCTGGGGGACGGCACCCGAAGCGACGTTGTTGCCCGTGCGGGTCACCACCTTCCTGGCAGACAGCCACGCCAACCGGCTTGCAGTCGGAAAGGCCATTCTTGAGATCGCATTTCGGCGCAAGAACCGCACTGACCTCATTCTCGTGGGTCCACCCTTTGTGCGGCCCCCTTCACAGAACTACCCGGAAGTCTGGCCACCTCAGACGGATATTGCCAACAATCTGGGTCCCTGCGACCCGCTTGCACTGGCAATCCTGTTGGCCAGCCAGCAAGTCCCGGTGGTTATTCCCTCAGGCAACGAAGGCACCAGTTCAATCTCCTATCCCGGTGCGCCATCTGATTTCGAAGGGGCGTGTCGGGTCTTGTCAGACGCAAGCGGATGCAACCTGGCAAAGGCGATGTTTGAAGATGACCTGCCCAAAGACGTCATCAAGGCGGCATTCGCATCATCCGCCCCTAACCTGCCCGCAAAAGCCAAGGACCCCTTCTCAGGGACCGGCATCATCGTGGTGGGTGCATCAAAGTTGTCAGACAGCACGGACAGGCACACAACCCTGATCCCCGCCGACTACAGCCAGTACGGGCCGGGATTGTGCTGCCTTTGTCCCAGCGACCGCGATGAAGATCCATCAAACAAGCCAGTCAGCGACGATGTCGAGCGTTTCAATTACATCCCCGCGCCGGATATCCTCGGCCATGGCGGATATGCTCAGGACCCAACGCGTCTGGTGTCACACCACGCAGATGAATACGGGTTTGGCGGCACCTCCGCTGCAAGCGCACAGGCGGCGGGCCTGATCGCCAGATTGATTGAAGCCCGACAAAGTCAGAAAGAGCCCGTAGATGGGCCCGCAATCCGCAAAGCGCTGGTCGAAAAACTCGGCGGCGCTTACGACGTCAGGACGGGATACGGAAATATTATGCTCTAGCTCCGGAAGGCGTCACTGTGGACACAATGCACGTTGGATGCGTTTTGATAGAGTGTTTGGCTGTGTACGCAGTCTGTAGCCATCCAGCCTTGACTTCAAATTCCCTGTTTTACAGGGAAACAACAGGGAATTCTCTCAATCCTGCAGCCATTGGCTACTCGTTTCGCTGCTCCGGCCCACAGTGCATTCATTTTGCGCGATGATTTCCCAAAAAAATGAAACAGCGAATTCTCTAACGCTGAACAGGGAAATTTTTGCCGCTAGCAGGAAGCAACTTGAGACGTTGCTCTTGTCCCATGACGGATAATGCCAAGAGTGAGATCCACGAACGAGAGGTTCTGCATGAACGGGGCCTCATCTACCTCGTGCCGAGCGGCTCCGGTTGGGTTTTGGACCGTGCGCAATTGCCTGATGGCGCCAAATCAGAGCTTGCCGGGCTGCTTGCCAGTCATGTCCCCGAGAATGAATTGAAGCAGGGCCTTGGTGATCTTCAGCGCGCTTTCGCTGACGCTGTCGAGGCAGCCGTTCTTGAGCGCGGCATGGCGGTTGCTGCGGAGGCTTCTTCGAAAGCCAAGAAGCCGTCGGCAAAGTCCGGGGTCCAACTGCGATCACGCATAGTTGAACTGATGACAGTTCTGGATGAAGGTACCATTTCTTCAGAACGCATTTGTGCTCAGGTCCTTGAGGATCCTATTCCGGAGAAATTGGCCACCTTACAGCTAGAGGAGCAACTGTCCTGGCAAGTGACCAATCCATTGCGCAACGCTCCCACATTGGCCGCGCGACTTTTGATTGATGTGCTTCCGGACCTGCACCGGCAGATTGATGAAGGCATCAAGCGGGGGCGTATCGAAGCATCTCATGATATCCTCGCAGATGCGGTTGCAACGGTCATTCGCCGAACGACCTGCAGTGCGCCGAAGCGGAACTGGAACGCCCATACTAACCGTGATGCTGGTCTTGGCCTCGACTGCTGTCGTGTTCTCGCAAATGCCTTGAACCTAGCCCTTCCTGTGAAACTTCGGCGTGAGCAACCGGTTGATATGGCAAAGGCGTGGCGGCGGATGGCTGAGGGTATGAACCAAACAGACTGACGAACCTTCTGCAGAAATTCTAATCGGTCCATTATCTTACCGATCGGCAATGTGCTTCTCTTGAACGCGGGTTGAAACCTCGCAGATACAGGAGCACGCATATGTCCGACCTTCAAATCACTTACCGGAACCCCGAGGGGCTTTCGGAGAACCCCCGCAACGCCCGTACACATAGACCGCAGCAAATCCGTCAGATCGCACGCAGCATCACGGCGTTCGGCTTCGCTAACCCGGTTCTCATTGATGAGGCAGACCAGCTAATCGCAGGTCATGACAGGTTGGCTGCTGCAAAGGCCCTCGGGTTTGAGCGAGTGCCGGTCATCCAGCTTCCCGGCCTATCAGACGCGCAAAAGTGCGGCTTGATGCTGGCTGACAACAGGATTGCCGAGAATGCAGGTTGGGATTTGCAGATGCTGGCAAATGAGATCTCAGATCTCTCGCAATTGGAATTGGACTTTGATATTGAGGATACCGGCTTTGGTATGGGCGAGATTGATCTTGTGATCGGCGATGGGGACGACACGGACGGAAATGGCGAACCGGAAAGTGCTCCTGAGCCCGAGTCCGCGGCAGCTGCTATTACACAGATCGGTGATCTCTGGACGCTTGGCGCGCATCGCGTCCTCTGCGGAAATGCGCGCTCATCTGATGATGTCAAACGTGTCATGGGCGAGGGAGTTGCAGATGGCGTCTTCACCGACCCACCCTATAACGTTCCGATCCGTGGCCATGTCTCGGGGAAGGGATCCGTCAAGCATCGCGAGTTCAGCGAGGCTTCGGGCGAAATGAGCGTTGAGGCTTTTGAAACCTTCCTGTCGCAGACCCTGCAAAATGCGGAGGTGAACTGCCGGCCAGGCGCAGTGTTTTTTGCATGTATGGACTGGCGGCATCTCACAGGGCTTACCGAGGTGGGCGCGGCTGTGATCGGGCCGCTGATCAACCTTTGTGTCTGGGTCAAGACCAATGGTGGAATGGGTTCACTTTACCGCTCTCAGCATGAACTCGTTGGCGTGTTTGCCTGGGCGGGAGCACCTCATCGCAACAACGTACAGCTCGGTCGATACGGGGGTAACCGGACGAACGTCTGGCGCTATCACGGTGTAAACAGCTTCAGGGTTGGGCGGATAGAGGAGTTGCGGGCTTATCCAACATCAAAACTGGTCGCCATGGTCAAGGATGCGCTTCTGGACGTGACACGCAGGGGGACGTTGCCCTTGATCCCTTTGCCGGGGCCGGTGCCGGTGCCAGTCTGATGGCTGCAGAGCGGCTCGGACGCTGCGCACGTCTTCTGGAAATCGACCCACTCTATGTTGACGTCATGCTGCGACGGTGGCGCGATGAAACCGATGAAGACCGTGTCCGTGAAAGAGATGGGGCGACCCTATCCGAACTGGAAACCCTGCTTCAGGATACGGACTGCGGCGATGATTGATCATCAGGACCGAGAAGACCCTGTTGGCTATGGCAAACCTCCCAAATCAGGTCAGTTCAAGAAAGGACAATCCAGCAACCCGAAAGGCCGCCCGAAGGGCAGTTTCGACTACAAGACACACGTGCAGCAGATGCTCGCGGCTCAGGTAACCGTGAACGAGAATGGCAAGCGCAAACGCGTGAGTAGCCTGCAAGCGACCTTGATGCGGCTGGCTGAGAAAAGGCCTCAAGGGCGATATGCGGGCCATGGAGAAGTTCCTGTCGCTCGCCGCGGATATGGCTGACGAACTAGAGGCGCGGAGCGAAGGCGTAAGATCGGTGCCCGCGATGAAGAGATCATGGAAAGGTTCAAGCAGAACCTACGCGATGGCAATAACGTGGACCGCAATGGGCAGGATGATGATGCTTGATGATCCTGATCCGGCCGATGTCCTCTCGCGATCCTGCGGCAGGACCTCTCGAGCTTCATCCAGCGCGCCTTCGCGGTCGTCGACCCTGGCGCAACGTACCGCCACGGCTGGCATGTGGATGCCATTGCATCGCATCTGGAACAGGCCGCGCGTGGAGAAACCAAGCGGTTGATCATTACGATGCCGCCGCGATCACTCAAATCGATTGCCGCCTCCATTGCCTTTCCCGCGTGGTTGCTTGGTCATGACCCCCGCTGCCAGATTGTTGCAGTTTCTTACTCGGACATCCTGTCTGAGAAACTTGCCATTGATTGTTTGCGAGTGTTGTCCGTCCCCTGGTATCAAGCACTCTTTCCAATAACGCGGATTGCAAAGTGGCAGTCTCGGCGCGCCGATTTTGCCAGAACCCGTGGGGGCGGGCGCTTCTCGACGATGATCGGTGGCACGCTGACTGACACGGCGGAGACATCATCCTGATCGATGATCCGCATAAGCCTGAAGACGCTGTGTCTGAAGTCAAATGTACCGCGGTGCGTGACTGGTTCCGCTCAACACTGTTGAGCCGGCAGAATGACCCCGGGAACTCAGCTATCGTTCTGATCCAGCAGCGGGTGCATGAGGGTGATCTTGCAGGCATGCTGCTTAAAGCAGGGGGGCTGGACGCATCTGAATTTGCAGGCCATTGCGGATGAGCGAAAAGTGATCGATCTGGGATGGCGTGGTAGCATCATCCGTGAACCGGGGCATTCGCTCCATGCAGGCCGCTTGTCGCAAGAAGTCCTCGACCAGCGGCGCATCGAATTGGGTGCCTATCTCTTTGCCGCGCAATTTCAGCAATGGACTTGTCCCGCTTGGTGGTGGTTTGGTTAAGTGGGGCTGGTTCACGTCCTATGTAGAACCGCCATCTCCGGCTTTCAGAGACCGGATCGTCCAGAGTTGAGATACGGCCTCAAAGGCAGATCAGGCGAACGACTGGTCGGTCTGAACGACATGGCAGGTGCGCGGCAGATCCGCTTGGCTTCTTGATGTACACCGTGTCCGCCTCGAGTTCCCGGAACTGCGCAGACGCATCATGACGTTGCATAGTCGATGGAACGCTGGGCTCGTTCTATTCGAGGAGGCCGGCTCTGGCGTTCAGCTCCTACAGGACTTGCAACAGGAGAACCGGATCAGTGTCCGCGGGATGATCCCGAAGGACGACAAAGCGACGCGACTCCTGTCGGTCTCACATTTGATTGAAGGCGGGCAGATTGCCGTTCCTGCAAATGCACGATGGATTACCGATTTCCAACGCGAGATTGCCATCTTCCCAATGGCAAGCACGACGATCAGGTGGATAGTCTCAGTCGATTTCTAAAGTGGCTCGCGGAGCCAAAGGCAATGCCACGGATAAGGGCGCTTTAGCATCCAAGCAATACATGTGCAGAGCACAGAACTTTACCCAGGAAATCTTCAGTTCGCGGCGGCCTTCTACCTACGCAGGGTAACTGCCCGCAATCCTGACCTTGGTTCAGCGGAAGTATCAGATTTGTGCTGCGCCCGCTCTCAACGCGGAAATTGCTGCAAAAGCGTAAACTTCTACGTAGCTGCGCAGCAGGAAAACCGGTCATTCATGCGTGTCACAGCGTAAACGACACGCTTAAGGATCAGGTCGCGGACGAAGTGTGAATTCGCTGCACCTGCTCCAATGGCCGCAGATGACGTTTCATCTGTGCTGGGGCTTCCCGTGAGATGGCACAGCCGAAGGTTCCTTGAACAAGCGGAGGTGGTCTTCTAGCGACCAATCTGAGGAGGGAGCTTCGACGTTGCTAATCAATTCCCTCTGCCAGCAAATCAAAAACCACGCGAATTCGTAGATTTGTTTTTAGCTCGCGGTGGGCTACCAGCCATGTCTCGATACTAAGCGGCTCAAACGCTGAGGAAGGGTTTTCGAGTTCGGGATAAGCCGCTCCTATTTCAACCGGAAGCATACCAATCCCAAAGCCCTGCCGGACAAGTTCGAGCATGAGCGTTGCGCTCGACGTTGAAAAATTGAAATTGGCTGTCGTTAGATTGACGCCACGTGACGCCATTAAACCAAGCCGCAGTTCTGGCTCGTCGAAACCAACAAACGTCAACTTGGACAGGTCAGCGATCGACTGTGGACGTCCCACTTCGTCAAGATACTGCTTTGATGCAAAAAGATGCGCTGTTGTATCCCTGAGCCGCTTGGCAAATAGGGCCTCGTCTGAGGGTCGTGCATGGCGGATCGCGATATCAGCCTCACGCCGCCGCAGATCGCTTACTTCATTTGATGCGATAATCTCAATCTGAAGATCTGGCGCGGTATTGCGCAGTTTCTTTAGGATTGGTGGCAGAAAATACGTCGCCATCATGTCCGTCGCAGAGATCAACACATGTCCGGTGACGGCTTCTGATTGGCCGGTTGCTGCAACGGATATGGCGTTCGCCGCGTCGCCCATCGTTCGAAAATGCGCAAGCAATTCTACCCCTGACTGCGTCAGCAAGAGCGCGCGCGACGTCCTTTCAAAGAGTGTCACGCCAAGTGCCTCTTCGAGACCTGCCACCTGTCGGCTGAGCGTCGGCTGCGTAAGCCCAAGCGCGCGTGCCGCTGCTGAAAGCGATCCTTCCTCGGCGGTTACGAGAAATGCCCGGGCTTGGTTCCAGTCGAAGGCTGATCGTTTCCACTCCATTATTTACGTATACCAAGCCAAGAGAAATGCGCAATTTCGTATTGATGGTCCGCATTCTATGTCTGCCATCAACCAACCTAAGACAGGCAACGAACATGACGCAGTTCGAAAACAAAGGCCTCTTGCCACCGCACGCCCCTGTGATGGAAGAGGCAATCCTCATGGCCTCTCGTCGTATTGGATCTTGGGAAATCCTCTTGAATAGGCGGCCGCTCTCCTCTGCGGATCTTGCCAACCGATACGACGCTGTTTCGGGCCGTTGGGAACGCATGGCGGGTCGTTTTCAACTGGAAGCCGCGTATCAAGAACCGCTCTTGAGCTCTCAGATTGCAACGGTTCTTGGGCAAGTTGGGCCACAGGCACTGGTTCTTGATTGCGGTGTCGGGAGCGGAAGCCTGTCGATTGCGCTTGATAGTATCCTCATGGATCGGGTCACATTCCATGGCATAGACACCTCTGCCAAGATGCTGGTGCAGGCCCGATCAAAGATGCACGCCGCCGGACTGCGTGCCCACTGTAGACAAGCTGATGTTTTGTCATTGCCTTATGATGACCAGTCGTTTGATGTGGTCATGGCCGCACATGTCCTTGAACATCTACCTGATCCGAAACGCGCCCTCAGGGAAATGGTCCGCGTTCTGAAACCGGGTGGAGTGGTGTTCGTTTGCGTGACGCGCCCCTCACTCTTCGGCGCGCTTATCCAGCTTAAATGGCGCACATGGGCGGTCACAGAAAAGCAGGGCGTCTCGTGGTTGCGTGATTGTCAGCTTGCCGACGTCGGATGCCAACCGGTTCACCTTGGCTCCTGTGCTGGCGTCGCAAGCACGGCCTTTTGGGCGCTGCGGCCAAAATGACCTGCAACCAGTTGAAAGATTTCTCATGATACGTTTGCAAAAAACCGAGTGGGCCTTTTTGGGCCTCATCTTGGTCTATTCGTTCATTCCTGCCTTTGGCGGTTTGATCCGCGTTCTGGAACTTGCAGGCGGGCCACAAATCGCACCCGTGAACGCGCGGGCCTTGCTTGCGCCAACACCCATCATTCTTCACATCCTGAGCAGCTTTTTGTTTTGCATCGTCGGGGCGGTTCAGTTCTTGCCAAGCATCCGATGGCACCATCCGACCGCACATCGCATCATCGGGAGGGTGATCGTCGTGGCCGGATGTGTTTCTGCACTGAGCGGTTTGTGGATGACGCATTTCTATGTCTTTTCCGAAGCGCTGCAAGGTCCGGCACTTTATTGGGTTCGGATTATCCTGGGCGCGGCAATGATCGGGCTCATCGTCTGGGCTGTGGTCGCCATCGGAACTCGTGACATCTTGCAACACAGCACTTCAATGTTGCGGGCCTATGCCATTGGCCAAGGTGCATCCACCCAGGCCGTCATCGGCATCGCCTGGATCATCACGGTCGGCTCCGAGGCGCTGGGACCGCTGCGCGATGGGCTGATGATTTTTGCTTGGGTTCTTAATCTGCTGGTTGCGGAAATCTTGATCCGTTCCTTGCTCAGGCCTGCGAAACGACTGCGGAGTAGTGCTTTATGACCCGCTACGCCGCGCTCAACTCCACGAAGGGAAACTTGAAATGACATACGAAAACGGTAATCCCCGCGTTCTTTTGTCGATCCTTTGGATCTTCGTTATCCTGAACTTTTTTGCCCGTGACATTCATGAGTTGGGCCGCCCCGGCATGTTGGAACAGATGATGTCCGGCACGATAGACGGGGTCGTCGTGACTGACATGTTGATGCTGTTAGGGGGGATCATGATAGAGATCCCGATCTTGATGACAGTTCTCGCATTGTTGTTGCCACGTGGCGCAAATCGATGGGCGAACATTGGTGTGGGCCTTTTGACGATGGCCATGATCGTCGCGATGAACCTCAAACCTGACCTCGACAACGTCTTTTTCATGGGCATTCAGTTGATCGCTCTAATTGCCATTGTTGTGATAGCATGGCGATGGCGGTGTTCTGGGCAGGCAGTTGTAATTAGATCGCAAATTCGCGACTGATGGCTTGCTCCATCAACATGACAAAACACCGACCCAAAGCGTTTGAAATCAATGTTCCGCGATCTTTCAATACCTGCGATTACCATGGGACTGCTTGCTGCGTTCGTTGGATATTCAGCTTCATTTGCCATTGTTCTGGCGGGGCTGACAGCAATGGGGGCAACGGGCGAGCAGGCGACGACAGGGCTGTTCTTTGCAACAATCGGTATGGGGATTTGCAGCATCTGGCTGCCTGCTGCGACGCGCATTCCCGCCGCTGTGGCATGGTCCACGCCCGGGGCCGCATTTCTTGCGGCAACGGCCACTTTGCCGGGCGGTTTTGGTGAGGCTGTCGGGGCTCTGGTTTTCTGCGCCGGATTGATCGTCATAACCGGATTCATACCCAATATTGGCCAGATCGTAGCCACCATCCCGAAACCCATAGCAAACGCGTTGCTTGCAGGTGTTCTGCTCAAGCTGTGTCTGGCCCCTGGGGTTGCGCTCGGCACCATTCCCTTGCTGGCCCTGCCCGTGCTCGTCGCATGGTTGATTGGATTGACATGGAACAGGCTGGCCGCAATGCCGTTTGCGGTGGTTGCGTTTCTCGCGGTTCTCTATTTCGCCGTCGATACGTCGGACAGCGCCCTGCAATCTGACATCGTATCGCTTCCTGCCTTTGTCCCAACCGTGCCGATCTTGACGATGCAGTCGTTCTTTTCCATCGCTTTACCGCTTTATCTGGTAACTATGGCGGGACAAAACATCCCCGGCTTCGCGGTCCTGGAACTGAATGGCTATCCCGTCGAACGCCAACCCCTGATCCGGAAAACTGGTTTTGTCAGCCTCGCGTTTGCACCTTTCGGATCGATCCCTGTCAACATGTCCGCGATCACAGCGGCGATGATGGCAGGTGAGGACGCAGGCCGCGATCCAACAATCCGCTATTGGGCGGCAATCACGTCGGGCATCGTCTATGTATTGCTGGCTTTTGCAGCAGCGATTGTTACAACGTTGGCCAGTCTTGCTCCGCTCGCCCTGATCACCGCAGTTGCCGGACTTGCGCTTATCCCCGCTTTGGTTGGCTCAATCAGGGCTGCTTTCAGCGACTCAACTCAGTTGGAAGCGCCAGCAATGACCTTTCTGATTGCGGCAAGTGGCATGACGCTGTTCGGCGTAAGCGGCGCGTTCTGGGGTGTTGTTGTCGGCGCGCTTATCTGGTTGGCAAAGACGATAGCCAATCGATCAATCGACCACTAACAGGCTGCTGAAGAAGTTGGGCTTGAAGGACGTTGTCACTGCCGTCACGATTTGAAGGCGGTGCTCCGCGGCATCGACGGTGGACGCCGTGTATGGGTTGCCTTTTTTATCACGTTGCCAGGAGTTTCAGTAATCTGGCCAGATTGCATGCCACCATTGTCATCTTGAACTGCGCGCAGACCTTGTCGAGGCCACGGTGAACGGTCTGGGCCATTCCGCCCACGGTCTTGGCTCAGCCGGAGGGTCGCGGTTCATGCCAGAGTTCTATCGGGGCCAGTGCTGTTCCAGCAGGTTCTCGGCCTGTTTCCCGGCATCCAGGATCGCGTGAGCCTCCGCGCGCGACCCGGCGAGCCGGGCAAGTGTGACGGTTCCCAACAGCAAGGCCATCGTGACATGGCCTCGATCCCTTCCGGGCGGATCATCTGCCTCAAGCGCCTGCGCCATGCGTTCGATTGCGTTCCATGCCGCGTCATTCACAGGTCCGTCCTGACGGGATATCTCGGCCCCAAGTGCAGCCAGCGGACACCCCCGACTTCGATCCTCGATATGTTCCTCAGACAAGTAACGCGCGATGTAGTCTGACCGTGCCGCGCGATGCTGTGGCCCGGGCGGGGCGGTCTCGACGTTTGTCAGCACATCATCAACTGCCGCCTTGAAGGCAGCAGTGACAAGCGCTTCTTTCGAATCGAAGTGTCGGTAGAAGCCGCCGTGGGTCAGACCTGCGGCCTTCATCACGTCTGAGACGCTAGTCGCTTCGATCCCCCTTTCGCGGAACAGCTGTGATGCAGCGTCCAGTATCCGTTTGTGACTCTTCTGTTTTTCGGCGTCCGACATTCGCGGCATTTGGTTTTATCCCGATGGCTTGACAATTAAGAGTGTGACTATCATCTTAAATTTAAGATTACAATCATCATCCAAAGGAAATGCCATGTCCGCCAAGCCAAAAATCCTTGTCACAAGTGCCAGCGGCAAAACCGGCCTGCACACGGCGCTGCAGTTGCGCAAAAGGGAGTTTCCCGTGCGTGCTTTCGTGCGTCGGCGCGATCACAGAAGTGAGAGGCTCGAACGTGCCGGTGCGGAAGTCTTTGTCGGCGACCAATACGCGTTAGCCGACATGCGCAGGGCGATGCAGGGTGTGCAAAGGGCGTACCAATGCGCGCCCACTGCGCCGAACGGCCTGCACTTCAACGCGGTCTTCACGGCCGCCGCCTATGAGTCGGGTCTCGAACATGTGGTGACGCTCAGCCAATGGCTTTCGAGCGCGGATCACCCATCGCTCTTCACGCGCGAGGTATACCTGAGCGACATCCTGATCGGAATGCGTCGCGAGATGTCCGTCACCACCATCAACCCCGGCTGGTTTGCGGACAATTACCTGATGGTGCTCGACATGGCAGCGCATCTGGGCGTCTTCACCATGCCGCTTGGGACAGGGGATGTGAAGAAGAACGCGGCCCCCTCGAACGAGGATATCGCTCGCGTTGTAACCGCGGCGCTGATCGATCCGGCCACTCATGCGGGCCAGACGTACCGCCCAACCGGGCCGGAGCTTCTGTCACCGAACGAGATCGCCGCCGCGATGGGACGGGCGCTGGGTCGCCGGGTACGATACATGGACATATCTGAGCGCATGATGGTCAAGGCGCTCAAAGCTTTGCCACCCGCGAATTACTCGGTGGCGGCTGTGACACAACTGGCGCTTTATGCCGAGGAATACCGCCGTGGTACTTTTGCGGTGAATGCGCCGACCGACCATGTGGCTCGCATCGGGGCAAGTGAGCCCCTGGGCTTCGAAGACATCGTCCGGGGCACACTCGCCGCGCGTCCGGATCTTGGGCGCAGCGCAGGTCGCAGCCTGCGCGCTATGGCGGGGTTCGCAAAGATCCTCGCGACGTCTCCCTTTGATCTCCGGAGAGCAGAGGAGGCGCGCGACTACCCCCGTCTCGGCGATCCGACATTCTCGCAGGATGACCCGCGCTGGTCAGCCACCCATGTGCGGGCGGGGCCCGACATCTCGCCCGTACACGCCGCGTGATCCAACAACCATCAATATGGAAAATAAAATGACCATTCTGAACGAATTTACCGCCCGCAACCGCAGCTTTGCGACGTCATTCGACGGGGCCGAAATCCCGGCTCTCCCGAAACTCGGAACCATGATCCTTGCCTGTATCGATGCCCGCGTGGACCCGGCGCATGTGCTGGGGCTTCAGCTGGGAGACGCGATTGTCTTCCGCAATAGCGGCGGCCGGGTCACACAGGCTTTTATTGATGAAGTGGCCGCGCTTGCGATGATGGTGGCAAAACGAACAGGTGTGGACGAGGCGGCTTTCGATATTGTTCTGATGCAACACACCCAGTGCGGCGCTCAGGCCTTTGCCGATCCAGGCTTTCAAAATCTGATCAAAGAACGGATCGGCGTTGATGTCTCGCCATCGGCGATCGTCGATCCGGCCCAGGATCTTCTTGGCGATATCGGACGTTTGTGTGATGCAAGGATCCTGCCAGGCAGCCTTCGGGTGGCGGCGTTGCTCTACGATGTCGAAACCGGTGTCGCGCGCGAAATCGCGCCGCAAAGAACTCTTGCGGATCTGCGCAGCGCAGCAGCAGGAACTGTCTGATGGCTGACTTCTATGAAGTTTACGTGCGTGCGGCGTGCCTGCTCCTCGTTGTCCTCGCCGTCGCGATTGGGTGCATTGGGGTCGGACGGGCACGGCTGAGCCCGCTCAGGTTTGGGCTGTTTCTGACAACCGCCGTGTTGCTCTTCGGGTCATGGTACGCGGCGGCGATCCCGCTTTCGCAGGCGGGGCACTTCAATGTCCCGGCCACACCAAGCGACCCGCCGATCGTCCTGATGTTTTTGTTTGGCGGTTCCTTTCTGCTCTTCGCGCTAGCGTGGTGGACACCTTTGGGCCGAATACTGACCGAGGCAACGCCGCTTGCCGTGATCGCGGCCTTTCAGATACCGCGCGTCATTGGCGGTGTCTTTCTGATCGGCTGGCTTGCGGGCGACCTTCCGGCGCTGTTCGCCATTCCTGCCGGGATGGGCGATGTTCTGGCAGGCATAGCGGGGTGGCAGGCCAGCCGGGCGCTTGCGAAAAACCGGCCCGAAGCACAGCGTCTTCTGATGCGGGCCACGTGGATCGGCATCGCCGACTTTGCCCTGGCCGTGGTGCTCGGGATCGTCACGTCAGCGGGTTTCGCGCATCTCTTCGCTCGGGAAGCCCCGAACATCATCAACGACTATCCTCTGGCGATGTTTCCTGCCTATATTGTGCCGATTTTCCTTGGGTTTCATCTCATCGCAATCGCTCGTGTTCGGCAGGAACATTCGCGCCGGATGACTGCTGCGATCTGATTCAGCCTATAGCTGAGCGCGACATGTTTCATGGCCGGCGCGATCAGCCCGGACAGTACAAGAACTGGCAATGTTCACAGGCCTAAAAGGGTTTCATCCTCTTGCGCGAGGTGGCCGCCGATCAGGAGATCACCGCTTACAATCTGGCTGGTTCGTCCTTGGAGCGATACGTTGCCAGCAACTTGCTTTGGAAAAGAGTCTGAACATGAGCTTGAATGGCAGCTGTTTATGCGGACAAATCCGCTACCGAATTCACGGACCGTTGGAAACTGTTTTGAATTGTCATTGCAGCATGTGCCGCAAAGCGCACGGCGCTGCATTCAGGACGCGTGCGGCTGTAAGAACCGCTGACTTTGAATGGCTTGGCGGAGAGAGCCTGTTATCGCGATTTGAGTCGTCCAAGGGCGAGCATCGGACGTTTTGTTCAGTGTGCGGCTCAAATCTGGTAACACTCTTCGATGAAAATCCTCAATGGCTTGGATTTGCCTTGGGTACGCTGGACGATGACCCCGATGTCAAACCTGAAATGCATGTTTTTGTCGGCGACAAGGCACCTTGGCATGAAATCACAGATGACCTCCCAAGGTGGCAAGAGGTGCCGGATTATTGAAAAGTCAAAACCGATTGAGAATAGAGTTCGGCTACTTCTGATATTTATTCAAGTTGCGGCATGGGCTTAAATGGCACATAGGCAAGACCCTCTGTCGACAACTGGGCAACCGATGGAGGAGTGGAACGAAATGACGCTAGAGCAACGGGCTAGGTGCAGTGCGTGTTCAACCGCTGAATCAGGTATTGGATCTGGCATCATCCGAGGTGCCCCTAGATTTGTAGACGCTTTGCCCCCTGACTTTGAGGCAAGGAGGCCGACATGGGGACAAGCAAATACAGCGACGAGTTCAAGCAGGATGCGGTGCATCAGATTACGGTGCGGGGGTATCCGGTTCGGGAGGTTTCCGGGCGCTTGGGCGTCAGTACGCATTCTCTGTACAAGTGGATGAAGCAGTTCGGGGAGCCGGTCACGAAGCCGGGCTTGGACCACGAGGCCGAGAACCGACGCCTCAAGCGCGAACTGGCTCGGGTCACGGAAGAGCGCGATATCCTAAAAAAGGCAACGGCGTACTTCGCGCGCGAGTCCCAATGAAGTACGCCTTCATCCGGGCGCATCGCGAGGTTTTTGGCGTCCGGGCCATGTGCCGGGTGCTGCGGGTCCATTTCAGCGGCTTCTATGCATGGCTTAAGGAACCGTTAAGCCACCGTGCGCAGGAAGATGTTCGCCAGACCGAGTTGATCCAGCAAGCCTGGGTCGATAGCGGCAAGGTCTACGGCTATCGGAAGCTGGCAGACGATCTACGCGATCAGGGCGAACGGATCTCGGAGAACCGGGTCGCCCGGCTGGCGTCGCTGGCCGGGATCGCCGCCCAGATCGGTTACAGACGCCGTCCGGGCCGCTACGGCGGCAAGCCAGCCATCGTGGCCGAGAACAAGCTGGAGCAGCAGTTCCAAGCTTCTGCCCCCGATCAGGTCTGGGTGACCGATATCACCTACATCAAGACCCACGAGGGCTGGCTGTATCTGTGTGTCGTCATCGACCTGTTCTCCCGCCGTGTCGTCGGCTGGTCTGCGCAATCCCGCATGACCACGGACCTCGCCCTGCAAGCTTTACTGATGGCAGTCTGGCGGCGAAAGCCTGCTGGCCAGGTCATGGTGCATTCCGATCAGGGTTCCCAGTTCACCAGCCGGGAGTGGCAGACGTTTCTTCGCCAGCACAATCTGGAACCCAGCATGAGCAGACGCGGAAACTGCCACGACAATGCCGTCGCCGAGAGCTTCTTCCAGTTGCTCAAACGCGAACGGATCAGACGGCGGACATATTCCACACGGGATGACGCCAGACGAGATGTGTTCGAATACATCGAGCTCTTCTACAACCCGAAGCGCAAGCACACGAACAACGACATGCTGTCGCCCGTTGACTTCGAAACCAGACAGCAGAAACTGAGTGAGGCGGGTGTCTAGGAAACTAGGGGCACCTCAATCGTTTGCAGTACCGCCGTCAAAAGACAGAGAGCCTCTCGTCAGTACTGATTGATATTCCGGTGCATCCCGAATTGCGAAAGGTGATTGATGAATTGCCACGGGACAGGCTGACGTTTCTTGAAACGCGCGACGGGCGTTCCAGAACCGCAAATGGGTTGGGGAACGCTGTTCGGAAGTGGTGCGATGATGCAGGTTTGCCTAAGTGTTCAGCTCATCGCCTGCGCAAGGCGTGCGCGACACGATTGGCGGAGGCGGGGGCAACTGAGCGAGAAATCATGGCTTGGACGGGCCACAATTCACCAACGATGGTACAGGTTTATGCCGGTAGGGCGCGGCGCGGCCTCCTGGCGGATCACGGCTTTGAAAAGCTGATCAAGAACGAAAGGGGTTCAAAAGTTGACGAACCTAACAAGAAAGGTTCGACAAAGTGAGCAGTAAGATGAATGAAAACAGCCATGTAGGCGGGGCGTTGGCTGGGATGGTAGGATTCGAACCTACGGTACACTGTACCAAAAACAGTTGCCTTACCACTTGGCTACATCCCAACTGGGGGCGTAATTAAGCGGGTGTGCGATGCAGTGCAAGACCCGTTTTGGCAAAAATCCTCATTCCTGTGCGCCATTCTCGCGCAGCAGGTCGTCGCGTTCGGTCTCTTCGCGCTCTGATTGGACGATCTCGTCCAGCTCGTCTTCGCGGGTGTCAACGCTTTGCGTGGAGAGCGGTGCGGGCGTGGGATCGGTGGTCCGAGGCGTTTCATCCGGCGTGGGCGTATCGTCTTCGTCCTCTTCGGTGACGGTCAGATCCAGCGGCGCCACTGCGCCTCTCAACACATCTGGCACTTCGATCCGGTAGGTGGTGTTGGGCATGTCGTATCCGGCCATGGCGACGGCGGCCATGACCTGGCGGATCGCCTCGCCCTTGGCGCGCACCAGCGAGGTTTCGGTCTGGTCGATCCAGCCCGCCACATTCATCACCATGGAGCCGTCGCCGATGCGGTCGACCCAGACGTCCGGCGCGGGCTTGGTCAGGGTGAAGGGCAGGGCTGCCACGGTGTCTTCGGCCAGATCACGCACCCGGGCGAGGTCGTCTTCGCTGGCATCGACGCCGATTTCGAACAGGAACCGCCGCTCCGCGTTGCGCGAATAGTTTACGATGCGGCTCTTGAACACGGTCGAATTCGGGATCCGGATGTGGTTGCCGTCAAAGCTGAGCAGGATAGTGGCGCGGGACGTCAGGCGGATCACCTTGCCGGTGTCACCTTCGATTTCCACCGTGTCGTTGGGCCGAAACGGCTGGCGGATCGACAACATGATCGAGGCGATGAAATTCTCCACCGTGTCGCGCACCGCGAAACCAATGGCGAGCCCGACGATACCCGCAGCCCCCAGAATGCCTGAAAGAAGTGCGGTGGCGCCAACGATATCCAGTGCCACTACAAGCCCGCCGATGATGAACAGGAGCCGGATGATCTGCCGATAGATATCCGCGATGAAGGCATTGGGCGACAAACGCTCCCAAGGTTGGCGCAGCCGGGCGATGAAAAAGCCGAAGATGACGATCAAGACAAAGACGCTTATCGCGATAAGGGCCAGCGGAAGGAACGCGACGGCCTGGGTCAGGCGGTCGCGGAACCTGTCAACGGCGGGGTTCAGCCGCCGGGCGACATCCGTTGTCTCGACCACATCGTTCTCAATGGCCACAACCCCTTCGACGCGGCCCACCAGTTCCGACAGGCGTACGGCAGATGGCATATCAAGGGTCGTGCCGCGCAGCGTCACAATGCCGGAGGAAACCGAAACCGTGATATCGTCATAGCCTTCCAGCTCTGCCAGGATATTGCGGATGCGGTTGGCGATGGCGGCATCGGCGTCGGCGCTGCCGTCCACCGTGATGGTGCCACTGGGCTGGTTGGTCTGTGCGGCCAGCGGCAAAGCAAGCGCAAGCGTCAGCAAAATAAGGGCAATCAGGCGCATGATGTCTCAGCCTTGGCAATCGATCAGGGTGGCGCCGACACGGTCGGCGGCTTCGACAGCTTCATGGGCGGCTGCCGTCCGCGCAAGGGGGAAGATGCCGTCGACGGGACTTTCAAGCGCACCCGCCGTCAGCGCGTCATGCAGTTTCGCGATGGCCGCGGCGCGGGGGGAATCCGGAAGCAGATAGATCAGCAGGATATCAATGGTCGCAGCCTTGAACAGCAGCGGGCCAAAGGGCAGCGTAGGCGACATCTCCGCGGCGGAACCATATGCGGCCAGCCTGCCGTTGGGGGCAATGACCTGTGCGTCCACCTCGATGTTGCGGCCGAATTCGACCTCGATCACCTGCGCGACCGGTGTACCATCATTTGCCGCCAGTACCTGTTCCGCCAGATCGGGCGCGCGGTAATCCAGCACGGTGTGTGCGCCTGCTTCTGCGACGCGGTCGGCATCTTTGGCGCTGCAGGTGGCGATGACCCTGGCACCGCCCCACCGCGCCAGTTGCACGGCCAGATATCCCACACTGCCGCCACCGCCCTGAATCAACAGGGTCTGGCCCGCGATGTCGCCACCTCCGAACACGGCGTGACAAGCGGTCAGGCCCGGAATGCCCAGCGTGGCACCCGTCTGCAGGGAGGTCCCCTTTGGCAGGGGCACGGCCTGGGTCGCGCTCAGGGTGATCTCCCGGGCCGCGGTGCCGAAGGGGCGCTGCCACTGGCCATTCCATATCCACACCTTTTCGCCCAACCGTGCGGGGTCAACGCCGCTGCCCAATGCCACGATTTCGCCCGCGCCATCGCTGTGTGGCACGATCTGGGGGAAAGCCGGTCTGGTCACGCCCGGTCGGGTACCTGCACGCGATTTCACGTCAGAGGGGTTCACCCCCGAAAAAGCCAGCGCCACGCGCACCTCGCCAGCTTTGGGCGTAGGGCTGGCAATATTCGTCAGCTGCAGAACGTCGCGGGCGGGGCCGAAGCGGTCATAGGTAATGGCCTGCATTGGATTTCCTTGATCGAAGGGTGCAGGCGTCAGTCTGTGTCAAAGGGCGCGGGGATGCAATTGCGCGCGGGGATTGTCAATCGCGGATCTCGTCCGGGGCCACACCCCAGATGCGGGCCTTGGGCGCCCAGCCGCGAAAACCGCCCGTGCGCAATTCGCACCATTCCAGATCGCAATCGCCCAGCCGGGCGACCACGCCAAGTTCAAGCGCTGCCGTGACGGGGGCCTTGGGATCGGGGCGGGCATGAAGTTGCAACATGTTCTGTTCCACCAGAACAGTGCGCACGCCGGACAGAAGTGAATAATGCACCCAGCCGCCCATGCCGTCGCGGTCTTCGACCCGGCGCCAGTGGCCGTGTTCGGCGGTGACGCGCAGCGGCATGTCGCGGCGTTTGAACACCCAGTCGATACGGTGGGTCAGGGATGGGCCGCGTCGCACGTTGCTTTCGGAAGCCTTGAGCGAGACATACCGCGGCATTGGCAATTTGGTGACAGGACCAACGTCACCCGCCGAAGCGGGTGACGTAACCATGAGACTCGTTATGATCATTACCTGGAGGGTAAAGACGAAAAGGGGTCGCATAAAAGGGTGCTGCCTGCACTGTCGCGTGGTTGCATTGCTCTTTTGCGGCGCAGGGTTCTTGTGCCTTGTCGCTGCATGGGACACCATGGCAAGCAAAGGCGCGCAGGCCAAGTGGTAGAGAGGACGAAATGTCAAAGAAACGGTTGAGTGTTGTAGTGACGCGACGGTTGCCCGAGGCCGTAGAGACCCGGTTGTCGGAATTGTTCGATGTGCGCCTGCGCGAAGATGACACGCCCATGACCCGGACAGAGCTTGCAGAAGCCGTCAAGGGCGCGGATGTGCTGGTGCCGACACTGACTGACGAGATTGACGGTGCATTGATCGGCCAGGCCGGTGACCAGTTGAAGCTGATTGCCAACTACGGGGCAGGCGTTGATCATATCGACGTGGCCACCGCCCGGCAGCGCGGCGTTCTGGTGTCCAACACGCCCGGCGTGCTGACCGAAGACACGGCGGACATGACCATGGCGCTGATCCTTGCTGTGACACGGCGGATGACGGCGGGCATGGCGGTCATGCAAAGTGGCCACTGGGAAGGCTGGTCGCCGACCGCACTGCTTGGGGGGCGGGTTTCCGGACGGCGGCTTGGCATTCTGGGCATGGGACGGATCGGTCAGGCGGTGGCACACCGCGCGCAGGCCTTTGGCATGCAGGTGCATTACCACAACCGCCGCCGCCTGCATGAAACCATAGAGGCGCAGTATGAAGCGACCTACTGGGAAAGCCTGGATCAGATGGTCGCGCGGATGGACGTGATCAGTATCAATTGCCCGCACACGCCCACGACCTTCCATCTGATGAACGCGCGGCGGCTCAAGCTGATGAAGCCGGATGCGGTGATCGTGAACACGTCACGCGGTGAGGTGATTGATGAGAATGCCCTGACCCGGATGCTGCGCGCGGGTGAGATCGCGGGCGCGGGGCTGGATGTCTATGAGCACGGAACGGAAATCAACCCACGTCTTAGAGCGTTGGAAAATGTCGTCTTGTTGCCGCACATGGGGTCTGCCACGCTGGAGGGGCGGATCGAGATGGGTGAGAAGGTCATCATCAACATCAAGACCTTCGATGATGGTCACCGCCCTCCGGATCAGGTCGTGCCCTCCATGCTATGATGTAGGGGGCGCTGATCGGATTGAGCGGCTGAAGCCGCATTCGATTTTATGGATTTCGCAGGGCGAAATCTGGCGAGGCTCTGCCTCGCGCTCCGCGGGATTTAAGGCCAAAAAGAGGGGAGATGTATCAATGCGTGAACT
The DNA here is from genome assembly GCF_041281685.2 of Sulfitobacter rhodophyticola. Classification (GTDB taxonomy): domain Bacteria; phylum Pseudomonadota; class Alphaproteobacteria; order Rhodobacterales; family Rhodobacteraceae; genus Sulfitobacter. The sequence goes on along the minus strand of NZ_CP166251.2, from coordinate 674,205 downwards.
TCTATTAGGTGGGTGTGTGGCCTTTTGGGCCGGTGCGGCAGGGGCGCAGCAGGCGGCCGATGCGGTGGAGCCCGAGGCCGCAACGGGCGGCGGATTCGAGGCGATATCGCCTGCCGTTGCGTCAGCGCTTGAGGCGAAGGCGGCTGGCAAACCTGTCGAAGCCGCGAACTGGATGGTGGCTGCTGCCAATCCGCATGCGGTGCAGGCGGGGGCGGATGTTCTGGCGCGCGGTGGTACGGCGGCGGACGCGTTGGTGGCCGTGCAGGTGATGCTGGGTCTGGTGGAGCCGCAAAGCTCCGGTCTGGGCGGTGGGGCGTTTCTGGTCTGGTATGATGCGGAAACGGGGCAGGTGACGACGCTGGATGGGCGCGAGACGGCACCCTTGGCCGCCACGCCGCAGTTGTTCCAGGACGATGCGGGCGAGCCCCTGAAATTCTTTGACGCGGTCGTGGGCGGATTGTCGGTGGGCACGCCGGGAACGCCCGCGTTGTTGGCAGAGGTGCATGCGCGCTGGGGGACGCAGGACTGGGCGTCGCTGCTTGCCCCGGCGCGGGACCTTGCGGCGGCTGGCTTCGCCGTATCGCCGCGTCTGGCCGGATTGGTGGCGCAGGATGCTGAACGCCTTGTGTCATCGGATGTAACGGCGGCGTATTTCCTGCCGGGTGGTATACCTGTGGCAGAGGGGGATATTCTGATGAACCCGGCTTATGCTGCGACACTGGACGCTTTTGCGACCAAGGGGGCGGATGCCTTTTATGGGGGGCAGATCGGCCGTGATATTGTGGCAACCGTGCGCAACGCGGCCAGACCGGGGATGCTGCGGGAAGTCGATTTGGCGATCTATCAGGTCAAGGAACGCCCCGCCGTATGTGCGCCTTATCGCGCGCATGAGGTTTGTGGGATGGGGCCGCCGTCTTCTGGCGCCGTGGCTGTGGGCCAGATCCTTGGGGCGCTGGAGGGATACGATCTGAGCGCGGGACCTGGGGACAATGAGGTCCGGCGCCTGATGGGGGATGCCGCCCGGCTCGCTTTTGCGGACCGGGGTCGCTATCTGGCCGACAGTGATTATGTGCCGGTGCCGGTGGAGGGGTTGATTGACCCTGCCTACATGAACGATCGGGCAAAGGTGCTGGATACCGACGCTGCACTGCCGGAGGTGGCACCGGGCAACCCGGCATTCGATCACGCGCTGAACTGGGCGGATGATGTGTCGATCGAGTTTCCTTCGACCTCCCATGTCTCTATCGTGGATGCGGCGGGCAATGTGGCCAGCATGACCACGACGATCGAGAATGGTTTCGGCAGCCGCCTGATGGTCGGCGGATTCCTGTTGAACAATGAGCTGACGGATTTCTCCTTCCGCAGTCATCGCGACGGCGTCCCGATTGCCAACCGGGTGGAACCGGGCAAGCGGCCCCGGTCGTCGATGTCCCCGACCATTGTTTTGAAAGACGGTGCGCCAGTCCTTGCGGTGGGCAGCCCCGGCGGCAGTCGGATCATCGGCTATGTAGCGCAGGCAATCATCGGGGTGATCGACTGGGGCATGGACGTACAGCAGGCGGCAAGTATCCCGCATGCGGTCAACCGCTTTGGCACCTATGATCTGGAAGAAGGGACGGCGGCGGTTCAGTTGGCGGATGGTTTGACCGCATTGGGATTTGAAGTGAACACGCGCGCGCTGACCTCGGGGCTGCATCTGATTGCCATCGGCGAGAGATTGCAGGGCGGGGCGGATCCCCGGCGTGAAGGCATCGCTTTGGGCGAATAGGGAGAGAGTGCAATGGCAGATGGTGGCAGTTTGACCCGCAACGCGGCAGGGATCGACACCGCACTGGGCATCCTCAAGCAACGGTTCGGCGAGCAGTGCCAGACCGGAGAGGCGATGCGAGAGCAGCATGGCCATACGACCACCTGGATCGAGAACCAGATGCCCGATGCGGTCATCTTTGCCCGTTCGACGCAAGAGGTGTCGGAGATCGTCAAGGTCTGCGCGGCCCACAAGGTGCCAATCATCGCTTATGGCACGGGCACGTCGCTGGAAGGGCATGTGAATGCGCCTGCTGGGGGGATTTGTGTGGACCTGATGCAGATGGACAAGGTGCTGGAGGTCAACGCCGGTGATCTTGACTGCCGGGTGCAGCCCGGGGTCACGCGGGAGGCGCTCAATACCCATCTGCGCGATCAGGGGCTGTTTTTTCCGATCGATCCCGGTGCTAATGCGTCCCTTGGCGGGATGACGGCGACGCGGGCGTCCGGCACCAATGCAGTGCGCTATGGCACGATGAAGGACAACGTATTGAGCCTTGAAGTGGTCATGGCCGACGGCAAGGTCATTCGCACGGCGCAGCGGGCGCGCAAGACCTCCGCAGGCTATGATCTCACGCGGTTGATGGTGGGTTCGGAAGGGACGCTGGGCCTGATCACGGAGATCACGCTGCGTCTACAGGGGATCCCGGAGGCGATATCGGCGGCGCGCTGTTCGTTCCCGTCGGTGGAGGCGGCGGCGAAGACGGTGATGGCGGTCATTCAGTATGGACTGCCGGTGGCGCGGATCGAGCTTCTGGACAAGTGGTTGGTCAAGGCGCTCAACAGCTATTCCGGGCTGGAGATGCCGGAAGAGCCGATGTTGTTGCTGGAGTTTCACGGCTCTGACGCCTCCGTGAAAGAGCAGGCGGAGACCTTCGGCATGTTGGCTGAGGAAGAGGGTGGGAGCGGATATATCGCGACGGCCACTTTGGAAGAACGGACCAAGCTGTGGAAGGCACGGCATGATGCCTATTGGGCGATGCTGGCCCTGCGGCCCGGTTGCGGCGCGGTTGCCACGGATGTCTGCGTGCCGATTTCGCGCTTTGCCGAAGCGGTGGCGGCGTCGGAGGCCAAAGCGGCGGAGATGGATTTGTTTGCGCCAGTGGTGGGCCACGCGGGCGACGGGAATTTCCATGCGTCTTTGCTGGTCGATATGGAGGACGCCGACGAGGTCGCGCGAGCCAAGGACTTTGTCAGCTGGCTGAATGATATGGCGATCGGAATGGATGGCACCTGCACCGGTGAACACGGCATCGGGCAGGGCAAGCGGCCTTACCTTGTGCGGGAGTTGGGTGCAGAGACGATCGCGGTGATGGGCGCGATCAAGCGCGCGCTGGATCCCGATAATATCATGAACCCGGGAAAAATCCTGCCGTCGTGACAGGAGTCTTTCATGCAATCCCTCCAAGGGGGATTGTGGGGGCTCTGCCCCGTCTTTCTTGAAGGAGAAAGACTCCCCGCGGGATTTAAGGCCAAAAAGAGGTGTGAGAGAGGTCGGTTTTCCGCTCTGTCCGGTCGCGCGGTGCCGCCGGATTTCGTTGCATCTGGCTAAAACAACTCAAGGACGCGGCGCTTGGGAGTAGTGGACATGAAGACGCAGGTCAAAGCATTGGTTGTCGGCGGCGGTGCGGTGGGAACCGGGATTGCCTATCATCTGGCCAAGGCCGGCTGGGACGACGTGATGCTGCTGGAGCGGGATGAACTGACCTCCGGCTCCACCTGGCACGCGGCAGGGTTGCTGCCCTATTTCAACATGTCCTATGCAACGACGCATATCCATGACTATTCGATCAAGTTCTACAAGACGCTGGAAGAAGAAACCGGGCTGAATGCGGGCTTTGCCGTGGTGGGCAACCTGCGCATGGCGCAGACGCAGGAGCGGATGGATGAGTACATGCTCTATGCCTCCACCGCGGAGACCTGTGGCGTGCCCTACCAGTGGATGACCCCGGATGAGATCAAGGCGAAGTGGCCGCTCATTCGCACCGAAGACCTGAAGGGCGCGATTTATCATCATACCGACGGCTACATTAACCCGGCAGACGTCACCATGGCGATGGCCAAGGGCGCGCGCCAGCGCGGTGTGATGATTGAGCGCAAGTGGCAGGCGGATGGGTTTCACTGGAACGGGGAAGCCTGGGAAGTGACTGCCACCAAGATGGTCGAGAAGGGCGGCAATCTGGTACCCTCGGACGAGCAGATTGTGATCACGGCGGAGCATGTGGTCACGGCATCCGGCAACCACGCGCAGCGCACCGCGCAGATGCTGGGGGTCAAGATCCCCGCGATCCCGGTGGAGCATCAGTTCATTGTCATGGATCAGGACCCGGAACTGGTGAAATTCCGGGCCGAGGGGAATGTGGAACATCCGGTGATCCGCGATGCCGATGCCCAGTCCTACGTGCGCGAGGAACGGGGCGGTTGGATTTTGGGCGTCTACGAGAAACACGCGCCCGCGCGGTTTGAATATGGCGTGCCGGACAGTTTCCGTGCCGATCTGTTCCAGCTTGATCTTGAACGGATCGAAGATCAGTACATGGCGATGAACCATCGTATTCCATCCTGCGAAGAGTGCGGGCTGAAGGATGATTTCAACGGTCCGATCTGCTATACGCCCGATGGCAACCCGCTGGTGGGGCCCGCACCCGGTCTGCGCAACATGTGGCTGGCGGAAGGGTTCTCCTTTGGCATCACCGCTGCGGGGGGTACGGGGTATTATCTGGCGCAACTCATGGTCGAGGGCGAGGCGGAGATCGACATGGCCTCCCTTGATCCCAAACGATACGGCGACTGGATGACAACGGAATTCGCCGCGCGCAAGAACGAAGAGGCGTATGAGCACGTCTATATCCTGCACCACCCGGATGAGGAGCGTCCCGCGTGCCGCCCTTTGCGGACCTCGCCAGCCTATGACCGGCAGGCCGCACGCGGTGCGCAGTTCGGTTGGGTCAACGGTTGGGAACGGCCGAATTACTACGCGCCCGAGGGGTTCAGCGACCATGACAGCCGCAGCTTCCGGCGTGGCGGATGGTGGCAATATGCGGTGGAGGAGGCGAAGGCGATCCGCGAAGGCGTCGGCCTGATCGATGCGACGGCCTTCACCAAGCATCTGGTCAAGGGGCCGGGGGCGACCGCGTTCCTTGATTGGTTCACCTGCAACAAGCTGCCCTCGGTCGGTCGGATCAATCTGACCTATGCGCTGACGGGCGCAGGCACCACGCGCACGGAATATACCATCGTGCGGTTGGCGCAGGATGAATACTACCTCGTCTCCGCCGGGGCCTGGACCGCCTATGACAGCGATTATCTGCGCAAGGCGATTGAGGACAAGGCACCAGAATTCGGCTATATCGAATGCCATGACGTGACCACGCAATGGGGTGTTTTTGCCATCGCAGGGCCAAAATCCCGCGATGTGCTGCGCGAGATCGTCAAGGATGCCGACCCCGACACGGTCCTGTCCAACAAACGCTTTCCCTGGCTGACGATGCGCAACATCGAACTGGGCATGGCACCCGTCCGCGCCATCCGCGTGGCCTATACCGGGGAGTTGGGGTGGGAATTGCATCACCCGATCGAGATGCAGAATTACCTTTTTGATCAGCTTGAAAAGGCGGGCGAAAAACACGGGATGAAGCTGGTTGGTGCACGGGCGCAGAACTGGCTGCGGCAGGAGAAATCCTATCGCGCGTTCGGCACCGAACTGGGCCGTGACGCCACGCCGTTGGAGGCGGATTTGCCGCGCTTTGTCGATCTGTCGAAGGACTTTCATGGCAAGGCAGAGATGGAGGCCACGGGCATCCGTGCCAAATGCGTCACCCTGCTGATCGACGGACCGCAGGACGCGGACCCTTGGGGGCGCGAGGTGCTATACGTGGGTGACGACCGCACAGGGCGCCTGACCTCGGGAGGCTATTCCGTCGCTTTCGGCAAATCCATCGGCATGGGCTATGTGAAGCCTGAGCATGCGCAGGTGGGTCAGAAGCTGAAGGTCAAGATGTTTGACCAGCTTTGGGAGGCCGAGATCGTCGAGGACAGCCCCTATGATCCCAGGAACGAGCGCATTCGCGTAGATGGCTGATCCTTACGACATCCGGCATGATAAGAGGTTTTCTGCCTCGAATTGATCACTTTAGTGGCATCGCTCTGGATGGCGTTCAGCGGATCGTGCGGGCTGCCACCCAGGCCATCCAGTCTTCGCGACTGCCGGAAAACGCGTTGAGATCAACCTCTCCGGCAATGCCGTCGATGAGCCCGGTGGACGAATACTGCCAGAAGCGCCAGCGCTGACCGGGATAGACCTCTGCCACGTGTCGGGCGGTGGAGCGAAGCCAGAAGTCATATCCGCCAAACCCGCTCAACCGGTTTTCTTCGTAAAACCTTGGCGTGGTGTAGATGATCGGGCGCTGGCCGTAATGCGCGGTTACAATGGCGAGCCAGCGGCGCATCTGATCCTGAACTTCGGCTGCAGGTGGACGGACCGTCGCACATGTTGGCGACTGCGGGTTCCATTCCATATCCAATACGGGCGGCAGATCACCGGCGCGCCGTGGGACATTGCGGATGAACCATCGCGCCTGCACCTCGGGTTCGGTGCAGAAGTAATAGAAATGATAGGCCCCACGCCACATCCCGGACCGTCCGGCCCCGCGCCAGTGCTGCTTGAATGCGGAATCCAGCAGATCGCCGCCTTCGGTGGCTTTGATGAAGGCAAAGTTGACCCCGTTCGCCCGCGCCGTGTTCCAATCAACACGGGTCTGGAACCGCGCCGCATCAATGCCTTGTACGGCGAAGCGTGCGGGACGTGGCGATGGAAAGGCAACCGGGTCGGCGTCATCGAAGCGGGCCGGGAACAGGACACCGGGCGGGGCAGGTGGCGTGCTGCGGATCGGGGCGCCGCAGGCGGCGAGGCTGGTCAGTCCCAGAAGGGCAAGGCGGCGGGTGATCAACGGTGCGGTCATACAGGGGACTTTCGAGCAATGAAGGCGAGGTTGTTGGCGGGCATATCAACGGTTTGCGCCACCACCAGTCCGGCCTTGCCCAGCCATGCAGCGATATCGCTTTTGTCCTTGTAGCCGATTTCGGGATCGGCTGCGCGTAACTGGGCGTCAAACCGCACATCGCCGTCGCTGGTCAATAAGTCATCGCGTTTGAATGGACCATAAAGAAGCAGCGTGCCGCCGGAGGCCAGCGCGATTGCAGCCTCGGTGATCACCGTCTGCGCGGCTTGATCCGGAATGAGATGCAGCAAATTGATACAGAGGATCAGGTCCTGCGGGTCAGCCAGCACGCCCCAGCCGGGCGCGCAGGCGTTCAGGTTTTGAACCGGGCGCAGGTTGGGCAGACCAGCCTCCATTCGGTAGGCTTCGATGCTGGCGCGCCGGTCGGCGGCGATCTCTGACGGGTGCCAGGTAAGGTGGGGCAGGGCGGCGGCAAAGGCCACGACATGTTGCCCGGTGCCGCTGGCCAGTTCGAGAGCATGGCCGCTCCGTGGCGCGATCCTGCCCAACAGATTGGTCAGCGCCGAGACGTTGCGCAGCGCGGCTGGCGCGCTCTGTTTCGCGCCCTCGCGCGGCTCGGCCACGCTTGCTGTCGGGGGCAGCTTTGCCGTCAAACCTGTTCTTCCAATCGGTCCGTCGCAGGCGGCGGATTCGGTGAAAGGGCCGTGATGCGCGCATATGTGTCTGCGTCCATCTCAAAGGTCATCGCGGCTAGCGAAGGTTCCAACTGCTTGACTGATCTGGCAGAAATGATCGGGCTGGGACCGGTCGGGTGGGCCGCCACCCACGCCACGGCCAAGGTTGTCGGGGATACATCCAATTCCGCGGCCAGATCGCTCAGACCCGCCGCAGCGCTGCGAATGTCGTCCCGGTCATAGCGCGCGGCATAGCGGGGATCCTCCGTCAGCCGTCCTGTTCCCCCTTGTGCGTATTTGCCGGTCAACAGTCCGCCTCCCAAAGGGGAATAGGGGGCAACAAGAATCCCCAGATCATCCGCCATCGGCAGTATTTCCACTTCTGCCTGCCGTTTTGCAAGGTTGTACATCGGCTGGATCACCGCGATGTCCAGTCCGAATTCGGCCGCGATTCCCGCGGCCTTCACCACCTGCCAGGCCGCGTAGTTGGACAGGCCGACATGGCGCAAATGGCCCTGCGCCTTCAACCGGGCCAACGTCCCGAACGTCTCTCGGGGGTCCGCGTCCGGGTCGAAGCGGTGCAGGTACAGCACATCCAGCGTATCCATACCCAGCCGCTGCCGTGAGACCTCGCAGGACGCCATGATGTTCTCGGCGCCCGACCCGCCCATGTAGCCGGCCTTGGTCGCAATGATCAGGTCATCGCGGTCGTCGCGCGCGTATTCGCCCAACATCCGCTCCGATGCGCCGTCGGTATAGACATGGGCGGTGTCGAAATGATTGATCCCCGCCGCAATGCAGGCGTCGAACATGGCGCGGGAGGCCGCGTCATCAGCGCGCCCGCCAAACTGCATGGTGCCAAAAGCGAGCAGACTTGCAGGCGCGCCGCCGGGGCTGGTCAGTGTCTGTTTCATACCGATTGTGGTGCCATGGCGCGGTGCGCGGTGCAATCCGCACCTCACAAAAAGTCGATGCCGAAAGAAAAATGTAGCAATTGCTACAAAATTGCTATACGGAAACGTAGCAACTGCTACATAGGAGGCTGCAATGACTTCGACTTCAGATCAATTGACCCGCAAACAACTGGTATTCTTCATCGCATTCGGGGTCGCCGGATGGCTGGTGGCGGCCTTGCTGCTCCGCGTGCTGGGCCCCACGGGCATCTACGAAGGCGGGCTGCGGGTATGGGTCTATGCCCTGATCATCCCCGGCACGATGCCGTTCGTCTGGCTTGCCGCCCGTCTGGGCAAGGCGCAGGCCGGGCAGCTTTATCCCGGTTTCGCTCTGAGTTCGGGCATCGCCACACTTTGCGACGGTATCGCCCTGGCGTGGTTCCCGACACTCTACGGGGCAACGGTTCAACTGCACGCAGGTGCCGGCGGCACGATCCTGTGGGGCGTCGGTGTCGGCATTGTTCTGGCCTACGTCATGGACCGCGCGCCGTTCACAGCACCTCGCGCACAAGGCTTTGCATACCAACCGCACGCAGCACGATGATCCCCTCAAGTGCAATCATGATCTGCGTCGCTTCCCTGCGGCGCAGATCAATGTCGACGGTGGCAAGCTGGCTTTCGATCCACTGGTGAAACCCGTGCCCGATGGCCTGACCGACGGCCGCAAGATGCGGATCATTGCGGGCCGCCCGCGCCGCAAGGTCAAGCCAGAGCCGCAGATACGGCCAGATATCATCCGACAGCACAACCGCATCCAATTGCGCCTGCAGGTCGTTCTTGCCAAGCTGTTCGGGCACACGGTTCGCTTCAAGGATCTGCGTCAACTGCCCGGCCAGTAGCGCCAAGACCTCGCCGATAATCTCTTCCTTGTCAGCGAAGTAATAAAGCAGCATCCGATCGCTTTGATCTGCTGCGCTGGCCATCGCCCGCAGTGTCGCCGCATCCAGCCCCTCGGCCAGAATGAACGCCGCCACCCGCGCAAGGATCGCATCGCGCTTGCGCATCTCAGCCAAGGCCTTTTGCCTTGGCCCGCTGATAGGCCGGTCTGGCCTGCATCTGCTTTGCGAAATCCTCAAGCGCGGGGCAGGACACGCCATATCCCATCCGCATGGCTACCTCTGCGGGGAAACTCATCATGATGTCCGCGGCTGAAAGACTGTCCTGCACGAAATGACCCGAAGGGCGCAACATGCTGTCCATGTAGCTGAAGTGGCGCGCCAGTTCGGACTTGATTCGCGGCTGCAGGGGCGCGCCCGCATCTTCCAGCCGACCAATATAGAGGTTCAGCAGAATGGGCGTCATGGCGGAACCTTCGGCGAAATGCATCAACTCAAGATGCGAGATGTGGGCATCTGTTCCAGCGTCGGGAATCATCTCTGGCTTGAACCGCTGGCACAAAACCTCAACGATGGCCCCACTCTCCGTGATCAACCGCCCGTCCAATTCAATCATCGGAGACTTCCCCAATGGATGCACGGCCCGAAGCGCACTCGGGGCAAGTTTTGTTTCCGGATCGCGCTCATAGGCGGTTACTTCATAGTCGACGCCAAGCTCCTCCAGCAGCCACAGAATACGGTGGGACCGGGACCGGTTGAGGTGATGCAGATGGATCATCGGATATGGCTTTCGTGAAGGTGTCCGTGTCAGTCTACCGGGTGACCGATGAAAGGAAAGACCGCGCAATGATCATTCAGAACAAAGACAACCTGAAAGGAACCCCGCGCGACGCTGAGGGGCCGGGGTGGACGTCAATGCGGCTGCTGGTCCGCTCTGACGGTATGGGGTTTTCAATGACAGAAACCGAAGTGCTGCCCGGTGCCGTGCTCAAGCTTCACTACAAGCACCATATCGAAGCATGCTACTGCATCGCGGGCGAAGGGACGGTGATCGAAACGGCAACAGGAACCCAACATGCCATCCGCCCCGGCGTCCTCTATGCGCCCGACGCCCACGACCTGCACGAGGTGCACGTCCCTGAAGGCGGCACCGCCCTGCGGCTGATCTGCGTGTTTTCACCTGCGTTGGAAGGGGACGAGGTGCATGGGCCGGATGGGAGTTATGCGCCTCGCAATAAAACGTGACTATCGGAGTGCGATGCGGCTTGGGCTTGGTCCGGTCCGCATGATCGAGATTGCTTCGCATGGCTCCTGCCTTTTGCCGGTCAACCAAATGATGACCGTCCCCCCCCAAAAAAAGCCCCGCCAAAGCGGGGCTTTCATCATCAGCATTCAGGCCACACCTTACTGCGGGATATCGCCCTCGATCCCTTCGACATAGAAGTTCATGCCCGCCAGCGTGCCGTCGTCTGCCGTCTCACCCTCCGCCAGAAAATCGCTGCCGTCCTGCTTTTTCAGTGGCCCGGTGAAGGCATGATAGGACCCATCGGCCAGCGCGGCTTTCAACGCCAGCGCCTCTGCCTTCACATCCGCGGGCACCGCATCGGAAATCTCGCCGATGCCGACCATGCCTGCACCGATACCGTCCCAGGTGTCCATGCTCTCCCAGGTACCATCCATCACTGCCTGCGTGCGCGCAATATAGTAGGGCGCCCAGTCATCAATGATCGAAGACACGCGCGGGAAGGGCGCGTATTGCCCCATGTCGGACGCCTGACCGAAGGTCACGACATTGCCCGCTTCCTGTGCCGCCGCTTGCGGGGCAGTGGAATCGGTGTGCTGCAAGACAACATCCGCACCCTGATCAATCAGCGCCTTGGCCGCATCCGCTTCCTTTGCAGGGTCGAACCAGGTGTAGGCCCAGATGATCTTGAACTCCACATCCGGGTTCACCTTGCGCGCGTGGATAAACGCGGAATTGATGCCCCGGATCACTTCGGGGATCGGGTAGGAGGCGATATAGCCGATGATGTTCGACTTGGTCATCTTGCCCGCAATATGTCCCTGGATCGCACGCCCTTCGTAGAACCGGGCGGAATAGGTGGAGACATTGGGATGCAGCCGCTTGTAGCCCGTGGCATGCTCGAACTTCACATCCGGAAACTTGGCAGCCACGTTGTTCGTGGGGTCCATGTAGCCGAACGATGTGGTGAAGATCAGGTCCGCCCCGTCCAGCGCCATCTGCGTCATCACGCGCTCTGAATCGGGACCTTCGGCCACGGATTCGACAAACACCGTTTCGACCTTGTCGCCAAAATGTTCTTCCACGGCCAGACGGCCCTTGTTGTGCTCATACGTCCAGCCGCCATCACCGACCGGCCCGACATAGACAAAGCCGACCTTGGTTTTCTCGTGCCCGTCCGCGCTCGCGGCCGTAGCCAGACCCAGCGCCAGAGCGGCGCTTGTAAGAAGTGTTGTGAGTTTCATGTGTCTTCCCCAGTTGTTTCCCTGTTGAGGGTGGTTTTGGCCTCAGCTTGAGGCGTGGAACGTCCGGCCCAAGGAGGCCGGCGCAGCAGATTTGTCACGGCTCAGGATCACCAGAACAATGATCGTGATCAGATAGGGCGACATTGCCAGATACTCGACCGGAATGGCAACGCCTGCACCTTGCAGATTCAACTGCAACTGGGTGATCCCGCCAAAAAGATAGGCACCCAGCAGCAGCCGCGCCGGTTTCCAGCTGGCAAAGACCACCAACGCCAGCGCGATCCAGCCGACCCCGGCGGTCATCCCTTCGGTCCATTGCGGCACGCGGATGAGGCTGATGTAGGCCCCGCCAATGCCCGCGCAGGCCCCGCCGAACATGATCGCCAGCGTCCGGATGCGCTTGACCTTATACCCCAGCGCATGGGCCGCATCATGGCTCTCGCCCACCGCGCGCAGGACCAGTCCCATACGGCTGAATTTCAGCATCGCCCAGACGGCAGCAACCAGCACAAGCCCAAGGTAGAGAATGATATCATGGGTAAACAGGATCGGCCCAATCACCGGAATATCCGCCAACGGTCCCCAGTTGATATCGCCCAGCCTTGGCGGTTTGATCCCGACATAGCTCTGCCCCAGAAGCGCCGACAACCCCAACCCAAACAGCGTCAACGCCAACCCCGACGCCACCTGATTTGCCAACGCCACCTGCGTGAGAAACGCGAACAGCAGGCTCAAGAGCGCCCCACCCACAGCCGCCGCCGCAAAGCCAAGCAGGGGCGATCCTGTCTCCACCGCCGTCGCAAACCCGCAGATCGCGCCGACGATCATCATCCCCTCAACACCAAGGTTGAGGGACCCCGATTTCTCCACCACCAGTTCGCCGATAGCCGCAAAGATCAGCGGCGTGGCGGCAATCAGGAAGCCTGCAACAAAGAGGATCGGGTTAATTGCTGAAAGGTCCATCAAACCACCTCCGCCACGCCAAACCGGAGCCGATAATTCGTCAGCACATCCAGCGCCAACAGGAAAAACAATAGCATCCCCTGAAACACCTGTATCGCCGCCGCAGGCAGCCCCAACTGGCTCTGTGCAATGTCCCCGCCAATATACGTCAGCGCCATCAACAGCCCCGCCAGCAAGATCCCCACCGGATGTAGGCGCCCCAGAAACGCCACGATAATCGCCGTAAATCCATAGCCGACATTGAAATCAATCGTCACCTGTCCTGCAGGCCCCGACACCTCGAACATCCCCGCCAAGCCCGCCAGCAGCCCTGACATGCCCAGACAAAACAACACCAGCCGCGTCGGATTGACCCCCGAAAACCGCGCCGCCCGCGGTGCTTCCCCGGTCACCCGAATGGCAAACCCAAGTTGATGCCGCGCCAGCAAAACGTAGGCAAAGATCACCGCGATCAGTGCCGCCACGATCCCCCAATGCATCCCCGTCCCAGCAATCAGTTCGGCGTTATGCGCGCTTGCATACTGCTGCAAATTCCGGCTCCCCGGAAAACCGAACCCTTCGGGGTTCTTCAACAATCCCAATGACATGGACGCCAGGAACTGCTCCGCCACATAGACCAGCATCAAGGATACCAAAATTTCGTTGGTCCCGAACTTCACCTTCAGCACCGCCGGTATCATCGCCCAGACCCAGCCGCCAAAGGCCCCTGCCAGCACCATCAGCGGAAAGATATACCAGCCCTCCACCGGGTAAAACGCCAACCCTACGCCCGCGCCAAAAAGCGCGCCCATGATGTACTGCCCCTCCGCGCCAATGTTCCAGATGCCAGCCTTGAATCCCAACGACAGCCCGATCGCAATCAGCACCAACGGCGCCCCCTTGATCAGCAATTGCGGGCGGTAAAAGAACGAAAATTCCCCGAAAAGCGGCGCCCAGAAGATTGTCGTGATCGCCTGCACCGGGTCCTTGCCCAATCCGGCAAACAACAGCCCGCCGAATACCATTGTCGCCAGCACCGCCAACAGCGGCGTGGCCAATGACATCGCCCGGCTGGGTTGTGGCCTCTTCTCAAGCCGGATCACTTCGAACCACCTGTCTTCCAAATGGTTCCAAAAACCCTGCCAGAGGCCTGAAATCTCTTTTGATGCCACAGATCATACATGCGCCACCTCCATTCCGTGCGCCCCGCCCAGCATCAGGCCTATTTCCTCTACGGACAGGCCGGCCGCAGCCTGGGGTGCGGACAACCGCCCTTCATTGAGCGCTGCAAAACGGTCGCAAATCTCCATCAACTCATCCAGATCCTGAGAGATCACCACCACCGCAGCGCCGCCTGCCGCCAGATCCATCAACGCCTGCCGGATGGCCGCCGCCGCCGCCGCATCCACGCCCCAGGTCGGCTGGTTGACCACCAGCAATTCGGGCCGCTGCATGACTTCGCGCCCGATGACGAATTTCTGCAAGTTCCCGCCCGACAATGACCGCGCAGCATTGCCCGGCCCCGGCGTGCGCACATCGAATTTCAGGATGATACGCTCTGCGAAATCCTTGGCGGCGCGCCAGTTCAGCATCCCGCCCTGCGCCAGACCTTCGCGGACCGCACCGGTCAGCATCGCGTTTTCCGTCAAGGTCATGTCCGGTACCGCCGCATGGCCCAGCCGCTCTTCCGGGGCTGTGAGGATCCCCATCGCGCGTCGCGCCGTCGGCCCGTAGGTGCTGATGGAAATGCCCTTGACCTCGATCATCCCGACGGCCGTACGCAATTCGCCCGACAGGGCGGCCAGCAATTCATCCTGGCCGTTGCCCGCCACACCGCCGATCCCCAGCACCTCACCGGCGCGCACGTCTACCGAAATATCCCGCAGCGGCATGCCGAAGGCGCTGGGCGATTGCGCGCTGAGACCGTTGAGCGACAAGATGACATCGCCGGTCTTGCCCTCCCCCCGCTTGGGCGTGCGCAGCGTGCTGCCGACCATCATCTCCGCCATTTCCCGGGCGGACGTTTCGGAGGGTGTACATTCCCCCACCACCTTGCCCAGCCGCAGCACCGTCGCGCTGTCACACAGGGCGCGGATCTCCTCCAGCTTGTGCGAGATATAAAGGATCGCGGTGCCCTCCGCGCTCAGCTTGCGCAGGGTTTCGAACAGGATTTCGACCTCTTGCGGGGTCAGCACGGAGGTCGGCTCATCCATGATCAGCAGCTGCGGTTCCTGCAACAAACAGCGGATGATCTCCACGCGTTGGCGTTCTCCTGCCGACAGATCCCCCACGATCCGGTCCGGCGACAAAGGCAATCCATAGGCGTCCGACACCGATCTGATCTGCGCGGACAGCTCCGACATCTTCGGGGCATGTTCCATACCGAGCGCGATGTTTTCCGCTACGCTCAACGCATCGAAAAGCGAAAAATGCTGGAACACCATCCCCACACCCGCCGCCCGCGCCGCGCGCGGTTCTGCCGGGGCGAAGGGCGCGCCCGACATCTCCATCTGTCCGGCGTCCGGTTTGACCAACCCATAGATAATCTTGACCAGCGTCGACTTTCCCGCCCCGTTCTCCCCCAGCAGCGCATGCACCTCCCCCGGCGCGATCCGGAGCGAGACATGATCGTTCGCCACCACACCAGGATAGGCTTTGGTCAGACCGGTAAGAGACAGAAGCGGTGTCTGGGTCATGCGGTGGCCTTTGACTTTGGTGTGGCCAGAAGCGACCGCACCACGCCATTTGCAATCTGTGCCGGTGCTTTGCCAAGGGATTTATCGCCAATGGGGCAAGTGATCGGCGTCGGGTCAAGGCCCATCGCGCCCAGCCGCTTGGCAAACCGCGCCCATTTTGTGTCTGACCCGATCAGCCCGATGCTCCGCACCTCGCGCTTCAGCAATGCGCCGCAAAGCGCCAGGTCAATGTCGTGCGAATAGGTGAAGATCAGGTGATCCGCCTGCCGTTCCGCGCGCCGGGCCAGCAGGGGCATTTCTGCGGCAGGCAGGGCATTGACCCCCTGCGGTATGCGCGCCGGAAACCGATTCCGCGCATCATCGACCCAGGTGATCCGGAACGCATCTTTCGGGCAGGCGGCCACCAGCGCGCGCCCCACATGCCCCGCGCCCCAAAGCCACAGGTTGCGCGGCTGCGGCTGTTCCCGGAGCAGCCGCTCCACGGTGACTTCCGCCCGGTCGGTGGGGCTCGGCACATCGGTATAAGACAGGCTGACCGCGCCGCCGCAACACTGGCCAAGGTTCGGCCCCAGCGGCAGGGTTTCCGCGAACCTTGTCTCCCCCTTGCTCAACATCGCGCGCGCCCGTGCAATCGCCTGAAACTCCAGCGCGCCGCCCCCGATGGTGCCGTCCAGACCCGTCGCGGTCACCTTCATCGCGGTGCCCGCATCCCGCGGTGCCGACCCCCGGGTCGCGGTGATCTGGACATAGATCGCGCTCATGCTCTGCTCCTGTCAACGGCGGCAAGGACCGCTTCGGCGGTAGCCGGCGCCTGCAGATCGCCGTATCCCGGACCGCAGGCCGCGACCGCATCCGACAACGCCATGAAAGCGGAGATCGCCAGCATGAACGGTGGCTCCCCCACGGCCTTTGACCGGTAGACGGTCTGCGC
Organism: Sulfitobacter rhodophyticola; assembly: GCF_041281685.2. Taxonomy (GTDB): domain Bacteria; phylum Pseudomonadota; class Alphaproteobacteria; order Rhodobacterales; family Rhodobacteraceae; genus Sulfitobacter. The sequence continues at coordinate 657,919 of NZ_CP166251.2, read as the reverse complement.
GGGGTTCGGTTTGTCCCACAGAAAGACGCGAAAGACCGGTGGTCTGTCGGAAAACGCCGGGATCTTGTAGGTCGAAGGCGCATGGGTCTTCAGCGTGCCTGCCGTGTCCCACACCAGTTCTTCCGTCGTCAGCCAGCCCGCCCCCTGCACATAGCCCCCTTCGATTTGGCCAATGTCAATCGCCGGGTTCAGCGACGCGCCTGCGTCATGCAGGATGTCGGTGCGCAGGATGCGATTTTCCCCGGTCAACGTGTCGATCACCACTTCGCTGCAGGCCGCCCCATAAGCGAAATAGAAAAACGGCTGGCCGCTGCCCCTGATCCTGTCCCATTGGATGTCGGGCGTCTTGTAAAACCCCGTGGCCGACAGGGAAATCCGGTTTTCATAGGCTGACTGCGCGGCCTGCCGGAAAGTCAGTGTTTCGGTGCCAACCTGAACCATGCCATCGGCAAAGGTGATGTCCCGGGTCTGGTATCGCTCGCCCAGATGTGCCTCGATCCGGGACCGGATCTCATCACAGGCGATCTGTACCGCCATCCCGTTCAGATCTGTGCCCGAAGACGCCGCCGTGGCGGAGGTGTTGGGCACCTTGCCGGTATCCGTCGCCGTAATCTTGATCGCGGCCACCGGCAAACCGAAGCGGTCCGCCGCGATCTGGGCCACCTTCTGGAACAGCCCTTGCCCCATCTCCGTACCGCCGTGGTTCAGATGGACGGAGCCGTCCTGGTAGACATGCACCAACGCCCCCGCCTGATTGAGGTGCGTGAGCGTGAAGGAGATGCCGAATTTCACAGGCGTCAGCGCGATGCCGCGTTTCAGGATCGGCTGTTCAGCGTTCCATTCCGCGATGGCGGCACGGCGCGCGTCATAATCCGACATCACCATCAGCTCGTCCGTCAAGGCATTGATGATGCTGTCCTTTACCGGCTGATCATAGGGTGTGGTCTGGACCGCATTCCCATCTCCATCCGCATAATAATTCGCCCGCCGCACGGCTAGCGGATCAAGCGTCAGCGCATGCGCGATGTGGTCCATCACCCGCTCGATCCCCATCATGCCCTGCGGTCCGCCAAACCCCCGGAACGCGGTTGCCGATTGCATGTTCGTGCGCAACCGGTGCGAGGTGATGCGGATGTTGTCGAGGTGATAGGCGTTGTCGGCGTGCAGCATCGCCCGGTCCGCCACAGGCAGCGACAGGTCCATCGCCCAGCCGCATCGGGTGTAATGGGTAAAGTCCAACGCCGTGATGCGGCCCGATGCCTCGAATCCGACATCGTAGTCGATGCGGAAGTCATGCCGTTTGCCGGTGACGATCATGTCGTCGTCCCGGTCATAGCGCATCTTGCAGGGCCGCCCGGTGCGGGCAGCGGCCAGCGCCGTGGCGATCGCCAGCGCATTGCCCTGACTTTCCTTGCCGCCGAACCCCCCGCCCATGCGCCGTGTCTCGACCCGGACGGCGTGCATGGACACCCCCAGCGCATGGGCGACCTTGTGCTGAATTTCCGTGGGATGCTGGGTGGAACTGTGCACCACCATATCCCCGCCTTCCTGCGGCAGGGACAGGGCGGCCTGCCCTTCAAGATAGAAATGCTCCTGCCCGCCAAGGTGGATTTGCCCCTGCAGCCGTTTCGGCGAGGCGGGCAGGGCCGCGTCCGGGTCACCCTTGGTGTAAATGCGCGGACCTTCCTCAAATCGGCTGTCTGCCGCCAGCGCCTGTTCGATTGTCAGGATCGGTTCGGCTTCAGAAATCTCGACCTTTGCCAGCCGCGCCGCGCGCCGCGCTGCATGGTGGGAGGTGGCGATGACCAGAAACATCGGCTGGCCTGCGTAGTGCACATTCTCCACTGCCAGCAGGGGTTCATCCTGGTTCGAGGGGGAGCAATCAGCGTCGCGCGGCAGGTCCCCGGCGACCAGCACATCAACCACTCCGGTGGCCGCGCGCACGGCTTCCACGTTCAGCGTTGCAATGCGCCCGGCGGCCTTGGGGCTCAGCCCGAAGGCCAGATGCAAGCAGTTCTGCGGAACCGGCAGGTCATCGACATAGCGCGCCGCCCCCGTGACATGCAGGGCGGCGGCATCATGGGGCAGGGGTTTGGCCACGCTCATGCGCTGACCTTTCGCAAATCCGTCAGCGTGCCGCTTTGGTCATGAAAATAACGCCGCACCATATTCTGCGCCGTCTGCATCCGGTAAGCGGCAGAGGCGCGCATGTCAGACATTGGCGTGAAGTCCTGCGCAAGGGCGCGCGCGGCGTCCTCGAAGCTCTGTTGGTTGAACGGCTGACCCTCCAGCGCGGCTTCGGCGCGGGCGGCGCGCGCGGGCGTCCCGGCCAGGCCGCCAAAGGCAAGGCGCGCGCTGGTGATGGTTTCACCATCCCGCATCACCGCGATGCATCCGCAAACCGCGGAAATGTCCTGATCGAACCGTTTTGACAGCTTGTAGCACCGCAGGGTGTCGGCCTGTCTTGGGATCGTGATGGCTTCGACGAATTCACCCTCAGCGCGGTCCTGCTTGCCATAAGCGACAAAGAACGCTTCCAACGGCAGGCTCCGGCGAGTGTCGCCGTGCCGCAGATGCAGCGTCGCCCCGAGCGCGATCAGCGCAGGCGGGCTGTCCCCGATGGGGGAGCCATTTGCGATGTTGCCACCAATCGTCGCGGCGTTGCGCACCTGGGTGGAGCCATAACGCAAAAGCATATCCGACAAGTGCGGATGATGCGGGCGCAGCGCTGTTTCAACGTCGGTGATCGTGGTGATCGCGCCGATGTGAATAAGACCGTCTTTCTCAACAACGCCCTGCAGATCGTTGCATCCATTGAGGAAAGCAACCTTGTCCACAGTTCGGAAATCCTTCGTTACCCACAGACCCACATCTGTTGCCCCGGCAATCAGAGTGGCGTCAGGATTGGCGGCGTACCAATGGGCAAGATCGTCGCTGTGGGTGGGGCGGATGGTTCTGGACTTGAGATCGGGCGCCTGCGGCGGCTGTTGCGGCGCGGGATTTTTCGCCAAAAAGAGAAGGTGCGGCGGCACGTTTTCTGCGCGGGCAGCGCTGGCAGCGCGGGCGATGGGCGCATAGCCGGTGCAGCGGCACAGGTTGCCCGCCAGTTGCGTATCGTCATCGTCATCGCCGTTCAGATGCGCGCAGGCCATGGAGACCGCGAAACCGGGCGTGCAAAAGCCGCATTGGCTGCCGTGATGGTCCACCAGCGCCGTCTGGACGGGGTGCATGGAACCGTCGGGTCCGCAAAGCCCCTCAACGGTCGTAACGTGCAGCCCCTCCAGTTGCGGCAGGAACAGGATACAGGCATTGAGCGTCCGGTTGCCTGCCGCGTCGCTGACCATCACCGTGCAGGCCCCGCAATCCCCTTCGTTGCAGCCTTCCTTGGTGCCGGTCAGACCACGGGTGTCGCGCAGCCAGTCAAGCAAGGAAGCGGTTGGGGGGACGTCCCGCAGGGACACGGGTTCTCCGTTCAGAAGAAACGAGATGTCCATGGTGTTACTCTGCCGCGGTACCGGGGCCTTTGCAGGTGCCATCGCTCGATGCGGCGTAGAGGGATGTGCAGGCGTTTGAAACAGGCTATGCGGCGACGGCGCGGCTTGGCAAGGGCAAATGGCGCGTTGATTTGTTGGGCTGCGCGCAAAAATTGCCCATGGGCAATTTTGTATGAAAATTTCCTTAACGATAACAGCACTCAAGGCCCGGCTGTATTGAAAATAGGCAGGCTCACGCGCTGATCCTCTGGCGGTGGCTTTGAAGCGCACGTAGTCTGCATCCATGACAGACACTCCCCGATTCATTCACCTGCGCGCCCACTCCGAATATTCGCTGCTGGAAGGGGCGCTGCGGCTGAAGAAGCTGCCGCAGATGTGCCGCGACAAGGGCATGCCCGCGTTGGCGCTGACCGACACCAACAACATGTTCGCGGCACTCGAATTTTCGGTGGCCATGGCGGATGCCGGGGTGCAGCCGATCATCGGCTGTCAGGTCGATCTGGCCTATGTCGATGCCGTGCCCGGGGAACGCCTGCGTGATCCCGCGCCCGTGGTCCTGCTGGCGCAAAGCGAAGCGGGTTATGAAAACCTGATGAAACTGAATTCCTGCCTTTATGTGGACAAGGGCGGGCAATTGCCGCAGATCACGCTGGAGGAGTTGGAGCGTCACGCAGCGGGCGTCATCTGTTTGACCGGCGGGTCGGGCGGACCCGTGGGGCAGCATCTGCAGAACAGCCAGCGCACCGCCGCAGAGGCCTTGCTGACCCGGCTTGCAGCCGCTTTTGGCGACAGGCTTTATATCGAACTGCAGCGTCATCCGGGCGAGGATGGCGCGCCCGAAGCCGAACGCCTGACTGAGCGCGGCTTTGTCGAGATGGCCTATGCCATGGACCTGCCGCTGGTCGCGACAAATGACGTCTATTTCCCCGATGCCAAAATGTACGAGGCGCACGATGCGTTGATCTGCATCGCCGATGGCGCCTATGTCGATCAGCAGCAGGACCGTCGGCGGCTGACTGCGCAGCACTATTTCAAAAGCCCCGAGGAGATGGCCACGCTGTTCGCCGATCTGCCCGAGGCGCTGGCGAACACGGTGGAGATTGCCCGCCGCTGTGCATTCATGGCCTATCGTCGCGATCCGATCCTGCCGAAATTCGCCGATGACGAGGTCGCGGAACTGCGCCGTCAGGCGCAGGAAGGCTTGCAGCACCGGTTGGCGATCATCGAGCCTGCGGCACCCATAGAGGAATACGAGGCGCGGCTGGAATTCGAGCTTGGCATTATCGAAGGCATGGGCTTTCCCGGCTACTTTCTGATCGTCGCCGATTTTATCAAATGGGCCAAGGACGCGAGCATTCCGGTGGGGCCCGGTCGGGGATCGGGCGCGGGGTCGCTGGTGGCCTATGCCTTGCTGATCACCGATCTTGATCCGCTGCGGTATTCGCTGCTGTTTGAACGCTTCCTGAACCCTGAACGGGTGTCGATGCCGGACTTCGACATCGACTTCTGCATGGACCGCCGCGAGGAGGTCATCCGGTACGTTCAGGAGAAGTACGGCCGCGACAAAGTGGGCCAGATCATCACTTTTGGTGCGCTATTGTCAAAAGCGGCGGTGCGGGACATCGGCCGTGTCCTGCAGATGCCCTATGGGCAGGTCGACCGGTTGAGCAAGATGATCCCGGTGGAGGGGGTCAAACCGGTTTCCATCGAAAAGGCGCTGGCGGATGAGCCGCGCCTGCGCGAGGAGGCGCGCAACGAGGAGGTGGTCGCGCGGCTGCTGGAGTACGGTCAGCAGGTGGAAGGGTTGCTCAGAAACGCATCGACCCATGCGGCCGGCGTGGTCATTGGGGACCGTCCGCTGGATGCGCTGGTGCCGCTGTACCAGGATCCGCGATCGGACATGCCTGCAACGCAGTTCAACATGAAGTGGGTTGAGCAGGCCGGTCTGGTGAAGTTCGATTTTCTTGGACTGAAGACGCTGACGGTTATCCAGAACGCCGTTGACCAGATCAAGGGCAGTGGCCGACACCTGCACATCGCGGCGGACGGGACGGAGTTGTTCGTGCCGCCTGAGGGGCTTGTGGATGATATCGCCACGATCCCGCTGGATGATGAGGCATCCTACAAGCTTTATGCCAGCGCCAAGACGGTTGCGGTGTTCCAGGTGGAAAGCTCCGGCATGATGGATGCCCTCAAGCGGATGAAACCCACCTGCATCGAGGATATCGTGGCCCTGGTCGCGCTTTATCGTCCCGGCCCGATGGAGAACATTCCGACCTATTGCGAGGTCAAGAACGGGTTGAAGGAACGGGAATCCATCCATCCGCTGATCGACGATATCCTGGAAGAGACGCAAGGCATCATCGTTTACCAGGAGCAGGTGATGCAGATCGCGCAGGTCATGGCGGGCTATTCGCTGGGTGGGGCGGACTTGCTGCGGCGCGCGATGGGCAAGAAGATCGCCGAGGAAATGGCCAAGGAACGCCCCAAGTTCGAGAAGGGCGCGATGGAGAATGGGGTCGACAAGAAGAAAGCCTCGGAAGTCTTTGACCTGCTGGAGAAATTTGCGAACTACGGTTTTAACAAGTCGCACGCGGCGGCCTATGCCGTGGTCAGCTATCAGACCGCATGGCTGAAGGCCAATCACCCGGTAGAATTCATGGCCGGGGTGATGAACTGCGACATCCATCTGACCGACAAGCTGGCGGTCTATTTCGAAGAAGTGCGCAAGCGGCTTGAGCTTCCTTATGTGCCGCCGTGCGTGAACCGGTCGGACGCGACGTTCAAGGTCAGCGAAGGGGCGCTCGTCTATGCGTTGGGGGCGTTGAAGAACGTCGGGATCGAGGCGATGAAACTGATCACCGACGGACGACGCGTGGACGGGCAGGACCGCCCGTTCGCCACGCTGTTCGATCTGGCGCGGCGGGTGGATCTGAAACGCGTGGGCAAGCGCCCGTTGGAAATGCTGGCGCGTTCCGGTGCGTTTGATGCGCTTGATCCGAACCGTCGGCGGGTGTTTCAGGCGCTGGATGCGCTGGTGGGATATTCTGCGGCCATCCATGAACAGAAGACGTCAAATCAGGTGTCGTTGTTTGGCGAAGCGGGGGACGATCTGCCCGAACCCCGGATGATGCCCTGTGATGACTGGCTGCCTGCGGAACGGTTGAGCGAAGAATTCAAGGCCGTCGGGTTCTATTTGTCCGGGCATCCGCTGGATGATTACATGGGTCCCTTGAAACGGAAAGGCGTGATCACGCTGGACGAGGTGACCGCGAAGGCGCAGAACGGTCCGCTGGTGGCCAAAATCGCCGGTGTCGTGGCCGGACGGCAGGAGCGCAAGTCCGCGCGCGGCAACCGTTTCGCCTTTGCGCAGATGTCTGATCCGACAGGGGGGTACGAGGTGACGCTGTTCTCCGACACGCTGGAAAAGGCGCGTGACCATCTGGAGGTCGGATCGAAGGTGGTGGTCACGGTAGAGGCGAGCCTGGAGGCAGATCAGCTCAAGCTGCTGGGTCGCTCGGTTGCGCCGGTCGACATGGCCGTGGCCGATGCGGGCGCGATGGGACTGAAGGTGTTCATTGACGCGCCAGAGGCGATCAGCGCGGTCAGTCAGGTGCTCGAAGGGGCGCGAACGGCGGCCAAGGGCAGCGGGCGGGGGCCAGTGCAATTGTGCCTGATGGATCCGGCCCTGCCGGGAGAGGTCGAAGTGGACCTTGGCATGGAGTTCCCGGTCACCCCACAGATCAAGGGCGCGATTCGGTCTTTGGGCGGCGTTCTTGAGGTCGAAGAGATTTAATCCACAACATCTGGTGGTCGCCTGGGGATAAGTTCCAGTTCATCAGCCAGATTCGACTTGGCGTCGATTTTCAGCTACTTACCGTCCGTTCTTAATGCTGGGGATGGCAATGATCAGACGGACATTGGCGCTGGGGGCGCTTGTCCTTGTGGCGGGATGTGGCGATCCGCTTGAGGATTTTGACCGTATTTCCGATGTGACGCTGGCGCAGGACGCGGTGGCGACGCAGGCTGTGCCGACTCAGGCCGAAATGGATCGTGAGGGATTTTTGGGCACGGCCTCGGCTGCGGAAACCACGCCTGACATCGCACTGCCTGAGACCGCGGGAGCATCCCAGAGCGGTGGCATTTTGGGCCTGTTCCGCCGTGCGCGTGAGAACGTCGCGGTCGCCGCGAGCCAGGTGGAAGCGGAAGACGGGCAGATCAAAGCGCTGGGCACGCAAGGTGATGAAGGGGACACTGTTCTGGCCGCTTTGCCGACTGAGCCCGATGCCCCTGAACGCAGCGCGTCTGAAGAGGGCCGGGCCTTGTTCACGGGCAGGAAGCCAAGTTTCGCGCAAGCAAATGACGTCCCATATGGCACGTCCCTGCCATACGGCGTGGTCGCCCGTGTGTGTGAGGCACGGGGGCGCGACATGGGCAGGCAGGTTGAAAAGGGCCCGGTGCGGGGGTTTGCCATCTACGATACTGCGCCGGGAACGGCAACTGCACGGACCTATTATCTGACAGGTTTTTCAGACGGTTGTCCGCGCCAGTTGACGGCGGCGAATGTGCTGGTCGGATCGCCTGCGCTATACGACATGCTGCACTACGGGCCCGCGGCGCAGGATTTGCCGTATGGGGCAACCGACAAGGCCTATGAGAAAGTCAAATCGCAGGTCTGCGGTGTCAGCCGCAAGAAACCGTGCGGCAGCCGGATCAAGCGTCTGGAAAAACGCACCTTCTTCATCAACGCCTACGACAGCTTTGGCAACGCGCGGCGTTGGTCGGAGATGCTGATCCATGATGGCGAAGTGCTGGCCACGGCGATGAAATCCAGCGGTTGAAACCGGTCCCGGAATTTATGGAAAATTCCGGCCGTTTTCTTTGGAAGAAAACGATCTTGGTGCCAACCGGACGCTCAATAATGCGGCGGGCGTTCATCCCCCACGACCACCGACCCGCCTGACTGGGCCTCCCGCTCCCCCTCGCGCTGCATCAGCATGTGCACCCGGCGGTTCAGGGTCACGATTTCGTCGGCCTGACGGGCGACAATGTCCGAAAGCTCTTCCACGGTGCGGGTAAGGTGGGCGATCTGTTCTTCAAGCTTTTGCATGGCGTCCTCATTGGTCTGTGCCGCATAGCATGGGAACGAACGCAGGCCCAGAGCGGGTTGCGGGACCTGCGTCGCGGTATTTATGGCCAAAAAAGAGAAGGGTGCGCGTGGCGTGTGTCGGTTGCGGACAGCAGATGGCTGGGCTATCTGCGGGCGCGAAGACGCACATGAGGATGCCTCCGATGTCCAAGCCCAAGAAGACACCGCGCCCCCGCGCGGAGACACCGAAAGGATTTCGCGATTATTTCGGGTCCGAGGTGACGCATCGGGCCGCCATGCTGCGCAAGATTGCCGCCGTGTACGAACGCTATGGCTTTGATGCGCTGGAAAGCTCGGGCGTGGAGACGGTGGAGGCCTTGGGCAAGTTCCTGCCGGACGTGGACCGTCCGAACGAAGGCGTCTTTGCCTGGCAAGAGGATGCGGATGCGGACAAGCCCGGCGACTGGTTGGCGTTGCGGTATGACCTCACGGCGCCTTTGGCGCGGGTATACGCGCAGCACCGCAATGATCTGCCCAACCCTTACCGCCGCTATGCCATGGGGCCTGTCTGGCGCAACGAAAAGCCCGGACCGGGGCGGTTTCGGCAGTTTTATCAGTGTGATGCGGATACGGTTGGTGCGCCTTCGGTGGCCGCCGACGCGGAGATCTGCGCGATGCTGGCTGATTGTCTTGAAGAGGTCGGGATCGAGCGTGGCGATTACGTGGTGCGGGTGAACAACCGCAAGGTTTTGAACGGTGTTATGGAAGTTGCGGGGCTTGCGGGGGACGACAAGGCGGCGGAGCGCGGGATCGTGTTGCGCGCGATTGATAAGCTGGATCGGTTGGGGCCTGAAGGTGTGCGCGCGCTGCTGGGTGAGGGGCGCAAAGATGAGAGTGGGGACTTTACCGATGGAGCTGGGTTGGGCAAGCTTGAGATCGAAACAGTGATGGATTTCGTGAACTCGTACGAGCCTATTTCAAATGCTCTCTCAAAAGAGGCCAGCAATGCCGAAGCGGAAGGTGACAAAGAGCGCGCTGACAAGCTTCACGCTGCGAGATATTCGGTTCACGGTGCATTCTTGGAAAAAGGAGACCGGGTACACTACGGTGCATACAGACACATTTGGAACCAACGGGTCATAGATCATCTCAGAAGAGTTGTTGGCGACTCTCCCGTGGGATTCCAAGGCGTTGAAGAGCTTCAACAAATGTTGGAATTACTCAAAGCTTCTGGCCATTCAGACTGTCGGCTTCAAATCGACCCTTCCGTTGTGCGCGGCCTCGGTTACTACACGGGCCCAGTCTTCGAGGCGGAACTTACCTTTGAAATCAAGGACGAGAAGGGCCGTCCGCGCAACTTCGGCTCCGTCGCAGGCGGCGGGCGTTACGATGATCTGGTCAAGCGGTTTACGGGGCAGGCCGTTCCCGCGACAGGCGTGTCGATCGGGGTTGATCGCTTGCTGGCCGCGCTGCATGCCAAGGGACGGCTGGATGACACCGCGCAGGGGCCTGTGGTCGTCACCGTGATGGACCGCGACCGCATGGCGGATTATCAGGCGATGGTTGCGGAGTTGCGGCAGGCGGGCATCCGGGCAGAGGTCTATCTGGGCAATCCGAAGAACTTCGGCAACCAGTTGAAATACGCCGACAAGCGCGGCAGTCCCGTTGCCGTGATCGAAGGCGGGGATGAGCACGCTAACGGTGTGGTGCAGATCAAGGACTTGATCTTGGGCGCGCAAATTGCGGAAAACGCCACGCTTGAGGAATGGAAGGACCGGCCGAGCCAATACGAAGTGCCGCGTGACCAATTGGTCGTGAAGGTGCGCGAGATTCTGGGCCTGCACGGCTGATGCCACAGCGTGCCGACACCCGGGCGCGGGCCGCCCGCCTGCGTGCTGCGTTTGAGGCGCAGGGCGCTGTGGTTGCTGAAGTGCCCCTGTTGCAACCGGCGGCCACCCTGCTGGACCTTTATGGCGAGGACATTCGCGCCCGCGCCTATGTCACCTCGGACGCACTCAGGGGGGAGCAGATGCTGCGACCCGATTTTACGCTTCCGGTGGTGGAAATGCACATGGCCCATGGGGCGGAGGCTGCGCGTTATACCTACGCGGGCGAGGTGTTTCGTCGGCAGGAGCAGGACCCCGAGCGCGCCAATGAATATGTGCAGGTGGGGTACGAGGTTTTCGACCGACAGGATCCGGCGGCGGCAGATGCGGAGGTGTTCGCGCTGATCGCGCAGGCGTTGGAAAGCCTGCCGGTGGAGGCTGTCACCGGGGACATCGGCGTACTGATGGCGGCGGTGGACGGGTTGGATACCTCTGGCGCGCGCAAGGCCGCCTTGCGCAGGCATATCTGGCGCCCGCGCCGGTTCCGCGCCTTGTTGGAACGGTATGCAGGACGCACCGCGGTGCCCGCCGCGCGGGCGGCGTTGTTGGCAGGAGATGTGATTGCAGACGCACCGATGATCGGATTGCGCACACAATCCGAGATTGACGCCCGGATCGAGGTTTTGCGCGCGGATGCCAACGAACCAGCGTTGTCTGCGGCGCAGGTTGACTTGATCGAAGCGTTGCTTGATGTGCGCGAAACGATGCCCTACGCGCTGAGCCGGTTGCATGATCTGGCGGTCGATATGCCCGAAATCGCGTCAGCCGTGGCGCGGGTGGCGGACCGAGAAGCCGCCTTGGCCGCGCGCGGCATTGCCACGGATGCGCTGTTGTTCGAAGCCAGCTATGGCCGGGTGTCGATGGAGTACTACGACGGGTTTGTCTTTGGCTTTCGCGCCACCGCGCGGCCCGACCTGCCCAACATCGCCACAGGCGGGCGCTATGACGCGCTGACGAGGCGGCTGGGGAACGGCGTTGAAATCCCCGCCGTGGGTGGTGTGATGCGCCCGGACCTGATGCTGGAACTGGAGGGTGCGCCATGACGATCAAGCTGGGCGTGCCGTCCAAGGGGCGGTTGATGGAAAAGACGTTCGACTGGTTCGGCGCGCGCGGCATCATCCTGAGCCGGAGCACGTCCGATCGCGAATATGCGGGGCATGTGGCAGGGGTGGACGGCGTTGAACTGGTCTTGCTGTCTGCAGGGGAAATCCCGCGGGAACTGGCGTCGGGGCGCATTCATCTTGGGGTCACCGGGACAGATCTGGTGCAGGAAAAGCTGGCCTTGTGGGAGCAGCTGCTTGAGCCCGTCGAAGAACTTGGATTTGGTCACGCCGACCTGATCCTCGCGGTGCCGCAGGTCTGGGTAGACGTTGACACGCTGGATGATCTGGACGGGACCGCAGCGGCATTCCGGCAGGCACATGGCACAAGGCTGCGGATTGCGACCAAATATCACCGTCTGGTGCGGGACTTCCTTCGGTTGCACGGGGTCGCCGACTATGCGCTGGTCGACAGTCAGGGTGCCACGGAAGGTACCGTCAAGAACGAGACCGCCGAGGCCATTGCCGACATCACCTCCAGCGGAGAGACGCTGCGTGCCAATCACCTCAAGATCCTGTCGGACGGCCTGATCCTCAGATCGCAGGCGACGCTGTGGCGCAGCCGCGCAGCAGAGGTCAGCGGCGAGGAACAGGCGCAGCTTTCCAGTTTTTTGGAAAAGCTTGCCTGACGCTGCGTCAGTGGCGTCCGAACACCGAGATGGTTTGCACATCCGGCTGGCTTGTTTAGGATGCGTCAAACCGCGCGGTATGTGACAGAGTTTCCATCAAGGGATCCGATCCGCCGGCCAGGGATGAAAGCGCGTTACCGTTTCGCGCATCAGGGAGGGTTGCGTGCTCAGGATCGAGGATCTGCATCTGTCTTTTGGCGGCATCAAAGCGCTGCAAGGCGTGAACTTTGAAGCGCGCGAAGGAGAAATCACCGGTGTAATCGGCCCGAACGGCGCGGGCAAGACATCGCTTTTCAACGCAATCTCGGGCTTTTACAAACCTGACAAGGGCCGCGTTTTCTTTGAAGGGGCGGACATCACCGACATGAGCCCGGACAAGCGTGCGGCGCTGGGGCTGGCGCGGACGTTTCAGAACATCGCGCTTTTCCGGGGGATGACCGTTCTCGACAATATCAAATTGGGCGGTCACACGCGGTTGAAGACAAACGTCTGGCAGGCGCTGCGTTATTTCGGCAGCGCCCAGAAAGAAGAGTTGGAACTGCGCCGCGAGGTGGAGGAACGGGTGATCGATTTTCTGGAGATCGACCACATACGCAAATATCCGATCACCATGCTGCCTTACGGATTGCAAAAACGGGTGGAGTTGGGCCGGGCGCTGGCGATGCGGCCGAAGGTGTTGTTGCTGGATGAACCTGTCGCGGGCATGAACCGCGAAGAAACAGCGGATATGGCACGGTTCATTCTGGATGTTCAGGAACAATTTGGCACGACCATTTTGCTGGTGGAGCATGACATGCACATGGTGATGGACATTTGCAGCCACATCGTCGTGTTGAACTTCGGTCAGCAGATCGCCGATGGCACGCCCGAAGAGGTCAGCAAGAACCCGGCGGTGATTGAAGCCTATCTGGGAGCGGCGGCGTAATGGGGCAATTTGTACAATTCGCCATCAACGGGCTGATGGCAGGGGCGATTTATGCGCTGATCGCCGTGGGCATCGTCAGCGTCTACAAGGCCACCAAGGTGGTGAATTTCGCCCATGGTTACCTGATCATGTTCGGCGCCTATTTCTATTTCACCTTCTCGGTCATCATCCCGAACCAGCCCTGGGCGCCGGATTGGCTCGCTTCCTGGGAGCCTGGGTGGCTGTTGGCACAACGGGAAGGGCTGGCGATGTTCTCGCCTATGGGGGCTGTGCTGGATTGGGTCAGCAACGTGCCCCGGATCCTGTTGGGCCTGATTGGTGCGCTGATCGCCAATGCCGTTGTGGGCCGGATCGTGGAACGGGTGCTGATGCGCCCGCTGATGGGGCAATCGGTCTTTGCGATGATCATGGTTACGGTGGGGCTGATTTCGATCATGTCGGGCACCGCAAGCCTGATCTGGACGGCGGATGCGGCGAACGTGCCGTTCATCGCGCCCAACATGCCCATTCGGTTTGAGCTGTTCGGCACGACGATTTTCCTGTTCGGCACGGATCTGGTGAATATGATCCTGGCGCTGCTGCTCTTTGCCTCCATCGTCGCCTTTGTGAAATTTACGAAAGGGGGCGTGGCGATCCGCGCCACTGCAGAAGACCAGTCGACCGCCTATTCCATGGGCATCTCGGTGCCCAAGGTGTTCAGCCGCGCATGGGTGCTGGCGTCAACCACGGGCGCCATCGCGGGGGCCATTCTGGCCACGCGCAACGGCATTTCGCCGTCACTGGGGCTGTTTGGTTTCAGCGTGCTGGCGATTGTGCTGATGGGCGGGCTCGACAGTTATGTCGGTGTGCTGATCGCTGCCATGTCGGTCGGCGTGCTGGAGGCGATGACCCAATGGCAATTGGGCGGCAGCTGGGCGGAGATCGTGCCGTACGTCGCCGTGCTGGTGGTCTTGATATGGCGGCCCCATGGATTGATGGGCCAGAAAGAGGTTGAGCGGATATGATCAACGCAAATCTCAAATCAACCTACGCGGCAGACGAACGCGTCCTCAACAACACCTACAAGCAGATGTTTGTCTATGGCATGATGGCCCTGCTGGCGTTATTCACGCTGTTTGCCAATGACTACATGATCCTGATTGCCAGCCAGATGGGGATCTTGCTGATCGCGGTGGTGGGGATCAACATCCTGACAGGATACACCGGGCTGGTGTCACTGGGGCACGGGGCTTTCGTGGCGATTGGCGCCTATGCGGTGACGATCTTCAACAACGTCGCGACAGGCGTCATCCCGGCCGGGATCATGCCGTTTTTCGCGGTCCCTTTCGCAGTGGCGCTGGCAGCCATCGTCGGGGTCATCGTGGGGCTGCCATCCCTGCGCGTGAAGGGGCTCTATCTGGCCGTGGCCACGCTGGCGGCGAATTTCATCGTGATCTTCCTGATCGAGGAAGACCTGTTTGCGCCCTGGACGGGTGGCATGGTGGGGATCAATACCAATTCGCCCAATTTCTTTGGGTGGGTGCTGGATACCAAGCGGGAAATGTTCGGGTTGATCGCGGTGGTGGGTTTGACCGCGCTGCTGGCCGCACAGAACCTGATCCGGACGCGCGTGGGCCGGGCGTTCATCGCGATCCGGGACCGGGACTACTCGGCCGAGATCCTGGGCATTTCGCTGTTGCGCTACAAGCTGACCAGTTTTGCGCTGTCGGCTGCCTATTGCGGTCTGGCGGGCGCGCTTTTCGCTTACTTCTATGCCCGGATCCTGCCGGAGCAGTTTGAGCTTGCACTGTCGCTGAACCTTGTTGCCGCGCTGATCATTGGCGGCATGGGCCGTACTATGGGGCCGGTGTTTGGCGTGATCATCATCGTCCTGGTGCCTGAAATGATCAAGGTGATCTTCGGCGCCGTTGCCGGGGGATCGGCCAGTGCCGGACAGTTGCGTGCGCCACTGCAGGAGATCGCCTTTGGCACCCTGCTGGTGCTGTTTCTGCTGAAGGAACCACTTGGACTGAACCAGATTATCGACCGAATTCTGCGTGCTGCGAACCGTTGGCCGTTCGCGCGTGGATAAATCATAAGGCCACACAAGGGAGAAGAACCATGACCATGAACCGCCGGACTTTCCTGGGCACTACAGCCGCGACAACCGCGCTGATGGGTGCCCCGATGATCCTGAAGGCGCAGCCCAGTGAATACGTGCTGGGTGCGTCCTTGCCGCTGACGGGGCCTTTCGCCACCGCCGGGCAGCTTGTTGCACCTGCGTTTAGCCTTGCCACCAAGCTGTTCAACGATGAAGGCGGTATTGGTGGCGTGCCGATCCGATTCACCACCGAGGATTCAGGCTATATCCCCAACAACACGCTGGCCAACTACCAGCGCGCGCTGGCCACCGAAGGCACGGCGATGATCGGGTACTTCGCTGATTCCACTGGTGCAATGAAGCTGATCGCGCCTGAACTGAAGGGCGAGAACGCGCGCATCATGGGGTCGACCTCCTTTGCGTCAGAACTGGCCGATCCCGCCACGCATCCCTATCAGTACATGTCTGGTCCCAGCTACCAGAGCCAGATCGACATCCTGTTGCAGAACATCAAGGATGAGGGTGGTCAGAAAGTTGCGTTCATCTTCTCCAACACCGAGTTTGGTCGTGACCCTATCGAGCATGGACGGGCCACAGCAGAATCGCTGGGTCTTGAGGTGGTTCTGGAAGAAAGCACAAAGCCGCAAGGTGCGGACATTCCGACACATGTGACCAAGCTGGCCCAATCGGGTGCGGATCATTGCATCCTGCATGGCTATGTCACGGGCGTTTGGCCGCAACTGATTGGTGGCGCGCGCCAGTTTGGTCTGCCGACCAAGTTCAAGGGCACTTTCTGGGGCATGGAAAAGCTGATCGCGGACCGGATCACCAAGGAAGCGGGCCCGTTCCTGGCGGGCTACGAAGGCGTGATGCCCTACCGCTACTTCTACGATCAGGAAGACGCACCGCGCTATCAGCAGTATGCAGCGCTGTCCAAGGAGATGTTCGCGGGCACGCCGCTTGAGAGCTACATGTCCACCTGGGCGTTGCAGACCATGTGTGGTCTGGAGATTGCCATGAAGGCCTTCCGCGACACCCATGACGCTGGCAAGGAGCTGACGGCGGACAACATCGCCGAGACGCTGACCAACATTTCCGACTGGGATTCCGGTGGCTTCTTTGGCGGCAATGTTTCCATGGTGAACAACGCCATCGGGACGGGCCGTGTCTATGGCTATGATCCGGAGACGGGGCTGTTTTCGCCCAAGTCGGATTGGCTGAGCGTTTGATGATAGGGTGGGAGGGCCCGCCCTCCCACCCCTTTTGGGGGCTCTGCCCCCTTGCCCCCCGGGTTTTTTTCGCCATTTGGAAGACAAGGTGACGTCGTGCTGACCATCGAGAATATTGAGGTGACCTATTATCACACGGTCCAGGCCCTGCGCGGTTTGTCGCTTGAGGTGCCCGATGGCAAGATTGTCACGCTTCTGGGTACGAACGGGGCAGGCAAGACCACGACCTTGAAAGCCGCCTCGAACCTGCTGGCGCTGGAGAATGGCGAAGTGGGCGAAGGGCGGATTTCCTTCAAGGGCCAGCAGATCATGCGGATCGCACCGGACAAGCTGGTGCAGCAGGGATTGTTCCACGTGCGCGAGGGGCGGCGTATTTTCTCGGAGATGACGGTCGAGGACAACCTGATCGCCGCTTCCTATGCGTTGGATGATCGCAAAGCCAAGCCTGACTATGACAAGGTGTATGATTTCTTCCCGCGCCTGAAAGAGCGGCGCAAGCAGATTGCCGGATATCTGTCGGGCGGAGAGCAGCAGATGCTGGCCTTTGGGCGCGCGATGATTGCGCGGCCGGAACTGATCCTGATGGATGAACCATCGCTCGGGCTTGCCCCCAAGGTGGTCGAGGAGATTTTCGACACCATCCGCCGTCTCAACCAGGAGGACGGTGTGGCCATCCTGTTGGTGGAGCAGAACGCCGGGGTCGCCTTCAACGTGGCGGATTACGGGTACATCATGGAAAGCGGGCAGATCGTGCTCGAAGGTCCGGTCGACAAGCTGCGCAATGACAAGGACATCCAGTCCTTCTATCTTGGGATGTCCGAGGACGGGTCAGACGCGCGGCAGTCCTTCCGGGATGTCAAACACTACAAGCGGCGTAAACGCTGGTTGAGCTGAGCGAAGGAGAGACAGATGGCCTTTGATGAAAGACTGCCCGGATTTGCGCCTTTGGTGCAGATTGTTCACGATCACGCCAAGACGCGCGGTGACGGCGTCGCGATGCGCCAGAAAGAGTTCGGCATCTGGAACGAGATCACCTGGAGCGATCTGGACGACATCATGCAGGCCTGTGCGGCCGGTCTGATCGCGCTGGGGCTGGAACCCGGCGGCCATGTCGGTGTGCTGAGCGAGAACCGCAGCGAGTGGGTTCAGGCGCAGTTCGGGATCAATGCGGCAGGCGGCGTGGTTGTGGGGATGTATCCGACGTCCCCGGCGGCGGAACTGGATCACCTGATCAATGCCTCTGACACGACGATGCTGTTCATCGAGGATCAGGAGCAGTTGGACAAGATCAAGGACCTGGAGGGGAGGGTGCCGCAGCTCAGGCAGTTGATCGTGTTGAACCCCAAGGGCACCAAGGGAGAGGATTTGCTGGGCCTGATGTCCTTTGCCGACCTTCTGGCGCTGGGCAGGGAGAAACTGGCGGAGACGCGGGATGATCTGCGCGCGCGGCTTGCCTCCATCACGCCTGAAGACACGGCGATGATGGTGTTTACTTCGGGCTCTACCGGGTTGCCAAAGGCGGCTGAGATGTCATACGGGAACATCCATTCGGGTGCTGCCGTTGCCGATCAGATCTTTGCGGATTACCCGGCGGGCACCAATGTGCTGAGCTATCTGCCGCTGTGTCATATTGCGGAGCAGGCAGTGACCGTCATCAACGGGTTGAGCCGCCGCTTCGTGATGAATTTCGGGGAAAGCCTGCGTACGATCACGCTCGACCTGCGAGAAGTCGCGCCCGAGATCTTCTTTGGTGTGCCGCGGATCTGGGAAAAGATGCAGGCGGGCGTGTTGGTGCAGGCACAGACTGCGGGCAGATTGCGGCGGCCCATGACCCTGTTGGCACTGCAAGGTGCACAGCGGCGGGGCATGAAGCGGCGCGATCAGTGGTCCGCGTCAGATCGGATGGCGAATGCGTTCTGGGATGTGCTGGTCTACCGCCATATCCGCAGCTACCTGGGGTTGGGGCGCGTGACGTTCGCAATTTCCGCCGCCGCGCCGATCTCCGCTGATCTCTTGGGGTTCATGCGGGGCATTGGTGTGAACATTCGCGAGGCGTGGGGCATGTCGGAGACCTCCGGCGTTGGTACGATCCAACCGGCCTGGGGCAATTGTGACGGTCGGATTGGCCTGCCTGTTCAGACCGTCGAATGCAAGCTGGGCGAGGATGGCGAGGTTCTGTTCCGCGGACCGACGGTTTTCAAGGGGTATTACAAGAACCCCAAGGCCACGGCAGAAGCCATTCAGGATGGTTGGCTGCATACCGGGGATGTGGGCAAGATCGAAAGCGATGGGTCGCTGACGCTGGTTGATCGCAAGAAGGACATCATGATCAACGCGGCGGGCAAGAACCTGTCGCCCGCGCTGATCGAGAATGTCATCAAGGCCAGCCCCTTCATCAAGGAAGTGATCGTGATCGCGGACAAGCGACCTTACGTGGGGGCCTTGGTGCAACTGGACATGGATACCGTGCGGCTTTGGGCGGAAGGACAGGGGATTGCCTATACCACCTTCCGGTCGCTGGCCGTGCATCCGCAGGTCCAGAAGCTGATCGAGGCCGAGGTGGAAAAGCAGAACGCCAATCTGGCGCGGGTGGAACAGGTCAAAAAGGTCTGGCTGATGCCCAAGGAACTGGACCATGATGATGGTGAGGTGACCGCGACGATGAAGGTCCGGCGGGCAAAGATCTACGAGATCTATGCGGATCAGATCGAGGCATTGTACAACTGATCCGGTTCGTTGGCGAACTGCGGCGTGTTAAGGTATTTGGAAACGGATGAACTGGGCTGACGGGTCTTGGCGTCATCCGTTCTGGAAAACCCTAGCAACCCGGCGGAACAACCGGGTTGCTTGTTTCAAAGCACGCCGATTTCGGCCAGGGCCTTGTTGAGTTCCACCGGCAGCGGTTCTTCGTGGTCGCGCCCTTCGGGCAGGTCGGGTGGCGCATCGGCGGGCTGAAGATACCGCCAGCCCTGAAAGGGGCGCTTGAGGCTGGTCTGGGTGCGGATGATCTCAGGCTCCAGAACGATCGCGCACCGGCGGATGCCGTCTTGTCCGATGTATTCATCCAGCCTGTTGATGACCTGCCGACACTGGATCACACCCTTTATCACCCAGAAGATCGAACCGCCGTTCAGCACCTCGCTTTCCCGCCGGGGCCACATACGGGTGACGTGACGGGGCAACCCGTCAGGCGCCTGCGCGCGTTTGGTCGCCTGCCAGGCGGCAAGATCGTCTACGGTTTCGGTGCCGACGGAAAGCTTGATGAGGTGTGTATGGGACATGGACACAAAATCGCAGGAAAGTGCCGGTTCTGCAAGTGCGTCAGATTGGCTTTCTTCATAATGTTGTGGTTGATTGGATGCGTTGCACAATATATGGTGTCAAAGCGGGGTCAGGCGATTCTCTCAGCCTGATCTTGCCGGATTTCTGCCGACTTGCCCTTGATCCTCTGGAATGGCATTTAGAACGCTCCTGCCTCCGCCTGTCTCAACCTCTTTACACCCCAATGATGGAAAACCCTGCCATGACACGTTTTGCCGCCCCCATTGCCGAACAGATCTGGGACATGAAGTACCGCTTCAAGGCCCCCGATGGGACCGCGAAGGACGTCACGGTAGAGGACACATGGCGGCGTATCGCCCGTGATCTGGCGCAGGTGGAGGATGATCCGGACGTCTGGGAAGACAAGTTTTACAGCGCCTTGGAGGGTTTCAAATACCTGCCTGCCGGGCGCATCACCGCAGGGGCAGGCACCGCGCGCAAGGTCACGTTGTTCAATTGCTTTGTGATGGGAACCGTACCTGACAGCATGGGTGGTATCTTTGACATGCTGAAAGAAGCCGCTTTGACCATGCAGCAGGGCGGCGGGATCGGCTATGATTTCTCCACCATCCGGCCAAAGGGTGCCGATGTGAAAGGCGTATCGGCGGATGCCTCTGGTCCTTTGAGCTTCATGGACGTCTGGGATGCGATGTGCCGCACGATCATGTCCGCAGGCTCGCGCCGGGGGGCGATGATGGCGACCATGCGGTGTGATCACCCGGATGTGGAGGATTTCATCGCCGCCAAATCCGATTCCGCGCGGCTGCGGATGTTCAACATGTCGGTGCTGATTACCGATCCGTTCATGGAGGCGGTGAAGGCGGACGGCCCGTGGGAGTTGGTGTTTGACGGCAAGGTCTATCACACCGTGCAGGCGCGTGATCTGTGGAATCGGATCATGCAGGCGACCTATGATTACGCCGAACCCGGTGTGATTTTTATCGACCGGATCAATCAGGCGAACAACCTGAATTATTGTGAAACGATCGCCGCGACAAACCCCTGCGGCGAACAACCACTGCCGCCCTATGGCGCGTGTTTGCTGGGCTCTATCAACCTTGCACGGTTGGTAAGCGATCCATTCGAGGCTAATGCGAAACTCGATATCGACGCGCTGAATGAGCTTGTCGCGACCGCTGTGCGGATGATGGACAACGTGGTGGATGTCTCCAAGTTCCCGCTTGAGGCGCAGGCACGCGAAGCGCAGGCGAAGCGGCGGATCGGGTTGGGTGTGACCGGGCTGGCGGATGCTTTGCTGATGCTGGGTCAGCGTTACGGCAGCGATGAGGCCGCGGCACAGACTGAGGAGTGGCTGAAAGCCATCGCACGGGCGTCCTATCTGGCCTCTGTTGATCTGGCGAAGGAGAAGGGCGCGTTCCCGCTTTTTGACGCCGATGCTTACCTCCAATCCGGCAACATGCAGATGATGGACGATGATGTGCGCGACGCAATCCGCACCCATGGCATCCGCAACGCGCTGCTGACTTCCATCGCGCCCACCGGCACGATCAGCCTTTATGCGGGCAATGTTTCCTCCGGGATCGAGCCGGTGTTTGCCTATGCCTACACCCGCAAGGTTCTGCAGAAGGACGGCAGCCGGACGGAAGAAGAAGTTGTTGATTACGCTGTGCAAATGTGGCGCGATCTGAAAGGCGACGCGCCTTTGCCCGATCATTTCGTCAACGCCCAGACGCTGGCCCCGCTGGATCACGTCAAGATGCAGGCGGCGGCGCAGAAGTGGGTGGACAGCTCCATCTCCAAGACCATCAACTGCCCCGAGGACATCAGCTTTGACGCCTTCAAGGACGTCTACATGGAAGCCTGGGACACGGGCTGCAAGGGGTGCACCACCTATCGGCCCAACGCGGTCACGGGATCGGTGCTGAGCGTGTCGGAAAGCAGCGAGCAGACACCGGCAGAAGGTCCGCAACTGGTCGAAGAGGGCGGCGACGTGATCTATATGTCCGAACCGCTTGACCGCCCGGCGGAGCTGGAGGGGAACACCTACAAGGTCAAGTGGCCCGACAGCGAACACGCGATCTATATCACCATCAATGACATCGTGCTGAACGGCCACCGCCGCCCCTTCGAGGTGTTCATCAACTCCAAGAACATGGAGCATTTTGCATGGACCGTGGCGCTCACGCGGATGATCTCCGCCGTGTTCCGGCGTGGCGGCGATGTGTCTTTCGTGGTTGAGGAACTCAAGGCGGTGTTCGATCCGCGCGGTGGCGCGTGGATGCAGGGGAAATACGTGCCCTCCATCCTTGCCGCGATTGGCGGTGTGATTGAAAAGCACATGATCGCCACGGGCTTCATCGAAGGCGAGGGCATGGGACTGAAAAGCGATCCGCAGGCGCAGGTTGTGGGGCTGGATGCGCCGCGCGGTGCTGCCTGTTCGGCTTGTGGTCAATATGATTTGAGGATGATCGAGGGCTGCATGACCTGCGGATCCTGTGGACACAGCAAATGCGGCTGACTTCGCGGTCGTTCGTTGTTCTTCTAGCTGATCCGGCTTAACATCTGCTGCCGATTGCAGCGGTTTGCCCAACAGCGACCAATGTGACGCACCCGCCAGCCATCAGTCGGGCTGGCGACTTTTCTGGTTGGGAATGCCAAGCGACATTTCACGCGTTGTAGTTTGTTATTTTATAAAATAACATATTTCCAACGATGGAGATCACCAGATGAGAAAACGTGCTGCTGCCCGGCAGAATGATATCCTGAGCGTGCTGAACGCATGCGACAAGCCAATGACTGCCTACCAAATTCTTGAGAAATTACAGCTGGGTGAGCCGGATATCGCGCCTCCTACAGTGTATCGCACGCTTTCCGCGTTGACGGATCAGGGGCGTGCGCACCGTCTTGAATCCATCAAGGCTTTCGTTTCCTGCAGGTGCAACCATGCCGCTAGCGTTCCTGTCCTTGCGATCTGCGAAGACTGCGGATCGGTAGAGGAACATGACGGCAGCGCGCTTTTGCCGAAGCTGACCGCCCTGACTGACGAAAGCGCCTTTCGGGCCGCGCGACATATCGTTGAAATTCAAGGTCAGTGCGGCATGTGCGCCGCCTGATAGTCCCCTCACAAAACATATTGGATAGATCATGAAGCACGTCTTTTCTTTCATTGCTGTTCTCGCCGCTGTCCCTGCGATTGCAGAAGAGAACCGCCAGCTTGACGCCCATGAACACGGGGTTGGTGCGCTCAATATCGCGATTGACGGGTCGACAGTAGCGATGGAGTTCCACGCGCCCGGTGCCGACATCGTGGGGTTTGAATATGCTGCGAAAAGTGACGCAGACATTGCAGCCATCGACGCGGCAATTGCGCGGTTGAAGGCGCCCCTTGACCTGTTCATGATGGCTGACGCAGCAGCTTGTTCCGTGACTGAAGCGCGTGCGGAACTTGAAAGTGAAGAAAGCCACGACGAACATGACGAGGATCACAAGGACGATCATGCCGAAGAAGGTCACGATGATCACGACGGGCACGACGATCATGCCGAAGACGCAGGCCACACCGAGTTTCATGCGGAATACACGCTGGACTGCGAAAACCCGGCTGCTTTGACGCAGATTACCTTCGCCTATTTCGAAGCTTTCCCGAATGCCAAGGAAGTTGAAGTGCAGATCATCACGACGTCCGGCGCACAGGCGTTTGAAGTCGAGCGTGATGCACCGGTGCTCGATCTGGGTCGGTGAACGCGGATGTCTGACACCGTTCTTGCGCTTGGTGACATTGCTTACCAGTGGTCAGGGCGGTCCGGATTCTCGTTGCAGGTGGGCAGTCTGACAGTGTCCAAAGGCGAAACTGTGCTGCTTTTGGGCGAAAGCGGGTCCGGCAAGTCGACACTGCTTTCGCTGATTTGCGGCACGATCCTGCCGGATCTGGGCACTGTAAAGATCGCCGGTACGGATGTGACCAAGTTGTCAGGCGGCGCGCGTGACAAGTTTCGCGCGGAAATGATCGGCGTGATCTTCCAGCAGTTCAATCTGCTTCCCTTTGGCACAGTCATGGACAACATCCTTTTGCCGCTGCGTTTCGCACCGGAACGGCGCAAGCGGGTGGGCGATGCAACGGCGGAGGCTGCGAGCTTGTGTGCGGCGCTCGGCCTGCCTCAAGATGTCGGCAAAGCGAAGGCCAATACATTGAGCGTTGGCCAGCAGCAGCGTGTGGCTGTGGCCAGGGCGCTGATCGGGAAACCGCCGTTGATCATTGCTGATGAACCCACGTCCGCCCTTGATGCGAACAGCCAGGCCGCCTTTCTTGACCTGTTGTTCGCGCAGACATCGGCGCATGGGACGTCGCTGCTGATGGTCAGCCATGACCCCAGGCTTGGCGATCGCTTCGACCGAACCCTGCGCATGGAAGACATCGCAAGGATTGAACGGGCTATGGCATGACCCTGCGCCTTGCCTTTGCATCGCTGTTTGCACGCGCCTTGACCGTCGGCATGACGGTTCTTGCGATTGCCCTTTCGGTTGCGCTTTTCCTTGGCGTCGAAAAGGTGCGAACCGGGGCCAAGGCCAGCTTTGCCGATACGATCTCAGGCACGGACCTGATCGTCGGCGCGCGATCCGGGTCGGTGCAGCTTTTGCTGTATTCCGTCTTTCGCATTGGCAATGCAACGAACAACGTGACTTGGGAAAGCTATCAGGACATCGCCGCGCGACCCGATGTCGACTGGATCGTCCCGATTTCGTTGGGCGACAGCCACCGCCAGTTCCGGGTCATGGGCACCACCCCGGCGTTCTTTGAGCACTATAAATACCGTCAGGGCAGATCGCTTGCCGTCAACACGGGCCGCATCATGGATGACCTGTTCGACGCGGTCATCGGCGCAGATGTCGCGGCCACCCTCGGATACGAGGTGGACGCCCCGATCGTCGTGGCCCATGGGCTTGCGTCATTTACCGAACACAAGGATCAGCCCTTCCGCGTCGCCGGCATTCTGGAAAAGACCGGCACACCTGTCGACCGCACCGTCATCGTCAGTTTGGAAGCAATTGAAGCCATTCACGTTGATTGGCAGCAAGGCGCACGGGTGCCCGGTCAAACCACGCCCGTTGATGTGATCCGTGAGATGGAACTGACACCCAAAGCGGTGACAGCCGCATTGGTCGGCGTCGAAAGTCCGTTGCAGACCTTTGCCCTGCAGCGCGCCATCAACGAATACCCGGAAGAACCGTTGCTTGCCATTCTGCCCGGTGTGGCGCTGCAGGAACTCTGGGGCATCGTCGGCATTGCGGAAACGGCACTTCTGGCTGTCTCCGCGATGGTGGTGGTGACGGCGCTGATCGGCATGATGGCCACGATCTTTTCCAGCCTCAATGAACGTCGCCGCGAAATGGCGATCTTTCGGGCCATGGGGGCGCGCCCTGCGACGATACTGGGCATGCTGGTCTTCGAGGCGGTCGTCATGGCCGCCGTTGGTGCGCTGTTGGGGCTGGCGCTGCTTTATGTTGGGCTGTTTGTCGCGCAGCCTGTCGTGGACAGCGCCTTTGGCTTGTGGCTTCCGATTGACGCGCCCACCATGCGGGAGGTCTGGACAATGGCTGGTGTTGTCTGTGCTGGCGCAATCGTGAGCCTTGTACCCGCATTGCGGGCCTACCGAATGTCTGTCGCTGACGGTATGATGGTAAACACCTGATGCGGAGAACGAGGTGCATCAAATGATGAATCGCAGAACGACAATGCTTTTCCTGTCGGCACTGGTTGCGGCCCCCAAGGCGGCGCTTGCCGCGTCACCGCGAGAGATCATGTGGGATGACCTTATCCCGCCGGGCGTGCCCTATTCGCAGATCATCGGGGAAGGGGAGTTGGACGAGGCCAATGACACCTGGAACCCGATCTATGACGCGAACGGCGTTAAATTGAACCAGGCGCTGAATGGGGCCTACGTCAGGATGCCGGGGTTCATCATCCCCTTCAACGTCAGTGCCAAAGGGGTGAAGGACTTCATGCTGGTCCCCTATGTCGGCGCCTGTATCCACACACCGCCACCGCCCGCAAACCAGCTTGTCATGGTGAATGCCGCGCGCCCATGGCCCGGCGACCAGCTTTGGGAGCCTGTCTGGGTCACCGGCGTGATGCGCACGAAATTGCAATCAACCAACCTTGGCCAAACAGGCTATTCAATAGCAGCCGATAAGATGGAGATATACGAATGGTGAACCGGCGTTTTCAGCGCCGCTCCGTCCTTGCAGGCATGGCTGCAATGGCCCTTGTACCCGGGATCGCGCAATCCGAGGCTTACATCGACCTGGATTGGGAAGACCTGCTGCCCGAGAATGAGACGGCGATTCCGAACACCTTGCGCGGATTTATCGACCACGACAAAGCGCCACTTTCAAGTCAGCAGCCCCCGTCCAGCGGTGTCAGGACAGATTGGGACGGGCAGATCGTCCGTCTGCCCGGTTTCATTGTACCGATTGACTACAGCGGCACCGGTGTCACCGCCTTCATTCTGGTGCCGTATGTCGGTGCCTGCGTACACGTTCCACCGCCGCCTGCCAATCAACTGGTGTTTGTCACGACCGCGACGCCATACGAAACGGACGGATTGTTCGAACCGGTCAATGTGATCGGAATGTTCGGTGTCTCATCCGTGACCACACAGCTTGCGGAAATCGGGTATGCGTTGTCAGCGGACCAGATTGAACCTTATCGATCTTAGCCCGAATGCGCCTGCCTTGGCCGCGGAAGGCCGTTGGTGCCTTCCCATCTTTACCCGAACTGACATCCCATCGCGAACCGCATGCCTCAATCGCTTGCCGGGTTCGTTCCGATGGCAATTGAGTTCTTTTTCAACGGGCTAGGCAAGGGTCTGTGATGAAATGGCTTGCGCCATCGTGTCGACAATCGTGTCGATCTCTGCGGCGGTGGAGGTAAAGCAGGGGGCCAGCAGAAGGTGATCGCCCGATGTCCCGTCTGCGCAGCCTTGAGACGGATAGCAGATCACGCCAGCATCCATCGCAGCCTTTTGCACCCGGCCTGCAATGTTCTGCGACGGATCAAAAGTCGCTTTGGTGGCGCGATCCCGGACCACTTCGGCCGTCCAGAACAAGCCGCGCCCGCGAATGTCGCCGACGTGCGGATGGTCCTCCAGGGCCGCGCGCAGACCGTTCTCAAGCCGCGCGCCCAGATGGCGCACCGCGCTCAGAAGATCGCGTTCCTCGATCTCCTTCATCACCGCCATTGCACCGGCGGTTGCCACCGCATGCGACATGTAGGTGTGGCCGTTCCACAACTTGCCACTGCCCGAAAGGATCGGCGCGACCACCTTTTCGGAAGCCATGACCGCCGCGATGGGCTGGTATCCGGCACCCAGCCCCTTGGCCATGGTGGTGATATCGGCTGCGATTCCTTCCTGTTCCAGCGCGAACAGGCTGCCGGTGCGTCCCATGCCGCACATGACCTCGTCGGCGATGTAAAGCACGCCGTGGGTGTCGCAAATCTCCCTGATCCGCTTGAAGTACCCCGCAGGCGCGGGTTGGGAGCCGAGCGATGCGCCGACCACGGGTTCGGCAACAAACGCGGCGACGGTTTTCGGGCCAAGGCAGAGGATACGTTCCTCCAACTGGTTGGCCATGCGCAGGGCGAACGCGCCTTCGCTTTCGCCGTCCTGCTGGAAGCGGTACGCGTATGCCGCATCGATATGATGCACGTCGATCAGCAGGGGCGCAAAGGGTGCGCGCCGCCCGGCATGGCCGCTGACGGCAAGGGCACCCAGCGTGTTGCCGTGGTAGCTGGGTGCGCGGGCGATGATGTGCGCGCGCTCCGGCTGGCCGTTTTCGATATGGTACTGCCGCGCCAGTTTCAGAGCGGCTTCCATCGCTTCGGATCCACTGCCCAGATACATCACACGCCCTTCGCCGGTGCCTTGGGGCG
Source organism: Sulfitobacter rhodophyticola (assembly GCF_041281685.2). Lineage (GTDB taxonomy): Bacteria > Pseudomonadota > Alphaproteobacteria > Rhodobacterales > Rhodobacteraceae > Sulfitobacter. The sequence continues at coordinate 630,275 of NZ_CP166251.2, read as the reverse complement.
CATGGGCGATCAGATAATCGGCCAGATCCTCTGCGGGCTGATTGGTGAACAGACCCGTATGCGCAAAGCTGAGCGTTTCCATCTGCCGCGCGACCGCCGCGCGCACGGCCTTGTTGTCATGGCCAAGGCTGGAAACCGCCGCCCCGCCACAGGCATCAAGATATCTTCTGCCGGTGCTGTCGACCAGATAGGCCCCTTCGCCCTTCACGATGGTCGGTTGATCCGAGGTCAGGACACGGCGGAGGACATGGCTCATGGAGACTCTCCCTTGTGAGTTGCAGGTTTTCTATACGCTCTTTTTCGAAGCTGCCAATGGCAAAGGCGAAAGGGGTGTTTTTCAGCGTTGCGCGCGGGCAAAGGCGTATCGGCCCTTGACCTGCGTGGCGATTGCGCAAACGCTGACGGCAGAAATTCCAATTGGGGGAACACCACATGACATCACATTCCAGGAACGCGATCACACGGCGGCATCTGCTGGGGTCAGCAGCGGCGCTGGCGGGTGCGGCAACATTGCTGCCCAAACGCGCATGGGCCGCCGATCCGATCAAGGTTGCGGGCATTTATACCGTGCCGGTCGAACAGCAGTGGGTCAGCCGTATTCACAAGGCGGCCGAGACCGCGCAGGCGCGCGGGGATATCTCCTACAGCTTCACGGAAAACGTTTCCAACACCGATTACGCACGAGTGATGCGCGAATACGCCGAAGCGGGCAACACGCTGATCATCGGCGAAGTGTTCGGGGCGGAACAGGAAGCGCGCGAAGTCGCGGCGGACTATCCCGATGTGGCATTCCTCATGGGGTCGTCCTTCAAGGAAGATGCAGCACTCCCTAACTTCTCCGTCTTCGACAACTACATTCAGGACGCCGCGTATCTGTCTGGTATCATTGCAGGTGCCATGACCGAGAGCGGCAATATCGGCATGGTCGGGGGCTTCCCCATTCCCGAAGTGAACCGCCTTATGCACGCCTTCATGGCTGGCGCGGCAGAGATGAAGCCGGACATCTCCTTCCAGGTCAGCTTCATCGGGTCGTGGTTCGATCCCCCCAAGGCCAAGGAGACCGCCTTTGCGATGATCGAAAACGGTGCGGACCTGCTTTATGCCGAACGCTTTGGCGTGTCCGATGCCGCGAAAGAAAAAGGCATCCTCGCCATCGGCAACGTGATCGACACCCAGTCGGAATATCCCGACACCGTTGTCGCCTCCGCCATCTGGCATTTCGAACCGACGCTGGACGCTGCCATTGCCGCCGTGCAGGCCGGGGAATTCACCGCAAAGGACTATGGCATCTACTCCTTCATGAAAGAGGGAGGCTGTTCGCTGGCACCCTTGGGAACGTTCGAGGGCAAAGTGCCCGAGGCGGCGATGAAGCTGGTCGAAGAGCGCACCGCGGCCATCAAGGACGGCAGCTTTGTCGTGACGATCAACGATGAAGAGCCGAAGTCCAGCTAAATGACCACGCAAGACGGGGCGCAGGTTGTCCTGCGCCTCGACAACATCACCAAGCGCTTTGGCGCGCTGACGGCCAATGACAGCGTGAGTTTCGCGCTGCATCAGGGGGAGGTGATCGCGCTGCTGGGCGAAAACGGCGCGGGCAAGACGACCTTGATGAACATCCTGTTTGGTCATTACACGGCGGACGAAGGGCAGGTGGAGGTATTCGGCAAGACCCTTCCGCCCGGCAATCCAGCCGCGGCGCTGAATGCGGGCGTGGGCATGGTACACCAGCATTTCACGCTGGCCGACAACATGACCGTGCTGGAAAATATCGTGCTGGGCACGGCCCCGCTGTGGCGGCTTGGCTTTGGCAAGCGCGCGGCGCGGCGGCGGATCATGGAACTGGTGGCGGATTACGGTCTGGCCGTGGACCCGGATGCGCCGGTGGGCAGTCTCACGGTAGGCGAACGCCAAAGGGTCGAAATTCTCAAGGCGCTTTACCGGGATGCGCGCATCCTGATCCTGGATGAGCCGACCGCCGTGCTGACGCCACAGGAAACTGACGATCTTTTTGCCACCATGCGCCGTGCCGTGGGTCTGGGCCTGTCGGTGATCTTCATCAGCCACAAGCTGCACGAAGTGACGGCGATTTCCTCGCGCGTGGTGGTCCTGCGTCATGGCAAGCTGGTGGCGGAGGCACGCACGACGGATGTTGATCGTCACCAGATGGCCCAGATGATGGTGGGCGCGGAAGTGGCGCCGCCGGACGTGCGCAAAGCCACACCCGGCAAGGCATTGATAACCTTGAAAAAGGTTTCCACCCCTGATCGCGGTAGCGCGCCGGGGTTGAAGGCGGTCGACCTGCAGTTGCGTGGGGGGCAGATCACGGGATTGGCAGGTGTCTCCGGTAACGGGCAGGCGGCGCTTGCGGAGATGATAGGAGGGCTGATTTCGCCCGCGACCGGCACGCTGGAAATCGACGGGGGCAGGCCTGCGTCGTGGTCGCCCCGCGCCGCCGTTGCCGCAGGGATCGCGCGCATCCCCGAAGACCGGCACAAGACCGGCACCATCGCCGATTTCGACCTGACGGAGAATGCCGTGCTTGAGCGGTATGCCAAGCCGCCGTTCAGCACGCGTGGCTGGATGGACTGGCGCGCGGCGCGGGCCTTTGCCCAGGGCGTGATCAAAGGATACGACGTGCGGTGTCCGGGGCCGGAGACGCGCATTCGGTTGCTGTCGGGCGGCAACATGCAAAAGCTGATCCTCGGCCGGGTGCTGGAGACAGCGCCGCAGGTGGTGCTGGCAAACCAGCCTGTGCGCGGCCTCGATATCGGTGCGCTGACCTACGTGCACGAACAGCTTCTGGCCGCACGGGATCGGGGGGCGGCGGTGCTGCTGATCTCCGAAGATCTGGATGAAATCATGCAGTTGTCGGACGTCATTCATGTGATCTCAGAAGGCCGCCTTTCGCCCGGTTTCCCGCGCGGACAGAAAAGCACAACTGAACTGGGCGTCTGGATGGCGGGACACGGGTTTGAAGAAGGGCAGACGCATGCGGCTTGAACCCATCGCCAATCCACCGCTCAGCCGCACGCTGGGCCTGCCCGCGCTGGCACTGCTGACCACCGTGGTGGTCGCATCGCTGTTGGCGATGATTGCGGGCGCACAGCCGTTTTCCGTGCTGGGGCTGATCATCAAGGGCGCGTTCGGATCGAAGTTCGCGCTGCTGGAAACGCTGAACCGCGCGACGCCACTGATCTTTACCGGGCTTGCGGTGGCGGTCGCGTTCCGCGCAAAGCTCTGGAACATCGGTGCAGAAGCGCAGCTTTACGTGGGCGCGGTGGTCACGGTGGTGCTGGGGACGGGCGCGCTGGCCTGGCCGGCGGCGGCACTGCTGCCCGCGATGGCCTTGGGGGCGATCTGTGCGGGTGCAGTTGTCCTGCTGGTGCCCACCTTTCTCAAGACGCGGTTTGGCGTGGATGAAGTTGTTACCACGCTCTTGTTGAATTTCGTTGTCCTGCTTTGGGTTTCGATGCTGCTGGAAGGCGCGTTGAAGGATCCGATGGGCCTTGGCTGGCCCAAGTCCGCGCGGCTGATTGCCGAGGCGCGTCTGCCGCGTATCTTCGATGGACTGCGGCTGCATTGGGGGTTTGCTCTGGCTTTGATCGCGGCGGTCATCGTCTGGGTAATCCAGCGCCGCACGACGCTTGGCTATGAGATGCGCGCGGTCGGGCTGAACGCCGAAGCGGCGCGCTTTGCAGGTATCCCGGTCAACACGGTGTTGATCAAGACGGCGCTGCTGTCGGGCGGGCTGGCCGCACTTGCAGGGTTTTCCGAAGTGGCGGGGCTGAAGGGCAGTCTGACCCTCGATATCTCCCCCGGGTTTGGCTACACGGGCATCATCGTGGCGATGCTGGCGCTTCTGAACCCGCTGGGCGTGGTGGTCGCGGCGCTGTTCGTGGCGGGTATTTTCGTCGGCGCGGACAGCATGAGCCGCGCGGCGGGCGTGCCAACGTATCTGGCGGACATCATGCTCGCGCTGTCGCTATTGCTGATGGTGCTGGCCATCATGCTCACCAAATTCAGGGTGCGGCGGGACTGATGGATATCCTCGACATCTTCCTCTCCGCCAGCTTCTGGACTGCCGCGATCCGCATTGCCTCGCCGCTGATCTTCGCGGCTTTGGGCGAATTGATCTGCGAACGCGCGGGCGTGCTGAACCTCGGGATCGAGGGGATCATGGTGGTGGGCGCCTTTGCCGGGTGGATGGCGGTCTATCTGGGGAGCGGTCTGTGGTTTGGTGTGGCGGTGGCGATGGTGTCGGGAATGCTGTTCGGCCTGCTGCACGGCGTCTTGACGGTGCCTTTCGGGTTAAGCCAGCACGTCGTGGGCCTCGGGATCACGCTTTTGGCCACGTCGCTGACCTATTATTGCTATCGGCTTGCCCTGCCAGAGGTTACATCCCCGCCAAAGATCGAAGCGTTCCAACCCTATGAAATACCGTTGCTTTCCGATCTGCCGCTAATCGGCCCCGCGCTGTTTTCCCAGACACCGCTGACCTATCTGGCGTTCATCCTTGTCGGCGTTGTCAGCTTCACGCTTTACCGCACGCCCCTCGGCCTCGCCCTGCGCGCCGCTGGCGAAAATCCGGCAGCGGTAGAGGCACAGGGCCTGAGCGTCACCGCCATCCGCATGGGTGCGGTGATGGTCGGCAGCGGGTTAATGGCTGTGGGCGGCGCGTTCCTGACCATGAGCGCCTTCAATTCCTTCTTCTTCGAAATGGTGAACGGGCGCGGGTGGATCTGTATCGCGCTGGTGGTCTTCGGGTCGTGGATGCCGTGGAAGACTCTTTTGGGCGCGGTGCTGTTTGCCGCATTCGACGCCTTGCAGATCCGGGTGCAGCAAACGCCGCTGGGGGCGGATGTGCCGTATCAGATATTCCTGATGGCGCCCTATGTGCTGTCGATTTTGGCGCTTGTGATCATGTCGCGTCGCGCGCAGGTGCCAGCGGCGTTGATGGTGCCGTTCAATAAAGGAGAGAGGTAATGTTCGACCTCATTGTCAAAGGCGGCACGCTGCCCGACGGCACCACCACTGATATCGGTATCAGGGACGGCACCATCGTCGCGACGGAACGGCTGGATGCGGAAGCCGGAGAGGTCATCGACGCCACGGGCGATCTGGTCAGCCCGCCCTTTGTCGATCCGCATTTCCATATGGATGCAACGCTCAGCTACGGCATCCCACGGATCAATACGTCCGGAACGCTGCTCGAAGGGATCGGGCTCTGGGGAGAGTTGAAGCAGGTCATGCAGGCGGATGAAGTCAAGGCCCGCGCGCTGAGCTATTGCGACTGGGCGGCCTCCATGGGGCTTCTGGCGATCCGCAGCCACGTGGACACCTGCCACGACAGCCTGATGGGGGTCGAAGTGCTTTTGGAAGTGCAGCGGGAGGTGGCCGATTACATCGACCTGCAACTGGTGGCCTTCCCGCAGGACGGCCTTTACCGGGACCCGACAGCGTATGAAAACACCCTCCGTGCGCTGGACATGGGGGTGGATGTGGTGGGCGGCATTCCACATTTCGAACGGACCATGGCCGATGGCGCGCGGTCGGTGACGGCGCTTTGCGAGATTGCCGCCGAACGCGGGCTGATGGTGGACATGCACTGCGACGAAACGGATGATCCCCTGTCGCGGCATATCGAAACGCTTGTCCATGAAACCCAGCGCCTTGGATTGCACGGCCGGGTGGCGGGGTCGCATCTGACGTCGATGCATTCGATGGACAACTACTATGTCTCCAAACTGTTGCCGCTGATGGCCGAAGCGCAGGTCGCCGCGATCCCCAATCCGCTGATCAACATCATGCTGCAGGGCCGCCACGATACCTTTCCCAAAAGGCGCGGCCTGACCCGGGTGAAGGAGATGCAGGCCCATGGCATCACCGTGGGCTGGGGGCAGGACTGCGTCCGTGATCCTTGGTATTCACTGGGCACCGGTGACATGCTCGATGTGGCGTTCATGGGGATGCACGTGGCGCAGATGACGTCGCCCGAGGAGATGCAGCGCTGTTTCGATATGGTCACCCGGACCAATGCGCAGATCATGGGGCTTGCGGACCACGGCTTGCACGTGGGCGCCAAGGCGTCGCTGGTCGTTCTGGATGCAGGCGACGCGGTCGAAGCGTTGCGGCTCAGGCCCGATCGGCTGGCTGTGATCGCCAAGGGCAAGGTGATCTCCCGGCAGGCGCGCAACGATGCGCAGCTTGACCTGCCCGGCAGGCCGGGATCGGTCCGGCGCAGGCACCCGGTGGCTTCATAGATCGGGAAGGGCCGTAACCGTCCGGAAATCCGCGCTCAGGTGGATCAGGCTGGATGGCGTGTCCGGCCAGTGGCCCACACCCATCCCATTGCGCAAAAGCGACGCGGGTGCCGATGTCGTCCGCCGCAGGGTGTCATCCAGTGGCATGCCCACGTCATTGACCAAAACCTCGACCGCGCGTGCCATCGTCAGGTCCGCGCCGGCAAGGGTGCCATCGGCAAGGGTCAGCCGCCCGTCTCGGCGGGTAATCCGGCGGCCGTTCAGTGTGAAACTGTCGATGTCCGAACCGGCACACGCCATCGCGTCGCTCACAAGGAACACGGTGCCCGGTCCCTGCTTTGCGGCAAGGGCTGCACGGATCGTGGCGGGATGCACGTGGATGCCGTCCGCGATCAATCCCGCTGACGCCGCAGGGCAGGTCAGCGCGGCACCTACCAGCCCGGGCGCGCGACTTTCCAGACCGCTCATGGCATTGAAAAGATGGGTGGCTGCAGATGCACCCGCATCGAAGGCGCGCATCGCGGTATCATAGTCGGCATTGCTGTGGCCAAGGCTCACGATCACACCGGCGGCGGCCAGCGCTGCAATCTGCGCGGGGCTTGCCGCTTCGGGGGCGAGGGTGACCATGAGGTTCGGCAAGGTGTCGGCGGCGGCAAGAAGCTGGGTCAGATCGGCGTCGGTCATGGGCCGGATCAGCCCGGGATCATGCGCGCCGCAGCGGTCTGGATCAAGATGCGGCCCTTCAAGGTGCAGGCCCAGCACGCCGGGGGTGCCAGCCGCGATGGCTGCAGCTACCGCTGTGATCACGGCGGTGGTTCGGGCAGGGGTATCGGTAATCAGGGTGGGCAGGAAGCCCCGCGTGCCAAGGCCCCAGTGCGCGTTTGCCATCTGTGCAACCGTTGCCGGATCAGGGGCGTCGTTCAGCATGACCCCGCCGCCGCCGTTGACCTGAAGATCGACGAAACCGGGCAGGATCACGCCACCCTCAAGCGATATGCGTGGAACATCGGTGGGAAGGTCACCAACCGACGTGATGACCGGTTCGGCATCAGTTATCAGAACCACGGCACCTTCCTGCATCGTCGTACCGTCAAACACGGCCGCGCCGACGATGGCCTGCTGCGGTGTCACGCTGGAACCCGGGCAGCCTTGCAGGCCAGCGCATAGGCACCCTGCAGGGCAGTGCCACGCGGAAGGACCAGATTGCGTCGATAGCGTTCAGCCAGCCAAGGTTCATATTTCGGCCCCAACCCGCCCGCAAGGCTCAATGCGTTGCCGTCGGCAAAGCCCAACGCATCCAGCCCCCGCTCCAGATGGGTGGCACCTTCCTGCATGAGGGCGACGGCAACCGGATCCGATTGGTGTGCCGCCGGAACGACGTGCAGGGCCAGCTCTGCATAGGCGCCGGGGGCGGCAGTCGCGGCGAAATCGACGATTTCATACAGGCTGCCGTACCGTGCCAGCGTCGACTGGGTCAGCGTGCTGTGATCCCGCATGCCATCTTCGGCAAGCAGGACTTCTTCCAGCAACCGCCGCCCCAGCCAGGCGCCCGCGGCCTGATCGGACAATTTGAACCCCCAGCCGCCAACTGTCCTGACCGCTCCCTCATGCTGGCGCGCGATGATCGTGCCGGTTCCCAGCGCGATGACAAAGCCGTCTGCATCTCCCAATGCGCCGACAACGGTGGTTTCGCGGTCACCTGTCGCGCTGCATGTGCCGTAAGGCAGGGCCGCTGCGACGCGTGCCATGTCGGCTTGGGAATTTGCCCCGGCAACGCCCACATGAGCGGTGATCTGGTCCAGCGGGGCATCGGCCAGATCGGCGTGGGCCAGTGCCCGGCTGACAACGGCCGTGACATTGGCGAGCGCCGCCTCAAATCCTGTTGCAACATTCGCCGGGGCACCTTCGGCTTGCGCAATGATCCCGGCATCCAGCGTGCCAACCGCCGCCCGGCACCCGGTGCCGCCGCCGTCAACGGCCACCACGATCCTTTGCTGTGCTGCTGACATGCGTCTTCCTTGCCTCATGCATCGGTCTGTCCCAACCGTCTGGCGGGCATCCTACCCCATGTTGCTGGCAACGCAACAAGGCGCAAGACGGGTTGAAAATAGCTTGAGTTAGCGCTAACACTCCCGCAACTGCAATATGCGACATCTCCAGCAAAGGAAACACGGCATGGCACTCAAGATCGCAATCAACGGATTTGGCCGCATCGGACGATGCGTGCTGCGCGCCCTGCTGGAAGAGGGTGCGACCGATATCGAAGTCGTCGCCATCAATGACCTCGCCCCGAACGAGACGCTGCTGCACCTGCTGAAATACGACTCCGTGCATGGTCGGCTGTCCGAAGAGGCGCGGCTTGAAGGTGACGTATTGCACGTTGGACCGCACAGCGCGCGTTTGACGGAACAACCGGATCCCACCAAGTTGCCTTGGGGTGATGTCGATATCGTTTACGAATGCACGGGCCACTTCAATTCGCGGACCGCGGCGGCCAAGCATCTTGAGAACGGCAGCAAGCGCGTGTTGATCTCCGCACCCGGCAAAGGGGTTGACCGCACGGTTGTCTACGGGGTGAACCACGAAGAACTCACGTCCGACGATGTGATTGTTTCAAATGCCTCCTGCACAACCAATTGCCTTGCGCCTCTGGCGATGGTGCTCGACCAGACCTGTGGCATCGACACAGGCTACATGACCACGATCCATGCGTTTACCGGTGATCAGCCAAGCCATGACCGGCCGCACAGTGATCTTTATCGCGGTCGCGCGGCGTCTGTGTCGATGGTACCCACATCCACCGGGGCGGCGGCGGCGATCTCGCTGGTGCTGCCGACGTTGGAAGGCAAGCTGGAAGGATCCGCCGTGCGGGTGCCGACCATCAATGTCTCGATGGTGGATCTGTCCTTCATGCCCAGCCGCAAGACGTCCGTGGAGGAGATCAACGCCGCGTTGAAGGCGGCGGCGGAGGGGCCACTGAAAGGTGTGCTGTCTTACGAGACAGACCCGATGGTGTCGATTGATTTCAACCATGATCCGCATTCGTCTTGTTTTGCCGCGGACCAGACCAAGATGACCGACGGCGGGATGGTGCGGGTGGTCAGCTGGTACGACAACGAATGGGGCTTTTCCTGCCGGATGAACGATACCGCGCGTCACATGGCGGGCCTGACGTCCTAAAGCGACGTCGCCGCGCGGCTGGCCTGATCGTACTGCCCTGACATGGCGCGCAGGCTGGCGGCGATCTGGCGCAGTTCGGTGCCGCTGATGCCCATGTGCGAAAGCCCGTCCAGAAAGCAGGACTGGCGGACCTTGCGGTAAGCCGCACATAACGCGGCCCCCTCCGGCGAGGTGCGATAGAACACCTCCTTGCCGCGCCGCTCCGACGTCAGGAGGTCCGACTTCAGCAATTTCCGGAGCGCATAGTTGACCGTATGGGTGTCCTCGATGTTCAGCAGGAAGCAGATGTCGCTCAGCCGTTTTTCTCGGCTGCGGCTGTTTGTGTTGTGCAGGACAAGGATCTCTAGCGCGGTCAAATCGGCGTTGCCTGCCGCCGCCATGCACCGCTGCATCCAGCGGTTGAAGGCGTTGTAGGCAATGATCATCCCGTATTCAAGTTCCGACGCTTCCCATCCTTCCCCTTCCGCAAGGTGCCGAGAGGAAACGATACGTCGTTCGGGCAGGGGCTTGTCGGGGAAGGGGGTGGTGGGATCTGTCATGCATGCTCCGCTGATCGAGAGGTAAAACGCTGGCGATTTGTCAGCAAATTACAAGATATTTGCGAGGGAATGAAGGGTTTTGCAGGGCATCTTGAGGGTTCTGTCTGTTGCGGTGTTGTATCAAAGAAACAGCACCCCTTACTGGACTTTACTACATATTGTGGCTGTCAAATTCCGCGCGTCTATATATTGATTGATTGATCGGCCATGCAAGGCCACTTCAACCCAGCGTCGCAACACATTGGAATCCTGCCATAATTCACTTTTAAAGCAGGACTCCGTTTGCTACCCTGAAGGGAATAAAAAGAAGACTGAGGCAGGCAGACAGCAATGAAGACGGGCTACAAAGGCACGTTTGTCATAAGCTGGTCGCAAACAGAAATTGACGGCCTTGATGCTGCACCGGTGCATAACCTGACGATAGGGGCTGCATGGGCGTGGCGCGGGGATGCCATCCGGGTAGATGGTCCGAATGATGTGTTGCGGCTGGATCAGGCGGACGGGGCAGAGGAACTTCGCAAACGCGCGGCGCGGATGGTGCATCGGTTGGTGGGGGCCGCGCTGGACCGCGACCCGCCGCGCCCGGTGTTGCACAGCCAACCCGATGACATCCCCCTGATGGACAACAGCTTCGTCGTCACGGACGGCGGCAAGAGCTATACCGTGACGCTGATCGAGGTCGGCGGCGGCAGCCAACCCTTGCTCATGTTCCTCGATGCCATTCCGCCGCGCAACACCGATCTTTGGGTCGTGCATCACACGCTGGGCGTGGCGCCCAAGGACGATATTTCGTCGGGCGAGGGCGGGGTGATCTGTTTTACTCCCGGTACCCGCGTACGCACCCCACACGGTTTGTCGCTGATCGAGGATCTGCGTGAAGGCGATCTGGTTCAGACAAAGGACAACGGCGTACAGCCCATCCGCTGGGTCGGCAGCCGCCGGATGACCGGCGCGCGCCTGTTTGCCATGCCGCGCCTGCGCCCGGTGCGGATCAATGCGGGTGCGATGGCCGAGGACATGCCCGATCACGATCTGATCGTGTCACCGGAGCATCGGATGCTGATCAAGGGGGCCGTGGCGCAGGAATTGTTCAATACGCCCGAAGTCCTGGTCGCGGCCAAGGACCTGATCAACGGCACGACCATCACCGTGGACCTGAAGCTGCGCGAAGTGACCTATGTGCACCTGCTGCTGGACCATCATCAGGTGCTTTGGGCCAATGGCATGGAAACGGAAAGCTTCCACCCCGCCTCCGCCTCGCTTTCAGCGCTGGATGACGCGGACCGCGCACGGCTTCTGGCGACGCACCCCACGCTGGAATATGACCCGCACACCTATGGAAGTTATGCACGCAGGAACTTGTCGAGTTCAGAGGCGGCGATCCTGCAGCACGCGGCTTGAGAAAGGTTGGGTGCGGCCGATGACTGGTTTGAGCCCAACCTGTGAATTCGCAATTGATGCTGCGTGCGCTCGCACCTTGATAACTGCTGAAAAAGCATAAAGTCTTACGCTACAAGGCGGCGAGAAACTCAGTCATTCGTGTAGACAGCAGCAAGAACACTGCTCTCAAATATCAAACTGCCGTCAAAGGTTGAACTTTCTGGACATGCGCCAACGACGGATCTTGGCACTTTGCGTTTGCGAAAAGCTAAAAAAAATACGCAAAAGAACTGCACAGATCTTCGGCGCCCTGCAGTCAAAAATTAGATTTCATTCACTTTGGTGTAGATCAGTCTGACATCTTGGTCTTATCCCAGTATTCAGACCTTAACACGCGCTTGTACAATTTTCCTGTCGCTGTTCGCGGCAATGTGCTTCGAAATTCAATACTACGTGGACATTTCAATGCAGATAGTTTTGAGCGGCAGAATGCCATTAATATTTCTTTCATCCGTTGCGCGTCTTGATGTTCGGGAACCAGCTGTACAATGGCATGAACTGCTTCACCAAAATCCTCGTCGGGAATGCCGATGACGGCGGCATCAAGCACCGTGGGATGGCTCAGCAGCGTGTCTTCGGTTTCTTGCGGGTAGATGTTCACGCCGCCAGAAATGATCAGAAACGACTTTCGATCGGTCAGATAGAGATAGCCTTCATCATCAAGTCGGCCAATATCGCCAAGTGTCGTCCAGCCTTGCGCGTTGGTGCAGGCGCGGGTTTTGTCGGGATCGTTGTGATAGGCGAATTGTTGACCATTCTCGTAGTAGATTTCGCCTGTCGTCCCCACGGGCACTTCGATACCATGTGGATCGCAGATATGCACAATGCCCAGCTTGGCGCGTCCAACTGATCCCGGATGCATACGCCATTCCGCGCTCGTGATTGCAGAGAAACCGTTGTTCTCTGTGCCTGCATAATACTCGTGAATGATGTCGCCCCACCACGCCAGCATGTCCCGTTTGACGTCTATCGGACAGGGTGCCGCCGCATGAACCGCCATTTCCATCGAAGAGAGATCGTACTTGTTGCGTACTTCTTCGGGCAATCTCAGGAGGCGCACGAACATCGTCGGCACCCATTGGCTATGTGTGATTTTGTAGTCCTCAATGAGGCGCAATGCTGTTTCAGCGTCAAATCGCTCCATGATCACTGCGGTGCCACCCATCTTGATTGCTACCATCGCATGCCTGAGAGGCGCCGCATGATAAAGCGGTGCAGGACAGAGATATCGGGTTTCTGGACCGTACCCGAACAACCTATGAAGCAGATCGACCAACATGGTCCGCGCGCCCGGACATTTCTTTTCCAAAGGCCATTTAATGCCTTTTGGGCGTCCTGTTGTGCCAGAAGAGTAAAGCATGTCGAGGCCTTGGGCCTCATCCGCGATAGGGGTTTCCTTGTGGTTTGCAGTTTCTTCTGACCAGCAGGGGTATGCCCCATCGGGGTCGCCCACGACCATGATCTCGCATTGATCTATGCGCTCAGCTGCCAAATCCGGAAGGATATCGTTAAAGCGATCACTTGCGATAAGGAGGCAGGCATCACAATCGGTAAGGATGTAACCGATTTCTTCCTTGTTCAGGTGCGTGCTGATGGTCGTATAATAGACGCCTGCGCGATCAGCAGCAAAACAGACTTCCAACATTTCGCGCCGGTTCTCCATCAGAATTGCAATATGCTTGCCCTGGCTGACCCCTTGCGCGCGTAAAACATGCGCGCCCTGGTTTGCGCGCGCTTCCAACATGCCAAAGGTGACGGTTTCACCACTGGCAGCCATAACAAAGGCAAGTTTGTCAGAAGGGTGCGCACGCGGCTGATAAGGGTGCGAATGTGAGGCCATATCGATCAGAATTGCATGAGCGTCTTGCCGAAATGGCCGCCGCTGCGCAAATGCTCTATGGCCACTACAAGGTCTTCGAAGGCGAATACGGCGCCCAGAACAGGATGCAATTGATGTTGCGCCATCGCGCGCAGCATGGCTTCGAACCCGTCGCGGTGGCCTACTGTGACACCTTGCAAGCGGACCTGACGGGCAACGATTGGACCCAAGGACGCCTCGATATTCAAACCAGATAGCACGCCGATCATCGACACGGTGCCGCCGGGCCTCACCGCCCGCAAAGACAGCGGCAACGTCTGCGCACCACCAAGTTCAATGATGTTGTCGTAGCCGCCTCTGTCTGCGGTAATAGAACGGCTTGCACGCGCCCAATCCTCGGTTGTGGTGTAATTGATCGTGGCATCCGCACCCATTTCGGTGACACGTGCCAATTTGTCATCACTCGAAGAGATTACAGTAACATGAGCGCCCTGCATTTTTGCAAAGGCCAGAGCAAAAAGGGCAACGCTGCCGGTACCCTGCACCAATATCTTATCACTTGCACATGTTTGACCGTGGGTGACTACCGCGCTCCATGCGGTCAAGGCTGCGCAGGGCAATGTTGCGGCTTCAGCGTCGCTGAGGTAGTCGGGGACTCTCACAACTCCGCTCTCGGAAAGGCAGACCAAGTCAGCCATGACGCCATCAAGCGGACCACCCAAGGCCGATGAAAATCTCTCAGGCGTGGGCGCGCCGCTGGTCCAATTCTGGAAATATGTTGGGCAAACGCGGTCGCCAACCGAGACACGCGAAACGCCTGCGCCGACCTCGACCACTTCGCCAACACCGTCCGAGACCGGGATCAAAGGCAACTCTCCGGTTGCGCGCCCATAACCGCGCTCTGGCACGATCAGATCACGTGCATTCAGGGACGCCATTCGCATCGCGACAACAATCTGACCGGGGCCGCACACTGGGTCGGGCCGCTGTGATAGTTTGAGGTTATCCAGCCCCCAATCGCCTTCGATCTGAAATACACGCATGGTTTACGGCCCTTTCTGAGTGATCAGTCGGTCCACTCGATCTTTGAGAATATTGGTGGCCCCGTCGGTAAAACCCGCAATCTGTGCGGCGGCGATATGGCGGCAGAAGACGTGCTCAGAACGAAGCCCTTCGGCCCCCATCAGCTGCAGCAACTCTGGCAGATGGGTCTGGGCGGCAGTCACGGCGTCGATTTTGGCCTGAGCGGCCAACAATTGTGCATCCTCGCCCGTGTTCACCAGATCAGTGGCCTGTGCAGTGCGTGCCTGTGATGCCTTCAGCGCGGTTTCGGCGGCGGACAAACTTGCCTGCCAGCTTGTGATGGCGTTGAGCGGTTTGCCAAAGCTGTGCCGCCGCGCGCCATAGGTTGCCGCGTCGCGGGTCGCGCGTGCCAACATCCCGTTGCACATGGCTGCCACATAGGTGCGGGCCGCATTGATCTCGGTCAGGATCGCCTTGAAAGCTGTTGCGGGGGCAATCAGCATGGCGTCTTGTGTCACTTCAACGTCCCGAAGGATGAAACCGCCGGTCCCCATGCTGGTTTGGCCAAAGGAGCTGTCAATCGCGTAGCGCGTTATGTTTGGCGCGTTCAAATCAACAAGAAAGGCACCGATACCGTCTACGTCACCGACGGCTGCGCACTGGGCATAGACAATAGACAGGGTGGCGTGTCGGCCATTGATGATCCATGTCTTTTCACCGTTCAACACCCAGCCGGTCGCAGTCTGGGTGGCTCTTGTCGTCACGGCGGCAAAATCACTGCCTGTGCCGGGCTCAGTGAGGGCGGTGCAGGCGCTGATTTTGCCGCTGAGGAGGTCAGAAATATACCTCTGGCACAGAGCGCCTGGCGCAATCTCGCTCAGGCGCAACGCAACATTGTGTGTGTTGATCAGTGACATCGCAAAGCCGAAGTCCGCGCCTGCCAAAATCCGGCAAGCTTCGGCGCGTGAAGTGAAGTCCAGACCTTGCCCGCCAAACGTTTGCGGCACCTGCATCCCCAAAATTCCGATTTGCCCAGCCTTTTCATAGATCTTGCCGTCGGGGACCGCGCCCATCGACCAACCGGAGGCGGCAGGAACGATCGTCTTTTCTGCGAACGCTTCGACCTGATCTAGAAATGCTTGGGTCATTTCTTGCGCCGTTCCCATTTGGCCAAAAGGTCACCCGTCACCCCAACAATACCGCGCGGCATAAAGATCGTGGCAAGCACAAGGACGAGACCGTAGAGGATCAGGCGGAAGCTATCTGCAAAGCGCAGATATTCCGGCAGGAACACGACGAAGAATGCGCCTATCACGGGGCCTGCGATGGTGCCTGATCCGCCAACAATGACCGCAAGGATCGCATCAAGCGACTGCGCAACGCCGAAAATCTCAGGATTAATGAAGCTTTGGTAGTGAGCATAAATCGCCCCTGCCAAACCACCGAACATAGCCGAGATGACAAAGGCAAAGAGTTTATACTTCCACGCCGCAATGCCGATAGCCCCTACAAGATCTTCGTTCTGGCGAATGGCAATTAAGGTTTGGCCAACCCGGGAGCGGACGATCATAGCTGCTAGAATGGTCATTAGGACCGCTATGACGAGGACGAAGTAATAGTATGTCTCGCGGTCACGCCAATTGAAAATACTCTCTTTGCCCCCCGGTTTGGGGATGCCGGTGATTCCCGCTTCGCCTTGGGTCAGCTGGTGGAAATTCATCAGAACAATGAAGATCACCATGTTGAAGGCGAGTGTTACAATGGCGAAGTAGTGCCCTTTGACGCGCAGGCTGGGATACCCCGTCAGGAGCGCAAAGAACGCTGTGACAAACGGGGCCAGTGTGATGCTGAGCCAGACGGGCATGTTAAAGTGGATGCCCATCAGCGCCGTGGAGTAGGCCCCGATCCCCATGAAGCCTGCCTGCACAATCGAGACATAGCCTGTGTAGCCCTGAATCAAATTCTGGCCCTGTGCAGCAATGACCCAGATCAGCGCCAGAACGCTCAGGTGTAGATAGTATTTTACTGCGATGAGCTGCGGCAGCAGGATGAAGCCAACCAGCGCCAACGCATAAAAGACAAAGGTGCGTTTCAAAGTCATCACGCTTTCCCCATCAAGCCTTGGGGGCGGAACAAAAGCACACCGATCATGACGACAAACGCAATGACATCTTTATAGGCGGAAGAGATGAAACCAGCCGCCAAGGCTTCGGTGATGCCCAGCACAAGGCCGCCAACGACAGCGCCAGGGATAGACCCCAGACCGCCAAGGATCAGCACGGCAAAACCTTTGACGACCAGCCCTTCACCGATGCCAGGCGCGATGGCGAAGAGAGAGCCGACCATGACACCCGCGCAAACGCCAAGAGCGGTGGAGATAGAGAATACCACCAGCGGAATAGTGTTTACATTCACGCCCATCAGGATCGCTGCATCACGATTCTCGGCGACGGCGCGGATCGCTTGGCCCGTTTTGGTTTTCTCGACAAAAAGCGTCATGGCAATGATCAACAGGGCGGCGGCGATGATCACATAGAGCCGCAGTTCGGGAATTGTCACACCGCCGATGTTGAACACGCGTGAAAAGTCTGTGGGGATCACGACTTGTTCGTGGCCGAAGAATTCAAGATTGAGCCCTTCGACCATCATTGTCAGGCCAAGGGCGACAATGAAGGCGTTGATATGGTTGGCGTTTCGGACAGGTCGATAGGCAAGTAATTCGATCAGGACCCCGAGAATCAGGCCAACGACCAGCGAAACGAGGATCGCCAGCAGCAGCGGAAATCCCCACCCCGTGACAAAGAAGAATGTCAGATAGCCGCCAAACATTGAGACAGATCCATGGGCGAAGTGGGCGATTCCAAGGATACCAAACACGGTTGTCAGGCCGAGTGCGATGAGCACATAGACGCCGCCAATGGCCACGCCGTTGATGATTTGTTGAATGACCTCAACCATGATCCGTCCTGCGAATAAGAGGAAAATGTGAGGCACGGGCGCATGGCCCGCACCCCATCAGGGAGAGTTCAGTCAATGGTGCTCAGGAAAGCCGAATAGGCCGCCGCATCAGAGGGCAAGTCTTGGACGAACACCCAGTTGCCGCTTTGCCATTGGAAGGCGCCGTTGGAGGTGTAAGCCTGCCCGTTCTCGTCGAACATTCTACCATCCACCGGCAGGTACTGCATCACAACTTCATCCGGCACCGCCAACGTGCGCAGTGCAGCTGCCACTGCGGCAGTGTCCTCAACCGTTCCAGCCGCTTCAATCGCATCTTTCAACGCATAGGTCTGGTCATAGGCGTAGGGCGAGCTGGGCGACGGCGCGATGCCGAACTCAGCCGAGTAATTCGCGTGATAGGCTTTGCCGTTGTCGGAGGCTGAAAGCAACGTCAGCTCTGTTGGTCGCAGGTCCCAGACACCTTCCATCTGCTCTGAGGTGGCAACGCGCAAGAACTGCTCTTCAGAGCCGGAGGTAAACCCGTAGCGCGGCACATCGATGCCCAGCTCAACAGCTTGGCGGTAGATGAAAGCGGCAGGTTCAACGTATCCAACGACCAAGATTGCATCAGGCTCTTGCCCGCGAATTTTGGTCAGCTGCGGGGACATATCGCGATCTTTCAGACCGAAGGCCTCGCGGCTCACAATCTCGCCACCTGCTTTGTTCAGCTCTTTTTCAAAAGCATCCACGTAGCTGGCATAGAAGCCCACGTCGAGCGCGCCCAGAACGGCGACGCGCTTGTGACCTTTTTCGGCGACAAATGTCCCTGCCGCAGCACCGGTATAATCCGCTGGCGGACGGGTGCGCGTGAGGTTGGGGATTTCGCGCGTTGTGATGGAACGCTCAGCCGCATTGCCAACAAGCATCACCGCATCCTCGTTTTCGATGAACGACGCAACCGCGCCCGTAGCACCAGAGCAGCAGAAACCGAGGATGTATTTCACGCCATCGCGGTCAATCAGCTTGCGCACCGCGTTGGAGGCTTCGGTTGGGTTCGCCTTGTCGTCATAGGCGATCACGTTGAGCATATAGGTGTCGTCGCCCACCTTGATCCCGCCCGCAGCGTTGATTTCTTTAGCCGCGAGGTTGACCGCGTTCGCCTGCGGCAGACCGTACACGGCACCGCCCCCGGTCAGTGCGTCGCTCACTCCGATATCAAGTGTCTTATCCGCCGCAAAGGCGGCGGTGGCCGTCAGTGCAAATGCAGTCGTTATTGCTGTCAGTCTCATGTGTGTCTCCTCCCAGAAACGTTGAGTTCTCAAACTTTTTTCTCAATGGCCCAGATACGCCTTGGCAATATCAGGATGTGATTGCAGTTCCGCACCCGTGCCGCTCAGCACGATTTCTCCGGCTTCAAACAGATAGGCGCGGTCAGCAAGGCGCAGCGCCATGGCGGAGTTCTGTTCAACCAGCAGGATGGTCTTGCCCATCTCCTTGATCTTTTTGATCGTTTCACCCACTTCAGCGACAATCTTGGGGGCTAATCCTAAAGACGGCTCGTCGAAGATGCACAGCTTGGGACGCGCCATCAGCGCGCGACCAATCGCCAGCATTTCCTGTTCGCCCCCCGACAATGTTCCCGCAGCTTGCATCGCCCGTTCGCGCAGAATTGGGAACATGTTCATCATTTCATCAATGTCGCTGACCTGATCGGCGTCGGTACGGGTGTAGGCCCCCATCGCCAGATTTTGCCGTGTGCTCATTTGCGGGAACATCTGGCGGCCTTCGGGGCACATGGTAATGCCTGCTTTGACGATTGCATGGCCGCTTTGATTGGTGATGTCCTTGCCTTCAAAGGTGATGGTGCCCGCGCTGGCCGGAACCAGCCCGCAGATCGCCTTGAGCGTCGAGGATTTGCCCGCGCCATTTGCCCCGATCAGCGCGACGCATTCTCCTTCCGCCACTTCGATATCAATGCCGTGAATCACTTCAATCGGGCCATAGCTGACGCGCAGGTTTGAGACAGTCAGCATCTATGCCGCCTCGCCCAGATAGGCATCGATCACCGCCGGATTGTTGCGAATTTCTTCAGGTGTGCCCTCGGCAATCTTCTGGCCGAAATTAAGTACTACGATGCGGTCGCAGACATCCATGATCAACGCCATGTGATGCTCGATAACCAGTACCGCCACACCTAGTGTTCGGATGGATTTTATGAGTTTGCTCAAGGTCTTGCGCTCATGCGAAACCAGCCCCGCAGCTGGTTCATCCAGCAAGATTACTTTGGGGTCGGAGGCCAGCGCCGTGGCAATCATCAAGAAGCGCTGTTGTGCGGAACTGATGGTCGCGACGCGCTTGTGGGCGACGTCTTTCAGGCCGGTAATATCAAGAATGTTGGCCACGCGTTCTTCCAACGTGGCCTCTTCATCCGGATTGCGGCCAATGCCAAAAACCGAAGACAGCGGGTGCGAGGTGCGGGTGACGTTACTACCCAGTAGAATCTGTTCGCGCACGGTGAATTCGGCGAACGTGCTGGCCGTCTGGAATGTGCGCGCCAGGCCACCTGCGACCCGCGCATATTCTGGCAAGCCGTCGATCTGCACACCGCCCAACAAGAGCTTGCCCGATGTGATGGGAAATATACCCGCAAGGCTGTTCACCGTTGTCGATTTGCCCGAGCCATTGGGGCCGATCAACCCGAGGATTTCACCTTCGTGCACCTCGAACGACAAATCGCGGATGGCGTGAACGCCGCCAAACGATTTGCACAATGTATCCACCTCGAGAACAGGCGCTGTCATGGATTCCCCCCCCTCGCATTCCACTGCGGTTAGCTGACGTTAGCGAGGACGCTAGCCGACGCAAAATTCAAAGATTTAGCAGTTGTATCTAAATATTAGATGGATAAGTTCTTTGGAGCTTGACGGGTAGAGAGCTTTGGGAAACTCTTGTGATTAGAAATTTAAAATCAATTCAAGTATTTAAAGTTACTTCTGAAGCAAGAAATGTAACGGGTGCCGCGCAACTGCTGAATATCAGCCAAAGTTCCGTCAGCTATCACATCAAAAAATTGGAAACAGATCTGGGGTACTCCTTGTTCCGGCGGACCAAGCAAGGTTTGGAGTTGACGGAGGAGGGAACCGTGCTGGCAAGCCACGTCGAACGGGGGTTGAACATGATCCAGACCGGGTTGGAGCGGGTTGCAAACCAGACAGGATCGGTCAGGGTTGCGCTGCTTCCCATGTTTTCCAGCCGCTGGTTGTCATCACGTTTGGGAGGATTGATGGAACTGCGCCCCGATCTGCAGTTGTCGATACACAACCATAACAACAGCTTTGCAAGAATGCACAACCCGGCCAGTTTTGCGGATCTTGGCATTCAATGGGGCAAAGGAAATTGGAGCGGCTTTGACGTTCATCGCCTGTGGTCTGAAAAACTTGCAGTCGTGTGCAGCCCGACCTACCTCGCCGATCACCCCATCAGGCACCCCAAAGACCTGCATCAATGCAATCTGCTGCATGTTGATGACAGCCGTATGTGGGAAGAATGGCTCTCAAAGAATGATGTGAAGACCGACGCAACGCAGGCGCAAATGATGTTGGAGGATCGTCACTTTCAGCTTAGCTCAACCATCAATGGGTTGGGCGTGTCTCTCTTTGCGTCATGGTTGGTAAAGGACGAGCTCACAAGTGGTGTTCTGGTAAACCCGTTTGGGCGGAATTTCGAGACCTCTTTTGCGTACCATCTGATCGTTCCCAAGGGCGAAAAACAATCAAAGCCAGTAGAGCAGTTTTGTGATTGGTTGCTTCAAGAGGCCCGCGCGCAGACAGAAGTCGTTGCCTGACATCAATGCCGGATCCCAACGCTTCGCTTCCATTGGTGCGAGGCGCCGCATCGTCGGTTGGCGGGTGAGCCGGACGGGCCATGCCGGGGTCGTGCTCGATGCTCTCGAACAGGCTGTTCATCAGTGACAGCCTGACTTTAGAGTGGTGCATCATTCGGATCGCGGATCCCAGCATCTGTCGATCAAATACACCGAACGGCTCGCCAAAGTCGGCATTGACCCCTTTGTTGGCAGCGCCAGCGAAAGTTTCGACAGCGCCTTGGCCGAGACGATCAACCGCCTTTTCAAGGCACAAGTCATTCACTGTCTTGGGCCATGGCGCAGCTTCGATGCCGTAGAATACGCCCCCCCTCGAATGAGTCGACTGGTTCAACAATCGCCGCCTGCTGGAAACCATCAGAAGAATTTCGCCAGCAGAAGCAGAGACGAATTGCTACGCCGCTCTGGAATGATCAGACGTGGTCGCGCAACCTAAATCAATCGGCCCCCGGCAAACCCGGTGCGGTTCAAGATCCCGATGTGCCTGTACAGCGGCTTCTACCCTAAATGCTTCGTAGAACTAGAAACGGTTCGGATTGGCGGCATCCACCATGGCCTGAAACTGGAAAACCCCGGCTCTTCACTGATGATACTTTGTGCTTCAAAGAAACGCGCGTCCAGAAAGGCTTTTCTGAATGCGGGCCTGACGTTGATCGCGAAAAAGGTCCCAAGCATTGATTTTGCAATCCTGATCCCTCTCGTCTCTCCCCCATTCAACAGCGTTTTTAAGGATACGGAATAAACCTGCGTTGCGACCATCGGTCATTATTTCGACCCTATCCCGCTTTCCGGCTGGCGTCAGTTTCAGTCCAGCCAAAGGTGTTGGACAGCTCACGCGACATCGCTATGAGTTTCTGACCAATTTCTTCTCGCCTCGCGCCGGTCAGAACACGCATGGACCCCGTAGCACCGATCGATAGCGTAGCACCCGGTCCCGTCTCGGCCAAGGTGGTCGCGACAGAGCAGATGCCGCGTTCAAGTTCCTCGATACATTCGGCATATCCACGTTTCCGAATAGTTTCGAGTTCCACCTCCAAATCCTGAAGACAAGTGATGGTGCTTTCGGTGTATTTCTTCAGTTGTCCATTCAGATCTTGTTTCGACCACAGCTCAGGTGAGAATGCAGCAATCACCTTGGAGCACGAACACGCATGCAACGGCCGTTTGCCTACCCCGGGATGCATATAGGACACGCCATTACTGGGCGTCGTCACGTGTATGATCTCAACCCGATCCCCGCGCAGGCGCGACAAAAAGAAAGCGGCACCATATTCCGCTGCAGCTTGGGTCAAAACAGGCGCGATCATTTCCACGAGGGCTTTGTCAGAAAGGTCGCTATGGGTGATCCGTTTTAGTCGCGTGCCGATAACAAATTGGCCGCGTCCCGATGGTGCCAGTAGCCCGACAGAGACAAGGTCCTGTACCAGTCTGTAGCCGGAAGGTTTTGGCAGGTCGGCATGTGCGCAAATCTCGGCCACGGTTGCGGCACCCTTCTGTCCGACAATTTCGAGGATGCTAGTCAGGCGTTCCAGATGCATATTTTTGCCTTGTGAGAATCTACTTATCGAAGTACGAGAATCGCAATATGATCGCAAGGGAGGAATGTGATGATGGACGGTGCATGCTGCGGGCCGGGCTACGCCAGCCCCGCCGAGGCCATCAAGGCCCCCCGCGAGAAACTGCTTTATACAATTGCCATCTACACCGGCACAGGCATCCAGAAACCGGACTATCTTGCGACAGTTGATGCTGACCCCGACAGCCCGACCTATAGCCAAGTGATCCACCGCCTTGAGATGCCGGGCATTGGGGACGAATTGCACCATATGGGGTGGAACGCATGTTCGTCGTGCCATGATGACGCGGGTATGTCGCGCAAGTACCTGCTGGTGCCCGGCGTGCGGTCAAACAACATCCATGTCATCGACACAGCCACTGACCCCTTTGCGCCACGCTTGCACAAAATCATCGACGGGGCCGAAATAAAGTCAAAGACAAATCTAAGCGGGCCGCACACCGTGCATTGCCTGGGCTCGGAAATCATCATCTCTTTCCTC
This sequence comes from Sulfitobacter rhodophyticola, assembly GCF_041281685.2. GTDB lineage: Bacteria > Pseudomonadota > Alphaproteobacteria > Rhodobacterales > Rhodobacteraceae > Sulfitobacter. The sequence continues at coordinate 607,137 of NZ_CP166251.2, read as the reverse complement.
GGCGACGCGCAGGGTGAAGCGCCCGGCGGATACCTGCATCTCAACAAGGATTTCGAGATCGTCGGGCGCTGGGAAGAAACCATGGGCGACATCCCGTTCAGCTATGATTTCTGGTATCAGCCGCGGCACAACGTGATGGTGTCATCCGAATGGGCCGCGCCAAATACATTCATGCCGGGCTTTGATCTGGAAGAGGTTGGACACCTGAAATACGGTCGCCGCCTGCACATCTGGGACTTCGAGGCGCGCAAGCCGGTTGAGACCATGTATTTGGGCGAGGACGGTTTGATCCCACTGGAGGTCAAGTTCCACCACAATCCTGAAAGCACCCACGGCTTTTGCGGCGCAGCCCTGTCAGCCAACGTGATCCATTTCTGGAAATCGGATGCGGGCAAGTGGGAGTGGGAAAAGATCATCGACATCGAGAACGAGCCGCACCCCGAATGGCCGATCCCCATTCCCGGCGTCATGAGCGCGATCCTTGTCTCGATGGACGACAAGTACCTCTATCTGAACAACTGGCTGCACGGCGACATGCGCCAATACGACATCAGCGATCCACACAATCCGGTGCTGACTGGGCAAGTCTACATGGGGGGGCTGCTGGGCAAAGCGCCGGTGGTCAACGGCGTCAAAGTCGCGGGTGGGCCGCAGATGTATCAACTTTCGCTCGACGGTAAGCGGCTCTATGTCACCACCTCGCTTTTCAGCACATGGGACAACCAGTTCTACCCCGAGATCCGCACCCAGGGCGGTGTCATGGTGATGATCGACTGCGATGTAGAAAACGGTGGCATGAAGATCAATGAGGATTTTATCGTCGATTTTGGCAAGGAACCCAATGGTCCGAGCCGATGCCACGAAACCCGCTATCCCGGTGGCGACTGCACCAGCGATATCTGGCTTTGAGCGAGATGCGCACCATCACAATCGCCAACCGCGAAGACGCAACTTATCAGGTTGAGGCGCGTCGCCCGCTGCTCGACACCCTGCGTGAACAAGGCGTCGACCTGCCTTACGGTTGCAAATACGGTGGCTGCATAACCTGCGCGGCCAAGCTGACTGCCGGTGAGGTGGATCAGCGTAGGCAGGTGGCTCTCAACAATCGTCAGATCAACAATGGCTACGTCCTGCTTTGTGTCGCCCGTGCTATCACCGACTGCACGTTGGAAATCGGTGTGGAAAGCCACGACAAACTCTACCGCAACCCATTCCTCGACCCGCTGGAGCCGCACGAGCTTAAGGCGGGAATTGCAATCCCAAGGGAGGTTTGATCCATGCCCGCTACTGCTCTGGACGCGCTCTATGATTACGATCCGAAATACCTCGCCGGTATCCTCAAATCGGTAAAGACCATTGCCATGGTCGGGGCCAGCGCCGACAAGACCAAGTTCAGCTATGGCGTCCTGCGGGTACTGCACGAAACGGGCTACGACATGATTCCGGTGAACCCCAACCCGAAACTCAAGGAAATCCGGGGCATTCCGGTCTATCATTCGCTGGAAGACATCGACCGTCCGGTCGATATGGTCGAAGTCTTTCGCCCAAAGGAAGAATTCTACGGCATCGCTGAAAAGGCAATAGCCATCGGTGCGAAAGTGTTGTGGGGGCAAATCGACGTCTACGACGATGCAGCCGCGAAAATGGCAGAAGACGCCGGTCTGCATGTGGTGATGAACCGTTGCCCCAAAATCGAGCTGTTCCGGCCGTTCTGGAAGCCACGCCTTGACCTTCAGATTTGACGGAAGCGCCCTAATGCCATCCAAAAAAGGAACCCGGAAATGCCGCAGACCATTACCAAGACGTCCAAAGACATCGTGAAAGAGGCAATGGCGGATGTGCCCGCAATCAGTGCTGAGGCGGCGATGGGCCTGATCGGCGCGCCCGATCATGTCTTCGTCGATCTGCGCGATGGCACGGAACAGGCGAAGACCGGCATCATTCCCGGTGCGGTCGCATCGTCGCGCGGCATGTTGGAATTTCACATCGATCCCGACAGCCCGGCACACAAACCCGAATTCAATCAGGACAAGACCTATGTCTTTTACTGCGCATCCGGCGGACGGTCGGCCATGGCGGCGAAGGTGGCCATGCAGATGGGCCTTTCGCCCGTCGTGAACTTGTCGGGCGGTGTCGGCGCGTGGAAAAAGGCCGGGGGCAGATTGGAGTAAGTCATGGCCGGAACACTGGAAAACAACAGCCTCATCCTCCGCAGAGATCAAGACGGCATCGCCGTCCTGAGGCTGAACGCCCCCAAATTTATCAACGCCCTGTCAGATGCGATGCAGGCACCATTGCCCCTATTATGGGATTTGGCAAAGCTAAGTGACCGAAGGCGAATTGTTCGCCCACGCCAATAAAAGCTTGCAGGATACATGCGTCCAAAAAAGTGATCTTCGGCGAACTGCCCAAAACAACCACCGGGAAGATCCGGAAAAAAGAACTTCGCGATCTGGTTCGCCAGAAAGCCTGACCCACAACCCCTGACTGGATACATATCATGGCCCACGAACTAGACTTTGCCGAATTCAGTTTCGGCACCCAGGTCCGCAAATCCCCCTATTCTGACGCCGCACTACGTTGGGGTGCCAAGGGCTTTTCGGTCTACAATCACATGTACATCCCCCGCGATTTCGGCTGTTCAACAACGAACTTCTGGAATTTGGTCAATGAGGCGATTCTATGCGACGTATCGGTTGAGCGCCAGGTCGAGATCAAGGGACCGGATGCCGCGAAATTCACCCAGATGCTCACATGTCGTGACCTGTCCAAATGCCAGGTCGGACAGTGCAAATATGTGATCCTCACCGATCAGGACGGAGGCATCATCAATGACCCGATCCTGCTGAAATTGGCCGAGGATCGTTTCTGGCTTTCCATCGCTGACAGTGACGTGTTGCTGTGGGCCCGTGGCGTGGCATTGAATTCCGGGATGGATGTCGAGATCAGCGAACCCGACGTCTCGCCCCTGCAGTTGCAGGGCCCCAAATCACGCGAGGTGCTGCGTGCAGCCTTTGGCGATGCCCCGACAGACCTGAAGTACTATTGGTTCATGGAATACGATTGGGACGGCGTTCCCCTGATCATTTCCCGCACCGGCTGGTCGAGCGAACTGGGCTACGAGATTTTCCTGTGCGACGGATCGGCCGGGGACAGGCTTTGGGAACATATCATGGCCGCGGGCGGACCGCTGGGCCTCAAGCCGGGCCACACCTCCAGCATCCGCCGAATTGAAGCGGGCATGTTGTCGTATCATGCCGACATGAACCTGGCGAACAATCCCTACGAGCTGAATATGGACCGGCTGGTCAATCTGGATATGGAGGCGGATTTCATCGGCAAGGCGGCGCTTACCCGGATCAAGGAACAGGGAGTCTCGCAGCGCCTTGTGGGCCTTGAGATTGAGGGGGATCCATTCGTCGGCTCTAATGATTATTTCTGGCCGGTCATGAAAGATGGCGCACAGGTCGGAACAGTGACCTCAGCGATCTATTCCCCTCGGCTTGACAAGAATATCGCGCTAGGACTGCTGGGTGTTGAACATTCGGGCATTGGAACAGAGCTTAAGGTGGATAAACTGGGCGAAACGCGAGGCGCAATTATCGTGCCGATCCCGTTTCACGACCCCAAAAAGTCAATCGCTGTCGCGAGTTGAGTACACTCGAACACCGGCATGGCCACCACTGCATGAGATCCTTTCGCTCGGGCAAAGATACAATTGCCGTAGTTCGCTTCGTCGCGTTGAGAGCATGGATGAGAGAGGGTGCTGGCTGAAGCGAACCTAAGAGCTGCCGCTGCGAGTCGTCGATTTGTCCACCTCTTTCGAGTGCAAACGCCAGGTCGTGAAAATGGGCGGTTTGGATCAGACGTCCGAATCGAGTAAACAATGTCCGCTTCCGCGACATCGGTTGAAACGCTGCAAGAAGCACGCCTCATGTGCGAACCGATGCCGCGCCAGCAACGAGGAAAAACCTAAGGTCTGCTTTGTCCCGCAAACCCACGATCCGCCACCAACAACAAATACAATAGCGAAATTCACGCACCTTCAACGAACACGGGAAATCAGCCTTCCGCCCCATCCCCGATCAGCGTCTTGATAATCGCCACGGCACTGTCGCTGTGCCAGTTTGCATCGCCCCGCATCCGCGCGATCTCGCGGCCTTCGGGGTCTATGATCACGGTGATCGGCAGGCCGAAGACACCCATCTGGCTGGCCAGCGTCTGCTTGGGGTCCTGATGGCGCGGCAGATTGCTGACACCTGCTTCCGCAAAGAACTTCTTGATGCCTTCGGGGGAATTGCGGCCTGTTGCGATGGTCAGCACTTCGAAATCATCACCGCCCAGTTCCTTTTGAAGCGCGTCGAGTTCCGGCATTTCCTTGCGGCAAGGGGCGCACCACGTTGCCCAAAAATTCAGCAGGACATACTTGCCCCGGTAATCCTCCAAGGTGCCTTTGCCGGCCCCATCTTCCAGATCAAACGCAGCGCTTGAGGTGGCCACGGGCGTGCCATGCACCACCAGCTTTTTCATATCGCCGGTGCGCAGCTGAAGGATGTCCTCGCCCCCCGCCAAGGCAGGGTTTGCACCCGCGAGAAGGGCCGTATACACGAAAGCCAACAGCAGTTTCTTCATTTTCCCCTCCAAAGGGCAGCACGATGAGCGACAAAGACGCAAACAAGATGTGGGGCGGCCGTTTCGCCGCCGGTCCCGATGCGATCATGGAGGCAATTAACGCCTCGATCGGGTTCGACAAGCGGATGGCAGCGCAGGACATTGCCGGTTCACGTGCCCATGCCGCCATGTTGGCCGACACAGGCATCGTTGAGCGTAGCGATGCGGAGGCGATCAGGGAAGGCTTGCTCACGATCTTGTCAGAGATCGAGGCAGGCGATTTCGCGTTTTCGACGGCCTTGGAAGACATTCACATGAATGTGGAAGCGCGGCTGAAAGACCTGATCGGGGAGCCTGCGGGCCGCCTGCACACCGCGCGCAGCCGCAACGACCAGGTCGCCACCGATTTCAAGCTTTGGGTGCGCGACCAGTTGGACGCGTTTGAGGCCGGATTGCTGGCGTTGATCACGGCCTTGATCGGGCAGGCAGAGGCCGGGGCGGACTGGGTCATGCCGGGGTTTACCCACCTGCAAACCGCGCAGCCTGTCACATGGGGCCACCACATGATGGCCTACGTAGAGATGTTTGGCCGCGATCTGGGCCGGGTACGTGATGCGCGGGCGCGGATGAACGAAAGCCCGCTGGGGGCCGCGGCGCTGGCGGGCACGTCCTTTCCCATCGACCGCGACGTGACGGCACAGGCGCTGGGCTTTGACCGCCCTGCCGCCAACAGCCTGGACGCCGTCAGCGACCGGGATTTCGCGCTGGAGTTTCTGTCCTGCGCCAGCATTTGCGCGATGCATCTGAGCCGCTTTGCGGAGGAGCTGGTGATCTGGTCGTCGGCCCAATTCCGATTTGTTACTCTGTCGGACCGGTTCTCCACCGGGTCCAGTATCATGCCGCAAAAAAAGAACCCGGACGCTGCTGAACTGATCCGGGCCAAGGTGGGGCGGATATTTGGGGCGCAGACAGCACTGATGATGGTGATGAAGGGTTTGCCGCTAGCCTATTCAAAGGACATGCAGGAGGACAAGGAACAGGTGTTCGACGCCGCCGACAACCTGATGCTGGCGCTGGCGGCGATGGACGGCATGGTGCGCGACATGACCGCCAACCGCGACTGCCTTGCGGCGGCAGCAGGCAGCGGCTTTTCCACCGCGACCGATCTGGCCGACTGGCTGGTGCGGGTGCTGGGCCTGCCGTTCCGCGACGCACATCACATCACTGGCAGCCTTGTGGGTATGGCGGAAAAGGCGGGCTGCGACCTTCCCGATCTGACCTTGGCGCAGATGAAATCGGTGCACGATGGGATAACCGGGGATGTTTTTGACGTGCTGGGCGTGGAAAATTCGGTAAACTCACGTATGTCTTACGGAGGGACCGCGCCCGAACAGGTGCGCCGCCAAGTGCAACGCTGGAAGGAAATTCTGGGATGAGAGTACTCGTCGCGATGATGGCTCTGGCCGCGGTTGCTGCCTGCGGCGCGGACGGGGAGCCGATCCAGCCCACGATGAACAGCACGATCACCCTGTCCAATCACGGCATCGGAGCCACGACGCATGTCGCCGCGACCCGGGGGCCCGTCACGTTCGGATTGGGACTGGGGCTGTGATGCGCGGTGCGCTTCTTCTGGCGCTGGTTGGAGCCTTGAGCGCCTGTGGCGGGCCACCACCGCAACCGGGCGACAGGGTTCATCCCCGGCATGGGCCGATCATACCCGAACCCGGTGTCACCATTTCAGGTGATCTGCGTGTCGGCGTGGTGGGATCGTTCTAGGATGTCACCCTTGCGCATGATCTTCCTTGCCCTCGCGATCTGGGGTGCCATCCACCCGATGTATTACTTCATCAGCTGGTTCAACGAAAACGGCTATGACCTGATGGCCATGGTCGATGCCTGGCATGTCAACGCTGCGGCCAGCGGGCTGGTCTGGGATCTGACCATCGCGGCTGTCACGCTGACGGTCTGGATCGTCGCGGAAGTCGCGGTGCGGCGGAACTGGCTGGCCCTGATCGCCATCCCCGCGACGTTTTGCATCGGGGTGTCTTGCGGCTTGCCGCTGTACCTGTTCTTGAGGTCAGCGCCCGTCAAATAGGCGGCACCGGGGTATTTAGGGCCAAAAAGACTATGGATCATTTCCTGTACCGCGACGGCGCGCTTTACGCCGAAGACGTCGCCATTACCGACATTGCGGCTGCAGTTGGCACGCCTTTCTACGTCTATTCAACCGCGACGCTGCTGCGGCATTTCCGGCTGTTCGATGAAGCGCTGGCGGGGATGGACCATTTGGTATGCTATGCGATGAAAGCCAACTCCAATCAGGCCGTCTTGCGGACGCTGGCGCAGGCGGGCGCGGGTATGGATGTGGTGTCAGGCGGCGAATATCGCCGCGCGCGCGCCGCCGGTGTGCCAGGAGAGCGGATCGTTTTTTCCGGCGTCGGAAAGACGCGGGATGAGATCAGACTGGCGCTTGAAGGCGGCATTCGCCAGTTCAACGTCGAAAGTGAGCCGGAAATGGCCGTGCTG